>CAKMOY010000192.1 GCA_927911235.1 uncultured Moraxella sp.
AATCCCAAACACAAAAGACATGGCAATCAGCAAACCACCTGCCACCACAATCGGCAACATAAATGACACACCCGTCATCAAATGTTTATAAAAACCTGTTTTCTCGGTTTTATTGGTGCTGGCTTTGGCAGTGGTCGCACCTGCACCGCCATGAACAGCCGCTTGAGCGATGGCATTTTCAAAGGTTTGTTTGGTTTGTTTGAGTGCCTGACCTGTGGACGTGCGGTATAATTTTTTGCCAACAAAACGGTCGGCATTGACTTCAATATCGGTCGCCAAAATCACAAAATCGGCATTGGCAATTTCATCATCGGTTAAAATATTTTTTGCCCCAACTGAGCCTTGCGTTTCAATTTTGACTTGATAACCCAGCTCTTTGCCAATATTTTCTAAGGCTTCTGCTGACATAAAAGTGTGAGCCACGCCAGTGGGACAGGCTGTAATACCGACAAATGATAACGGTTTTTGGTTGTTACTGGTAACATGGGTTGCAATTGGGCTAATGCCTTGATTTAACACCGCTTCATAGGCATTGCCTTGGTGCACATTATCGGCATTGACAAGGGTGGTTTTATCGGCAAATGTTGATAAAGACTGCACATTGACATCACCGACAACAGCGACACGCTCGGTAGTTGTCGCAAACGCATTGTCCAAAGTTGCAAGCTGACTGTCGTCAAGCAGTTGGCTTTCCACGTTTTTTTGTTTGGCATCAAAGGCGATTTTTTTGGCAAGCACCAAAGCCTTAACATCTTGCTTTGGATAAATAATTAATAATTTATTCATAAATTTATTCCAATTTAGTATTTTTTAAATAATTTGAATTTGGCTTGATAATTCGGTTAATCGCTGTTGATTTGCCACATCAAAACCGATAATCGTAACCGCATGGCTTGCCATTGCCACCGCTTGCGTCAAAATTTGACGCTCGTCATCAAGGCTTAACAACCCATGCACCATGCCAGCGACCAGCGTATCCCCTGCCCCAACGGTGCTTTTGACGGTAACTTTTGGTGATGTTGCGGTGATGGTTTGTTGGGTTGGCGAGCGTTTGAGCCAATGCACACCTTTTTCGCCCATAGAAATAACGATGTGTTCAATTTTACTGTTAAGTTTTTGAAATAATTGAATTTGTTCATCAAGCGTTTGACACGCTACGCCAAAACTTTCGGCTAATTCATCGGTGTTGGGTTTGATTAAAAATGGATTGTGTTTGATGGCGATTTTTAGGGCTTCACCACTGGTGTCTATGGCAAGTTTTGGATTTTTTTGTTGAATATTTACCATCAAATTGGCAAAATCGTCCAAACTAAAACCTTGTGGCAAACTGCCTGACATCACGATAAAATCATGCTGTTTTGCCAAATTGTCAATTTTTGTCAAAAGTTCGTCTTTGGCACGTTCATCAACCAAAAAACCTTTGCCATTGATATCGGTCATTTGTCCGTTATTTTCGGCAATTTTGATATTTTGGCGAGTTTCACCTGCCACATAAACAAATTGATTGTCAAAATTTAGTTGAGAAAACTTATCATCAAAACTTTGGCGGTTTTGTTGTCCCAAAAAGCCTGTTACGGTAATGTCATGTCCCAATTGTGCCAAAATACTGGCGACATTAATGCCCTTGCCCGCAGGGTGCGTTTGGCTATTTGCCACACGATTGACCGCACCGACTTTGAGCGTGTCAATGCTTAAAGTGATGTCAATCGCTGGGTTTAAGGTGATACATAAAATCTTTGCCATATCGCCCCCTTATGCGGTCAAAGCACGCACCGCTGTGGCGGTATCGCAATCAAGGGCTTTGATTGCCAATTGTTTACAATCGCTTAAAGTTAAACTGCGAATTTGCATTTTTGCCAACGCAACTTGACTTGATGAAATGCTTAACTCATCAACGCCAAGCCCTAGCAAAATTGGAATGGCTTGGCGGTCAGCCCCCAATTCGCCACACACGCCGACCCATTTGCCATATTTGTGGGCGGATTTGACGGTGGTGTCAATTAGCTGTAGCACGCTTGGGTGCAAGCCGTCCGCCTCACGAGATAGCACAGGGTGTCCACGGTCAATCGCCATCGCATATTGGGTCAAATCGTTCGTGCCAATGCTAAAAAAGTCCACCAATGGGGCAAATTTTTCTGCCATAATTGCCGAACTTGGTACTTCAATCATCATGCCGACTTGCAATTTGTTGTGCGGATTTTCGGCTAATACTTCGTCCAAAATTTCACGAGCTTTTTGCCACTCTTCTACACGCCCAATCATCGGAAACATAATGCGTAAATCTTGGTCTGGCGATGATTGTTTTGACGCTTGGATTAAAGCGGTAAGTTGTTGTTTAAAAATTTCAGGTTTTCGCAAGGTCAAACGCACGCCACGCACGCCCAAAAACGGATTTTCTTCGGCTTTCATCGCCACATAAGGCAAAGGCTTATCACCGCCCACATCAAGCGTTCGCACCACCACAGGGCGATGTGCCATCGCATCAAAGACTTTTTTGTAATCGTTAATTTGGGTTTGGATATCAGGCATTTGGCTATGTTTCATAAACACAAGCTCAGTTCGCAGTAACCCAACGCCTTCTGCACCGCCTGCCACCGCACTTTCAGCATTATTGACATCGCCTAGATTTGCCATCACATGAACTTGGCGATTATCCAGCGTGATCGCAGGAATTTGGCAAGTTTGTAGGGCTTTGGTTTGTTCTAATTGTTGGCGTTCTTGCTCCAGACTGGCTTGTTCTAACAAATTATCGGTTGGATTAATGACAAATTCGCCAGTCGCACCGTTGATTAACACAGGCGTTTTTTGGGCAATCTCTAACACTTGCTCGCCTGCCCCCACAATCGCAGGAATACTCAAAGCACGAGCCACAATCGCACTGTGTGAACTTGCCCCACCGACTGCGGTCAAAATCCCCGACACATAGCGATTATCAAGGCGTGCCACATCGGACGGCATTAAGTCATGCTTAATTAAGATGTAAGGCTCGTTGGGTAATTCTGCCAAAGTTTCGCCACACAACACTGCAAGCACCTTATCACCGACATCACGCAAATCCATCGCTCGCTCTGCTAATAGCTTGTTATCAAGGCTTTCTTGGATTTTTGCTGTTTTTTCCACATGGCTGTGCCAAGCGTTTTCTGCCGTCATATTTTTTTGCAAATTGACAAATACTTGATTAAACAATTCGCTATCGTCCAACAATGCCAAATGAGCAGTAAAAATTTGGCGAATTTCTTTGCTACTTGCGGTGTCAATCAGTTGTTGCAAACTTTGTTTAACCGTCAAAACCGCCTGTTCCAATCGCTGTTTTTCTTGGCTAGGATTTTGGCTTATTAACGCATAATCGTACTTTTTATCACGCATGACAAACGCATTGCCAACCGCCAAACCGCGAGAAGCAGGAATACCTTTGTTTTCTTCGTTTTGGCTAAAAGGGTCAATCCATTCATCGGCTAAGTTGTCCGCAACTGTGTTCGGTTTACTTTCGTTAATCGGCTCAATGGTTTCGCCAAGACCTTCTCGCACCGCCAAAATCACGCTGTCCAAAGCCGTTTCGCTGTCAGTATTTGGCTCGGCAATAAAGGTCAAAGTCTGCCCACGCACCGCCCCAAGCGATAACAATTGGGTCAAACTTTTTGCCGACACAAAATTGATTTCATCAAGCGATACTTTGATATCGCCTGTTAATGCTTTGGTTAAACGCACAAGCTCGGTGGCAGGACGTGCGTGCAAACCGTGATGGTTTAGCACAACCACCGATTTTTTTATCCAATCAGGCACAGTTTCGGCATGAATGGCTTGGGCGATTTCTCGGCTATTGTTGGTATTTGTCAAAGACGTTTGGAATAACACATCTAACAAATTTGACAACTTTTGTTGGTCTAATTTGTCATTACTGGCGATTAATACCAAAGTATCCATTTTTTTTATCATTAAAATCAACCAGTTGATGATTTTTTACAATCGCCACCGCAGGGGTGAAAACGCTCGTTTCACCGACCACCGCCCAAGTATTGTCTTGTAAAAAATGGCTTTATCACTGTGCAAATTGGTTAAAAAACCAGCACCAACAAGGCTTTGGGATTTTAACAATTGATAACCTTGATACGCCAATTCGTCCAAATCGTCCGCATGGATATCGGTTTTGATTAAACTTTCGTGCAACAACAAACTATCAGGCGTGGCGTTCAAAATCGCCAAAATCTCGTCTGCGGTGGTGGCTTTGGCGATTTTTTGTTCAACATCGTCATTTAGGGCTTTGGTAAGCATTTGTAACACTTGCAAATGCTCGTCTGACTTGGCAGAAATCGCCACTGCCAAATGCACCACATTGCCATTACCCCAATCCACGCCTTGCGGAAAATGTGCCAATCGCACACCTGTTTGCAAAATTTTATCACGAGAAGCAGGCGTGCCATGCGGAATGGCGATACCTTGTCCTAGATAGGTAGAGCTTTGGGCTTCACGGTCTTGCAAGCCTTGCAAATAGCCGTCCTGGGTTAAATGGTCTTTTATCAAAATATCGGCTAACAGTCTTAAGGCGTGTTGTTTGTCGGTTGCCGACTGGTTTAAATAGATGTGTTGGGGTTCTAGGACAAACATAAGTTTCCCTTTTAAAAAGAATGAAAAAATAACGAAAATGTGGCTAATTTTAACATATTATTACAATAAAATTCGTTATTTTTTTAATAGACCTCTTTCCAAACCAACAAACAAAAACTGATATAATACCAACTTTATCAACCAAAACCACAAAAAAATGACACCCGAACAACTCATAAGTTATCATCACAACGTGTGTTAAATGAGCATGTTATTGGTAAAATCAAACGTTTTAAAATATTATCTTGTCGTTATCGTAATCGCAGAAAACGTTTTGGATTAAGGGTCAATCTGATTTCTGCGATTTATAATTTT
>CAKMOY010000193.1 GCA_927911235.1 uncultured Moraxella sp.
ACTTATACCTATATGCGTGGCGGTTACACAGGCGAACATTTGCAAGGCGTTTACGATGCGTTGGACTTTTTGATTGCCAATGTAAATCGTTGTCAAGGTTGGGAAAAAGACCCAAGCGAATACATTGACGTAGAAGGCAAAAATGTCGTGGTGCTAGGCGGTGGCGATACCGCAATGGACTGTAACCGCACCAGTATCCGTCAAGGGGCAACAAGCGTAACGTGTGCCTATCGCCGTGATGAAGACAATATGCCAGGTTCTCGCCGTGAAGTCAAAAATGCCCGTGAAGAAGGTGTAAATTTCTTATTTAACCGCCAGCCTGTTGAAATTATGGGCTTAAACGGTAAAGTAACAGGCGTAAAAGTGATTACCACGCAACTTGGACAACCTGACAATCGTGGACGCAGAAACCCAGAACCTGTACCAAATTCAGAAGAAATTCTACCTGCTGATGCGGTGATTATGGCATTTGGTTTCCGTCCTAGCCCTGCTGATTGGTTCGCCACACAAGGTATTGAGCTTGACAATAGCGGACGTGTGATTGCCCCAGAGCATCAACAATTTGCATTCCAAACCAAAAATCCAAAAATCTTTGCGGGCGGTGATATGGTGCGTGGTTCTGACCTTGTCGTAACTGCGATTTGGGAAGGTCGCCAAGCGGCAAAAGGTATTTTAGATTATTTGAATGTTTGATAAAAATTGTCAAATCATTTAAAACACCAAAAAATTTAAAACACCAAATAACAAAAACCCAATATTCATGATTGGGTTTTTTGTTCATGATATGATAAATTTGACAAAAACGGTGGTTGCCTTTTACCAAAGCGGATTATTGGGTGTTGGAATTAGATAATGATTATCAATATGCGTTGGTCGGCACACCAAATCAAAAATATCTGCGGTTACTGTCACGCACGCCAACCATGAGTGAAGCGACTTATCAGCAATTGGTAAATACCGCCAAAAATCAAGGCTTTGATGTCAGTCAATTACAAAAAACCGCCCAATACCAATAATAATGCACAATAATAAAAAATACCGCTATCAAAGTGGTATTTTTTATTTTAAATTGCAAATTACTTTTCTAAATATTGCAATTTATTTGGCACACCGTCCCATTCTTTATGGTCTGGTAGTGGGTCGTGCATGGCTGTGATGTTTGGCCATTTGTCGGCAAGCTCAGCATTTAGCTCAATGTAAATTTCTTGACCTTTTGGCACTTCATCTTCGCTAAAAATCGCATTGGCAGGGCATTCAGGCTCACACAATGCACAATCAATACACTCATCTGGTGAATGACCAAAAAGTTTGGGCCTTCGTAAAAGCAGTCCACAGGGCATACTTCTACGCAGTCAGTATATTTACAACGTACACAGTTATCAGTTACAACAAAGGTCATGGCGATGGCTACCTTTTATCAATTTACATTTAAAAAAACAAAAATTTAACGTTATATTTTAAACCTTTAATCACGCATTTAACAATTCTTTTAAGGAATAAATTAATTCTAACGCTTGCCTTGGGGTCAAATCGTCCACTTGAGTGTCTTGAATTTTTTGGATAAGCGGTTGATAATTAGGGTTATTTTGCAAAATTCTATCATTTTGGCAATTGTTTTGATACATGGTGTGTGGACTTTTTACCAAATTTTCCGATAAACTGTCAAATAAATCCAAATTAACGTTATCATGATGTTGAACTGATTTTAACGGTTTGTGTAAAATCGCATTGTCAGCCGATTCTTTGCTTAAATTTGCCAAAAATTTTTGAGCATTTTGCAAAATTTCATCAGCACGCCTGCCATTTTTGCGACATGAAGTCCAAAACTGCGGTGCGTGCTACCTTTGGCAATTTTGTGTAATAACAACAACTTACCGTCAATTTCTTGCGTTACCAAATGCTGATTAAACATTTGTTCGTGATTATCGGCAAGTTCGGTCAATTCAAAATAATGGGTGGCAAATAGGGTCAAACAGCCGATTTTTTCCGCCAAAAAAGTTACGCATGCATGAGCAATTGCCAAGCCGTCCTGGGTACTTGTGCCACGTCCGACTTCGTCCATCAGCACAAGCGAGTTGGCGTGGGCTTGGTTCATGATGTTGGCGGTTTCAATCATCTCAACCATAAAGGTGGATTTACCGCTTGCCAAGTCGTCCGCCGAGCCAATGCGAGTAAAAATCCGCTCAATTCGCCCAAAATCCGCCATTTCGGCAGGGACAAATCCGCACAATGTGCCATCAGCAAAATCAAGGCAGTTTGTCGCATATAGGTGGACTTTCCGCCCATGTTTGGGCCAGTGATAAGCATGAGTTTTTCAGGTTGATTTTGCGTTGCTAATTGGCAATCATTGGCGATAAAATTTTCTTTATTTATTTGATTTTTAACGGTTTTATTTTTCTTAAGATTGCCTAGTTCTACGACAATATGCCGACCGTTTTTGATGTCAATATAGGCTTTGTTTTTGTCAAAATTATTTGATAAATCGTGTTCAAAATGTTTGCCAAAAGTCGGACGACACCACTGGCTATTTGGCAATAGGCGAGTGATACTGACCCAGTTTGCCAAAATATCTAAATAAGCAACAGATTTTGCTAATTGTTGTAAATTACTTAATTGTTTTTGTAAATTATCTAATAAATCTTGGTAAAGCTGTTTTTCCAACGCAATCGCTTGACCTTGTGCAAGTAGATACGCTTCTTCCACCTCTTTAAGTTTTGGCGTAATGTAGCGTTCCGCATTTTTTAGCGTTTGACGGCGACTAAAATGGGGTGGGGCGTTTTTGGATTGCAAACTGCTTAACTCAAAATAAAAACCGCTTACCTTGTTAAATCCGACTTTTAACATCGGTAAATTGTGGGTTGTGCGTTCTTCATTGGCAAGGTTTTCAAGTGTTTGCTCTATGTTGTCGTGCAGTTCTCGCAGTCGGTCAAGCTCGGCATGAAAACCACGCTGTATCATACCGCCATCACGGATATGGCTCGGTGGTTCGGCAACGATAGCTTGATTAAGTTGTTGATAAATATCACAAAAAATATCATCTTTATCCAAACTTGGTAATTGTTTGGCAAGCATGATTAAAAGTGGCGTATTTTCATTGACTGTTGTGGCAAAATCAAACGTAAAAATCGTGTGTAAAAATTGATTTAATTGCAAACATTTATCTATACTTTCGGCAAGTTTTACCAAGTCAGTTGGTTTTGCCGAATTTAGTCCAATACGTCCGCCAATGCGTTCAATATCGCCAATTTGGTGCAAAATTTCACACAGCGTGTCAAATTGAGCGTTCGGCAAATTTTTTAAACTTTCCACCGCATCTAGCCTGCGATTGATTAAATGCGTATTTAACAATGGACGGTGCAGATGATGTGCCAACGCTCGCTTGCCCATAGGCGTTTGGCAATGGTCAATGACGGATAACAGTGAAATGCCAGATGTCAAAACAGGCTTGAAAATTTCCAAATTTTGTTGGCTGATACTGTCTAATTGTAAAAAATCATCGCCATTTTCTAGGCTAATATGGCGAATGTGAGCAAGTGTTGATTGTTGCGTTTGCTTGCCATAATGTAGCACCACCGAGCAACAGGCGGTCGCAAGCGGTTTGTCATCAAGCCCAAAGCCTGACAAGGTCGCAACTTGTAAATGTTGGCACAAATGTTCGTTCGCATTGTCAAACAAAAACAAACTGTGAGCTTGAGCGACAATCGGCACGTCTTGCGACAGGCTATCTTGCAAGCAATGTAGCCAAGTATCACTTAATTGTTCGTCAATCAAAATTTCGCTAGGGTCAAAACGGATTAACAAATTGGTTAATTCTAATTTTAAATTTTCTAAAGAATTGCAATTAATTTGACTACATCTAATCGTGCCATGTGCCAAGTTTAATTCGGCAACACCGACTGACATTTGACTTTTGGCAAAACTTAATGCAATGACGTTGGGAATTTGCCCTTGATGAATTAAACTGTCATCGGTCAAAGTCCCTGCGGTCAAAGTGCGAACGACTTTGCGTTGCATGATTTTTGGGGGATTAGTTTTAGATTTTTTTACCGATTTTTTAGCGGTTTTTTCATCAGTAGTGTTGTCTAAATTGTCATAATAAACGGTTGAATTTTGTGCTTGATTTTCTTCATTTTCATCGCTAACTTGTTCACAAATCACCACAGTTTGCCCAGCACTAATCAAGCGAGCAATGTAGCTATCCGCAGAATGAAACGGCACACCCGCCATAGGAATGGCGTTGCCTTGCTTGTCGTTGCCACGTTTGGTTAAGGTAATCCCCAAAATCTGATTGGCAAGTTTGGCATCGTCAAAAAACAATTCGTAAAAATCGCCCATACGATACAGTACCAACGCATTCGGATAGTCCTTTTTTAGCGTCAGATACTGCTGCATCATGGGGGTGTGGTCGTTAAGGTTGTAGTTCATTTTTTATCCTTAATACGCCTTGATTTTGCTTATCCAATACTGTTTTTCATCATCGCTGATAAAAGATGCATTAAAACTGTTAATCGCCAATTGTTTTAACTCATCAGATGTCAAGTTTAACGCTGTATCAATGGCGATAAAATTATCATTCATATAACCGCCAAAATACGCAGGGTCGTCCGAATTTACCGTAACGCACACGCCTTGATTGAGCATACGTTTGATATTATGGTCGGTTAAGTTTTTCACAACACATAATTTAAGATTGCTTAACGGACAGACTGTTAAAGGCATTTGTTCAGCAATTAAGCGTTGCATCAGTTTGTCGTCTTCTTCCGAGCGGACACCGTGATCAATGCGGTTTACTTTTAACAAGTTCAACGCTTGCCAAACATAGTCAGGGTCGCCTTCTTCGCCTGCATGAGCGACGGTCAAAAAGCCCAATTCTCGTGCTCTGGCAAACACTCGTTCAAATTTTGATGGCGGATTGCCAACTTCGCTAGAATCAAGTCCAACACCAATGATTTTATCTTTAAATGGCAAGGCTTGTTCCAACGTGTTAAACGCACTTTCTTCACTTAAATGACGTAAAAAACACATAATCAAATGCGATGAAATATTTAACTTTTGTTTGGCATCTTGGCAAGCTCGGTATAAACCGTTAAAACAAGTCGCAAAATCCATGCCACGCTCGGTGTGCGTCTGTGGGTCAAAGAAAATCTCGGTATGCACGACATTATCTGTCGCACATTTTTCAAAATACGCCCACGCCAAATCATAAAAATCCTGTTCGTGAATCAGTACATTCGCCCCTGCGTAATAAATATCCAAAAACGATTGCAAATTGTGAAAATTGTAGGCGTTTTTGACTTCTTCCACAGACGAGTAGGGAATAGCGATTTGGTTGCGTTTGGCAATGGCGAACATCAGTTCTGGTTCAAACGTACCTTCAATGTGAACGTGTAGTTCGGCTTTGGGTAAATTTTTGATAAGGGCTAAATTTGACATGGTAAAACTTTGTTTGTTGTTGATTTGACAGTAATTTTTGCTAAAATGATTTAAAAGCGTGCATTTTACAGATTTCTTACTTTTTTGCAAAATTTTTTTTGTTGAAAAAAATCCGCATACAAAACTTGTATCTAAAAAAGATAAACCCATATATAATAGCAAAATTTAATATGATTGTAGGATTTAATTCGTTATGTTAGGCAAAGTAATCGGCAAAGTTGTCGGCACAAAAAACGACCGTGAACTCAAACGTATGCGTAAATTGGTTGATAAAATCAATGCGTTAGAACCCAGTATCCAAGCGTTAAGTGATGAACAATTAAAACAAAAAACCAGCGAGTTTAAACAAAAGTTTGAAAATGGTACAAGCCTTGATGATATGCTTGCCGAAGCTTTTGCCGTCTGCCGTGAAGCGTCTTTGCGTGTACTAGGTATGCGACATTACGATGTGCAGTTGATTGGCGGTATTACCTTGCACGAAGGCAAAATTGCCGAGATGCGTACAGGTGAGGGTAAAACCTTGATGGGAACGCTTGCCATTTACTTAAATGCGTTGAGTGGCAAGGGCGTTCACGTTGTAACCGTCAATGATTATTTGGCAATGCGTGATGCGGAGTTAAACCGTCCGTTGTTTGAATTTTTGGGTTTGACCGTTGCTGTGATTTATTCACAGCAAAATCCGATGGAAAAATTTGGGGCGTATCAAGCGGATATCACTTACGGCACAAATAACGAATACGGTTTTGACTATTTGCGTGATAACATGGTATTTAGCATGGACGAGAAAAAACAGCGTCCGCTTAACTACTGTATCATTGACGAAATTGACTCAATTTTGATTGATGAGGCTCGTACACCGCTGATTATTTCTGGACAAGCTGAAGATTCTGCCGAAACCTATGCTTTGATTGACACCATTGTGGAGCGCTTAAAAGCGTCAAAAACCGAAGAGGGCAATCGTGATAATTTGGAACATGATTTTTGGATTGATGAAAAAAATCGCCAAATTGAAATCAGCGAAAAAAGGTTACGAAAAAAATTGAAAAATTCTTGGTAGAAAAAGGACAAATGGGCGAAAAAGAAAGTCTGTACAGCCCAGCACGTTTGCCATTGTTAGCCCATGTGCAATCGGCATTAAAAGCCCATCATTTGTTTGTCAAAGATATTAACTACATTATCCAAGATGGCGAAGTGGTTATCATTGATGAAAACACAGGGCGAGCCATGCCGGGCAGACGTTGGTCGGAAGGCTTGCACCAAGCGGTAGAAGCCAAAGAAGGCGTAGAAATCCAAGCCGAAAACCAAACGCTTGCGACCACGACTTTCCAAAATTATTTTCGTTTGTATGACAAATTATCAGGCATGACAGGGACAGCCGATACTGAAGCTGCTGAGTTTAAACAAACCTATGACATGGACGTGGTGGTCATTCCAACGCATAAGCCGATTCAACGTGTGGATTTGAACGACCAGATTTTTTTAACAAAAATGGGCAAATACCACGGCATTATCAAAGAAATCAAACGTATCAAAGAAAAACACGCCCCAATTTTAATTGGGACTGCGACCATTGAAGCCAGCGAAGTGTTGTCCGAATTGATGAAACACGAAGGTATCGCCCACAACGTGCTGAACGCCAAACAACACGAACGTGAAGCCGACATCATCGCCCAAGCAGGTAGCCCTGACGCAGTCACGATTGCTACTAACATGGCAGGTCGTGGTACGGATATTATTTTGGGCGGTAACTGGCAGGCAGAGCTTGCCAAATACGACAATGTAACGGACGCAATGCGTGAACAGGCAAAAGCCGAATGGCAAGTGCGTAACAAACAAGTCTTAGAGGCAGGCGGGCTACATATTATCGGTTCAGAACGCCACGAATCACGCCGTATTGATAATCAGCTTCGTGGACGTGCAGGACGACAAGGCGACCCCGGTGAATCTCGCTTTTTCTTGTCATTAGAAGATGATTTAATGCGAATTTTTGCAGGCGACCGTGTTGTTAATATGATGCGTGCAATGGGCTTAAAAGAAGATGAAGCGATTGAGCATAAAATGGTTTCTCGCTCTATTGAAAACGCCCAAAGTAAAGTAGAAAGCCGAAATTTTGATGCACGTAAAACCTTGCTAAAATATGATGACGTTGCCAACGAACAACGTAAAGTGATTTATCGTCAGCGTGATGAATTGTTAGAAGCGACAAATTTACAAACAACCATTGAACAAATGCACAACGATGTTTATAATGCGGTGATTGACCAATTTATTCCAAAAGGCTCAATTGACGACCAATGGGACGTGGACGGACTAGAAGACGAACTAGAAGATGAGTTTCGCATTGCCATGCCAATCAATGACTGGTTGGACGATGACCGTAGGCTTGATGAAGAAGGCTTACGTGAAAAAATTATCCATGCCGCCATTTTAAATTATCGCCATCGCCGTGAACAAATGGGCGATGACGCAGGGCGATTAGAACGCCACTTTATGCTCCAAAACCTTGATAAACACTGGAAAGAACATCTGAACCAAATGGACCAATTGCGTAAAGGTATTCACTTACGCAGTTATGCTCAAAAAAATCCAGAACAAGAGTACAAATCTGAATCGTTTAACCTATTTCAAAGTATGCTTGGGGCGATAAAATCCGAAACGGTGCAAGATTTATCCATCATGCACATTCCAACGCCTGAAGAAATCGCCATGTTGGAAGAACAACAACGTGAGCAAGCACGCCTTAAGCAGTTAAACTTTGAACACCAAGAAATCAATGGTTTAACAGGCGAAGCCGAAAGTCGCCCACGCCAAGCCCGTCCACAAGGTCGAGCAAACTATCAATTTAACATGGGAACGGTATTGCCAACAGCGGTAGAAAGCGTTGCCAACCCAACGGACACCACCGAAGAAAACCCATACGCAAACCTAAATTTAAGTCGCAACGCCATGTGTCCTTGTGGTTCTGGTTTAAAATACAAACAATGTCATGGTAAAATTGCTTAACATTGATAAAAGGATAAAAAAATGAAAACAAAACTTATCACCAGTCTATTCATAATGACCGTACTTGGGCTAACGGCTTGTAGCAAATCAGAACCCACCGAAAACACCCAAGCCAATACCGCCTCTGTCGCAGAAGCCCAAGCCATACCAATGTCTGCTGCCCCTGCTGACGACAAAAACGCGCCAGTCGTCATCAATGACAGCAATGCCACTGCCGATTTAGGTGGCGAAACCGCCGAAACCGTAACCGAAAATGAACCGAACGCAAGCGTAGCTGCCGCAGTAGAAGGCGGCGATAACAACATAGATAACTCAGCGATGGAACATATCAGCGAAGATGCCGAAGTCATTGACAGCGAACCTGCCTCACCCAATGCACCAAAAGCGACCGATTCCCAAGAAAAATCGGTGAATCAAAAAGTCGCCCCATAATTTTTAGCAATAAAAAATTGACATTTGTCATCATTTTGTCATACAAATTGGATTAAACTGCAATAAATTGCTGTAAAAAACACAAAAATATTTGCCAATTTAACCCAAATAAAAAAGTTGAAAAAGTTATGGAAACCATTTTAGTCGTTGAAGATGAAGTCGCCATTCGGGATATGATTGTTACTGCATTGGATTTGGCAGGATTTCACTGCCTAGAAGCAGGCGATGTTTCCCAAGCCCATCATTTGGTTGTGGACAACCGACCCAGTTTAATTTTGTTAGATTGGATGTTGCCAAATGGCGTATCAGGCATTGACTTTTGTCGCAGACTAAAAAAAGATGACACCTTGAACGAAATTCCCATCATCATGCTAACAGCAAAAGGCGAAGAAGACAATAAAATTCAAGGCTTAGACGCTGGTGCAGATGACTATATTACTAAACCCTTTTCTACCAGAGAACTGATTTCACGTATCAAAGCGGTTTTACGTAGAAGCAATGCTTTAACATCAGAAAAATTGATTAATATCAATGGTTTAATCCTGGACCCAGTCGCCCAACGTGTCCGAGCAGGCGACACATTTATTGACATCGGACCTACCGAATACCGCTTACTTGCCTTTTTTATGACCCACACCGAGCGAGCTTACACCCGTTCACAGTTATTAGACCACGTTTGGGGTGGCAACGTCTATGTAGAAGACCGCACCATTGACGTACACATTCGCAGACTTCGTAAAATCTTAGAACCATATGGATTTCAAGACTATGTCCAAACCGTGCGAGGCACAGGTTACCGCTTTTCTACACAAAGCTAAATGCTGTTAAAAATGGTTAATAAAAATTAACGTAAAAGCTAAAGCCAAAATCAAACAGTTGCGTTATGATAAACCTTTTAAACAGATTAAAAGCTAAAAG
>CAKMOY010000194.1 GCA_927911235.1 uncultured Moraxella sp.
TGCAGGGGCGAATGATATTCTGGTGATTGCAGGCAAGGGGCATGAGACTTATCAAGAGATTGATGGCGTACGGTATGATTTTGATGATAAAGTGATTGTTAAAAATGCGTTGGAAAATTTGGGAAGTAACGTGAATATTAAAGTTTATTGCCAGTAAGAACATTCTTGCGGTCGGGCTTGACCGTCTGGGAGCAGGAATCCTCGAACGATAGGGAGGGGAGGAAGTCAATGATTTGAATTTAAAAACCGTCTTACTACAAAGCAATATTTGTATTATATATAAAATTCAACTACTTTAACGCTTATTGTAAAGGAAAGATACTATGGCGCTTAATGCTCTTAAAAAATCAGCAAGCCCAGCACCAAAACCGACAAACGATAGCATCGCAAGTGCAAGTGATGGTAATAAACTGGGCGGGCGTTATCGAGATTTGATTGTCTCGTTAGGGATTTTCGTGTTGATGTTGATTGGCTTATTGGGCTATACCGTTTGGACATCTGTCCAAATTCGGCACAATACTGCCGTTATGTCAGCAACCAGTAATGTAACCAATAACGTACAACAGGTAATTAAAGACTTGTTTGACATGCAAATCAGCTATGGTGAAGATATTAATTCACCACATAGCATCACAGTATTAGATCGTTTGGCTGTTCAAAGTAAACAAATTGATAACGATTTGGCAGCACTCAAAAACGGTGGGCAAGTCGCCGTTGACAGTGATGAAACGGTGGAAATTCCAGCCGTTTCTGACCCAAAACTTTTACAATATCTAAACGAAACCGAATCGCAATGGCAACAGCTTGCACCTAAATTAAATGCTTATTTGGAAGTTGCCAAAGACATTACCAAAGACTCAGAGACGCCCTTATCATTGGCAGGTGAACAAGCCAAACTCTCAACCCTTGCTATCAACGACTCGTTAGACGCTTTGACTTCTGAAGCTTTCCATATTAACGAACGCCAACACAGAACCACGAACTTTGTGCGTGCGGTGGCGGTTGTGATTACTGTTATTTACTTCTTTGGCTTTATTACCTACTTTATTCGCCGTTTACGCCGTTCGGACGAACAAGCGTTATTGGCACAAAAAGAAACAACCGAAATTATGCAAAACGTAAATACAGGTTTGTTCTTGCTTGATAAAGACATGAATATCGGTAATCAATATTCTGCCGAACTTGGCAATATCATGGGTAAAGGCACACATATTGCGGGCGAACAATTCATCAAACTGTTAAAAAACAAAGTATCGGATAAAGACCTAGAAACCACTGAAGGCTTTGTAAAACAGCTTTATAACCCACGTGTAAAAGAAAAATTGGTAGATGACTTAAATCCGTTGAAAAAAGTCATGCTAAACAGTGATGATGCCATGACAGGTAGCCGTTATCTTGACTTTAAATTCTCTCGTGTTTATCACGGCAAAAACATTGAAAAAATCTTGGTCAACGTACAAGACGTAACACAACAAGTCCGCCTAGAACAACGCCTAGAGCATGAACGTGCCCAAAACGATTTACAAATTGAGATGTTAACCACCATCTTGAACGTAAGTCCAGCCATTATCAATGACTTTATCAGTAATACAAAACAAAATATCATTAAAATCAATGATATCTTAAAAACATCAGGTAACTCTCAAGCTGAGCTTGAAGAAAAACTGGTGCGTATGTACCGTAGTATGCACAGTCTAAAAGGCGAAGCATCGGCATTAAAACTACACAGTTTTACCACCATTGCCCAAAACTTTGAAGACAAACTAAAAGGATTGCAAGCTCAAGGCAAACTATCAGGTAACGACTTTTTACCATTGACGATTCACCTTGACGAATTGTTAAACTTGTCAAATACCATTGAAGCTTTGGGTCGCCGTATTAACCAAAACGTCCCTGCTAGCACATTACAAGCCATACAAGTACAACCTGTAGCTGACGTACAAACACCTGAAGCAACCGTACACAGCACCGTTGCCCCTGTGATTACGCCTGTAATGAATGCGACTGCACCTGTACTTGGTTTAAACGAGTTTTATGAACAATTTGCCGACAACATTGCGGTACGTCAAAACAAACAAGTACAGCTAAAAGCGACAGGTTTTAATGAAACCAACTTGCCACACCAATTAGAAAGCAGTTTAAAAGAAATCATCATTCAATTGATCAGAAATGCGGTGGTACATGGTATCGAATCACCAGAAACTCGCCTACAACATGGCAAACCTGCGGTCGGTAACATTAATTTAAGTTTGCTAGATTTGGCAGAATCGTATAAACTCACCATTGAAGATGATGGTGCGGGTATCAATTACGAAGCGATTCGCCAAAAAGCGATTGAAATGGGCTTTAAAACCGAAGATGTTGCCACTTGGAGTAAACAAAAACTGACAGCTTTATTATTTAAATCAGGTTTTAGTACCAAATCATCAGCCGATGAAGATGCGGGGCGTGGTGTGGGCATGGATATTATCAAAGACAATATCCAAGCACTACAGGGGCATTTAGGCGTGGATACCAAAGAAGGTTTATCAACACGCTTTACCATTAAAGTCCCAAAAACCCAACGGCTGAATAATTTTAAAAGGAAAAAAATATGTATCGCTTAATGATTGTTGATGACTCAAATATTATCCGTAACCGTATCCAACGTGTTTACAACTCAGACCTATTTACTTTGGTAGCGACTGCCAGTAATGGTGCTGAAGCCATTGAAAAATTTGATACCCATAATCCTGATGTCGTTACGATGGATTTGACCATGCCACAAATGGATGGTCTAGAATGTATTGAAAAATTGGTTGCAAAAAATCCTAATGTGCGTATATTGGTCGTATCCGCTTTGTCAGACAAAGCAACAGGTATCCAAGCCCTAGAGCTTGGTGCCAGTGGATTTTTATGCAAACCTTTTTCCGAAGAAGAACTCGCCGAAGCCTTATCTGAATTAGTGAGTGAATAAATATATATAAGTGAGTGTTATCATGACCAATGTAGAAAAAAACTTTCAAGTATTTATTGATAGTGTTGCCAATTATTTTCGTCAACTCAATGATGAAGATATTGTTATCTCAACCCCCTATCTCAACGAAAACCACACACCGATTGTCAGCGACTATACAGGCGTGATTGGCATTACAGGTAACAACAAAGGTTTGGTATATTTTACCGCACCAAAACCTTTACTAGAAAAAATGTTATCCGTCATGCAAGAAGCCGATAGCAGTGAAGATAATTTGGTTGACTTGGTAGGGGAAGTTGCCAATACCATCTCTGGCAATGCGCGTTCACAGTTTGGACCTGAATTTAATATCTCAGTGCCTTTTGTATTTCGTGGGCAACCTGAAAGTATTAACATTCCAAAAGATAAACATTCTTTTGTGATTCCACTTGAGTGGAAAAGCTTAACCGCAGCAATCGTGATTTATTTACAAAATCCTTAATTAAAATAAACTTGAGATAGCTTATGAAAGCTGAAAAACTATACGTTTTTATCGATTCGGTAACGAATTTTTTTAAACAAATAAATAGTCATGAAGCGTCCGTAGATACGCCTTATATTCATGATAATGAAAAACCTTTGGCATATGATTTTAGTGGGGTCATCTCGATTACGGGGCCTTTGGAGGGGAGTGTGTACGTGAGTTCTGAAACGCCTATGTTACGCAATATTTTGCAAAAAATGGGCGAGCCAGACAACTCTATACATTTGTTAAAAGATTTGGTAGGTGAAATTGCCAATACCATCTCTGGTAATGCTCGCCGTGAGTTTGGCTCTGAATTTATCATCTCACCACCGATTATTGTAGATGGTGTACCGCCGTCAAGCCTATTACCAAAAGACCGCCGTTCTTATATTATTCCTGTTACTTGGGATAAATATAAAACCATTATCGGCATTTGTTTGCAATAATTGAGCATAAATTTTGATGAATAAAAAAAGGCGATTGTCATAATCGCCTTTTTTTGTTTGTAACTAATTTACAAAAAATTATTTTGGGTCTAATAGACAAAATTCATGCTGACACCCCACAAAGCCTGATACCATATAGCTTTGAGTAGGATTTTTATGAAAAACAAAAAGTATGTCCTGTTTGTAGGTCTACAAACACCAAGAAAAACGGTAAAAAAGACCATAAACAGCAATATTACTGCAAAGACTGTAATCGACAATTTATTGCTAAAACACGCCTAAACAACCAAGAACTTTGGC
>CAKMOY010000195.1 GCA_927911235.1 uncultured Moraxella sp.
CCATTCGCCACGGTTTTTTCCAATCCCGAATAATCATCACGCTATCGTCATGCTCGGCTTTATGGGTAAAAAAGCAGTCCATGTTATTCACAATGACAATATCAATGTCCAAAAACAATGCCGTACCTTTTAAGTCATACAATTCTGGCTTAAAGGTGGTGAGTTTTTTCCAGCCACGCTCGGGCAGATTTGGCGGTAAGTTAAGCTCTGGAATGGGGTAGCATTTGACATTGGGGTCAATGCCTGTGCTGTCATCCGTTAGGCAGACCATTTGAAACGGCAAAGTTAAGTTGCGTTTAACCATGTTATACAGGCGATTGACGTATTCTGCACCGTATTTTGTACCCCATTTCATGCAAATAATGTAGCGGTTTTCATTGTCAGTTGGTTGGTTGGTGTGGTTCATGGTTGTTTTGCTTTTTTGATTGGGTGGGAGTTTTAAGGTATTTGTGGGCGTTTTAAATGGGCGACCAAATTGTTAAAATCGGCTGTATCGTTATACAAATTTGGATAATTTGGCACGTGTTTAAAGCGTTTATAGCCCCACATATATTGGTTTGGAAAACGGTTTGTCATGGTTTTGATTTCATCGTTTAACGCACTGGTAGCAATCTCAATATTTTTGTCATACAACGCGGGATTATCCAGTTTATCACAATAAATATCAAAACCTTGTCCATCATCACGGCGAACACAAGTTAAACCGACTAACGCACAATGGGTTTTGCTGGCAAGTTTTGGGGCAAGGGTGCTACTTAATGTTGGAATGCCAAAAAAAGGCACAACCACACCGCCTGATAAATCTGGCACATGGTCTGGTAAAATAATGCTAAAACCACCGTCTTTTAGGGTTTTAAAAATCGCCTTTACGCCACTGCCATCAGTGGGTACAAGCGTGGCATTGAGGCGTTGCCGTCCTTGTAGTACAAATTGGTTGGCTTTTTCGCCTTTGACAGGTTTGTACATGATGGTCGGTGAGCCAAATTGATTAAGCCACGCATTCATCATTTCCCAAGTGCCAAGATGTGGCACAATGGCAAGCATACCGTTGGGGTTGGCTAGGGCTTGTGTCAATATTTCTTGATTGTGAACAGTGTGGATTTGCTTGATTGCCCATTGCGGTGGCATTGCCCAGCTTTTTAGTGATTCTGCCATATTGAGTGTTTGATTACGTATGGCTTGATTTGCCAATACATGTCGCTCACGCTCAGACAATGCTGGATAAGCCAACTGCAAATTCATATGAACAACACGCATTACGCCTGTATGGGGGCGTAATCTGATAATAAAACTGACAAAATGTGCCAACAGGTACAAACACCACATTGGCACATAACGAATGAATGAAAAAGCGTTCATCATAGTTTGAATAAAAATATGCTATAAAAGAGCGGATAAAATTTATTCCACTTTTTTCTCTTTTTCACGCACACGAATGCCAAGTTCACGCAGTTGTTTGCTGTCCACTTCGGCAGGGGCTTCGGTTAATGGACATTCTGCGGTTTTGGTTTTCGGGAAGGCAATCACATCACGGATTGAGCTTGCACCTGTCATCAGCATAATCAAACGGTCAAGACCAAAGGCAAGACCGCCATGTGGTGGTGCACCGTATTTTAACGCATTTAGCAAGAATGAGAATTTTTCTTCGGCTTCTTCTTCGCTGATACCTAACGCTTCAAATACGGCTTTTTGCATTTCAAGCGTGTTAATACGCAGTGAACCGCCACCGATTTCTGTACCGTTTAGCACCATGTCATAGGCGATAGATAGGGCAGTTTCTGGGCTATTTTTCATCTCATCAACCGTGCCTTTTGGCTTGGTGAATGGATGGTGAACCGATGTCCATTTGCCATCATCAGTTTCCTCAAACATTGGGAAATCCACAACCCACAATGGTGCCCATTCTTTTGTTAAAAGGTTCAAATCATGTCCGATTTTAACTCGCAACGCCCCCATAGCGTCATTAACGATTTTGGCTTTATCCGCACCAAAGAACACGATGTCGCCGTTTTCTGCACCAACACGTTGTAACAATTCTAAGACGATTGGTTCAATAAATTTCACGATTGGCGATTGCAAGCCTTCAATGCCTTTTTCAAGTTCATTCACCTTGATGTACGCCAAACCTTTTGCCCCATAAATGCCGACAAATTTGGTGTATTCATCAATTTGACTACGTGGCAAGCTACCTGCATTTGGCACACGCAAGGCAACGATACGACCTTTCGGGTCTTTGGCTGGGCCTGCAAATACTTTAAATTCAACGTCTTGCATCAAATCAGCCACGTCCACTAATTTTAACGGAATACGCAAATCTGGCTTGTCAGATGCATAATCACGCATAGCAACGCTGTACGGCATACGTTCAAATTTGTCAAATTTAATACCCATTAGCTCGTCAAACAATTTAACCGTCATGCCTTCCATCAAGTCCATGATGTCGTTGTCATCTAGGAATGATGTTTCAATGTCAATTTGGGTAAATTCTGGCTGACGGTCAGCACGCAAGTCTTCATCACGGAAACATTTGGCGATTTGGTAATAACGGTCAATACCGCCAACCATTAACAATTGTTTGAATAATTGTGGCGATTGTGGCAAGGCATAAAATTCACCATTTGACACACGGCTTGGCACAAGATAATCCCTTGCCCCTTCAGGTGTGGCACGAGTTAAAATTGGCGTTTCCACGTCCAAAAAGCCGTTTTCATCAAGGTAATTACGGATTAATGTGGTAACTTTTGAGCGAAAACGCAAACGGTCAAGCATTTCTGGACGGCGAATGTCCAAGAAACGGTATTTTAAACGAAGTTCTTCTGATACGTTGGTAAAGTCATCGTTTAGTGGGAATGGCGGTGTTTCTGATTTGGCAATGATTTCAATCTCTTTTGCCAAAAGTTCCACATTACCACTTGTCATGTTTTTGTTTTCTGTACCTGCGTAACGGTTACGCACACGACCTGTGATTTTTAATACATATTCAGAACGGGCAGAGTCGGCTGTGGCAAAGGCTTCTGGTGTATCTGGATCAATCACCACTTGCAGTAGCCCATCACGGTCACGCATATCCAAAAAAATCACCCCACCGTGGTCTCGGCGACGGTGTACCCAACCGCAAACGGTAATGGTTTGTTCATTTAATGCTTCGGTAACGCTACCGCAATAATGTGTACGCATCATAATTTTTATCCAACTTAATTAAAAAAAATTTAAACGGATATTATGCCTTGTTTGCCAAAGTTTCACAACCATATTGCACCGATTTTTTTAAAAATTGTCATTTTATTTGTCAAAAATATTGAAAAATCCAAGTTTTGCCTACATACATAACAGATATTTAAGCAAAAAATTGAACCAAAAAAAGGATAACCCATGTTATTTCAATCCTACAAACACCCAACCGAACTAAAAATCATTCATCTAAACAAAGTGCAAAACCACCAAAAACAACAGTTTATGTTAGAAACGGCGGACAAAAAAGCTGTTAAACAATTTATTAAACAAACCTTAAAAGAAAAAGCCAAATTTGCCAAAAACAAAGACGAACCAAACAATGTGTATGTGCTTGATTTTCATGGAGATATTAAAGCAAGTGATGTCGCTCAATTGCGTGAAGAAATTAATGTATTGTTAAGTAACGCTAATCAAGGTGATGAAGTTGTGGTTCGCCTTGAATCAGCAGGTGGTATGGTGCATGGTTATGGGCTTGCTGCGGCACAGCTCGCTCGCATCAAGGACGCAGGTTTGACTTTAACAGTTTGTGTGGATAAAGTTGCGGCAAGCGGTGGCTACATGATGGCGTGCGTGGCGGATAAAATTTTGTCTGCTCCGTTTGCGGTGGTCGGCTCAATCGGCGTGGTCGCCCAAGTGCCAAATTTTCACGATTTGTTAGAAAAACATGACATCGACGTGGAAGTATTCACCGCAGGTAAATACAAACGCACTGTAACTGTTTTTGGCAAAAATGACGAAGAAGACAAACAAAAATTTCAAGAAGAATTGGAACAAACGCACAAACTTTTCCAAGATTTTATAACCAAATATCGCCCACAGCTTGAACTTGACAAAGTGGCGACAGGCGAGCATTGGTACGGTGAAGATGCGATTGATTTAAAATTGGTTGATGAATTAAAAACGTCTGACAGTTATTTGCTTGATTTGTTAAAAACCCATCAAGTATATGCCTTGCAAACTCGTAAAAAACCAACCTTAGCCGAAAAATTGGGCTTTGCTCAAGCAAGTCAAGCGGTGATTGAAACCGTATTGGACAAATTACCAGATGTTGTGATGAAATTAGAAAACAGCAAATTGCCAATGTTTAAAAAATAATTGTTTAAAAATCGTTTAAAAAAGTTGGTTATTTGGCTTAATTTTGGGGTTAAACGCTATCGTTTAGCCCTTTTTTTTGTTATAGTAGCAAGTTTTAACAGTACAATTTTTAACAAATAACAAACATCAGCCAACATGAAACAATCCACCGCACTTGATATCTTAAAAACAGGCAAAAACGTCTTTTTGACAGGCTCGGCAGGGGCAGGCAAGACCTACACCATCAACCAATATTTGCATTATCTGCGTGTCCGCAACATTGACGTTGCCGTTACTGCAAGCACTGGCATCGCCGCCACGCACATGAACGGCATGACCATTCATAGCTGGTCTGGCATTGGTATTTTGGACGAATTGACGACCAGCGATATCAACCGTGTCAAACGCCGAACCCAACTGGTTGAGCGGATACAACGCACCAAAGTATTGGTGATTGACGAAATTTCTATGTTGCATTTAAAACAATTTGACATGATAAATCAAATGTTACAAGCGGTCAAAGACAACGATTTGCCATTTGGTGGCGTGCAGTTGCTGGTGGCGGGCGATTTTTTTCAGTTGCCCCCTGTTGGCAAAAACGAAGAAACCAACCGAGAAAAGTTTGCTTTTATGGCAAAATCTTGGCTAGATGCCGATTTTGCCGTGTGTTATTTGACCGAACAGCACCGCCAAAAATCCGATGATGAAACGCCAAATAATACCTATTTTGGCTTGGATTTGATTGCGATTTTAAACCAAATCCGCACACAACAATTTACCCAAGACATCATTCCTGCGTTATTAGCCACCAAAAATCATGAGTTAAATCAATCTCGTACCCGACTTTATACCCACAATATTAATGTACAAAACATCAATGATAAAGAATTGGCAAATTTAACCACCGAAGCCAAACTTTTTACCGCTTGGGGTGAAGGTGATGAAAAATTGTTGGAAAATTTAAAAAAATCGGTACGCACCACGCCAGAATTAACGCTAAAAATCGGTGCAAAAGTGATGTTTATCAAAAATAACAACGATTTAAACGTGTCAAACGGTACGATGGGAACAATTGTTGATTTTCAACCGACTTTTATTGAAAAGGACGATGACAAAAGCAAGGACAAAAAATCTGAAAAAAATAAAAATGCCGACAGCGACACCGAAACCCAAGACGATGAAAATATCCACCATGAAAGCAAAATGAGCGAAACCTTGTTTCCTGTGGTGTTGCTCAATGACGGTCGCAAAGTGATTGCCGAATATGACACTTGGAAAGTGGAAGACGAAGAAGGCGAAATTTTGGCGGCGTATTATCACATTCCTTTGACGCTAGCGTGGGCGATTACCATTCACAAAAGTCAAGGCATGACGCTGGACAGTGCGGAGATTGATTTGTCAAAAACCTTTGAAAAAGGGCAGGGTTATGTGGCGTTATCTCGGTTAAAACAGTTGTCGGGTTTGCGATTGTTGGGATTAAATGACAAAAGTTTGCAACTTGACCCAACGGCTCGTGGGGCAGATAACCGTTTTATGGCGTTGTCCGAAGAATTTGCAGATATATTTTTACGTCAAAATCCTGAAAAAATTGCCGATGAACAAAAAGATTTTATCATCAAAAATTTTGGCACAAATGACCCAATCCGTATTCAAGCCAATGAAAAAATCATTGAACAAAAAAATCTCGCTCTAAAACGCAAAGCCAAACTGTTAGCCGAAAAGCACGCTGATGATGATGGTAAGTTGTCTGATACTTATTTGGAAACCAAAAAATTACTAGAAGAAAATTTGTCAATCGCTGAAATTGCTGATATTCGCAACCTTGCCCAATCCACGATTATGAACCATATTAGCCGTTTGCAGACGCAATTTTCGGATTTGCCGATTGAGCATATTCGCTCTGATACTGATGAGCAGATGATTGACAATGTGCAACAGGCGTATGATAGGATAAAACAGCGTGATAAGGCTGATGATAAAGATGAGAATGGGGCGATAAAGATTAAGCCAATTTATGATTTTTTGTCGGCTAAATATGGGTATAATGAAATTCGTCTTGCTTTATTATTTATTGAAAAATAAATTTTGGTGATTTTGAAAGTATTTTATAAAATTAAATAAACTAAATTCATCCTATATTTTAACTTCACAAGATGTTAAAAATTTTTGGTGGTACTTATTATATTGAATTACAAAATCATACGTTGGATTATGATAAAGATTTAGGCAATTATGTATATAATTTTTGGGAAAAAGAATCTGTTTATATTCATGGTTATACATGGACACAATATTTTGATGTGCCTGCAGAAGAATGTATAACAAATGATGATTTTCTTGAAATATATAATATTTATACCGATAATATTGAAAAATTTTCTCAAAAATCATTAAAAAATCGCAAATTATTTATCAGATGTTCAACATAACAAAGATTTGGAAAAAAGTCATTTTTATTCTACGGTTTTAAATTGTCATTATTTTAGATTATTGGACGAAGAAATATTTAATAATTCGGTTCAATTAGATAAATTTATTAAACAAATATTGATAATTAAAAAATCATTTGAAGAATTGGCGAAATGGCTAAATCAACAAAATAAAGGCATTGTATTCATTGGTAATTAATAAATTTGTAAAGGAAAAAAATTGAAAAGCCCAAAATTAAAAATCGCCATTAACGGCTTTGGTCGTATCGGTCGCAACGTCTTGCGAGCCTACCTTGAATGTTTTGCCAAAAATCCGCAAACTTTTGACTTTGACATTGTTGCCATTAACGACATCGCCGATGCCGAAACGCTTTTATACCTACTAAAATATGACAGTACGCATGGACGTTTGCACCAACGCATTGATTTACAAATTGAACTACAAACCGAATGGCAAAATGACACACAACATTCGCATTTTATCATCAAAATTGCCAATAAAATTTTAAAAATTGCCATTTTACAACAACCAAACCCAATAAAAAATTGATTGGAAAGATTACCAAGTGGATTTGGTGTTAGAAAGTACAGGGCATTTTCGCAGTTACGAACAAGCCTATCAGCACATCACCGCAGGGGCGAGCCAAGTCATCATTGGGTCAGCTCCATTTGACCGAGTGGACGCAAGTATCGTGCTAGGCGTGAATGACAGCGAATTAAGCCGTAACAAGCCGATTTTATCCAGCGTATCTTGCACCACGCAGGCGATCGTGCCGTTGCTGTATGTACTTGATAACGCCTTTGGCATTGACACCGCCATGATGACCGAAATCCATGCCGTAACCGCCGACCAAACCGTGCTAGACCAAGCCCACCGAGATTTTCGGCGTGGGCGAGCGTCTGGGCATAATATCGTGCCGACCACGTCAAGCAGTATCGGGGCGGTGGGGCGAGTGTTGCCGAATATGATTGGCAAAATTAACGGTTATTCTATCCGTGTGCCAACCGTTGATGTGGCGGTGATTGACGTGAATTTTGTGTTTAAAAAACCAACAAATATTGATAAAATTAACCAAGTGTTAAAACAGGCGAGCGAGCAGGATTTTGCCGATATTATGGGGTTTAGTGATGAACCGCTTGTGTCTAGCGATTTTATCCATGAGCCGTATTCGCTGGTGATTGATAGCTTGCAGACTATGTCAGTTGGCAATACTAATAGTCAGCAGTTTAAAGTGCTGGCGTGGTATGATAACGAGTGGGGCTATGCCAATCGTATGTTGGATATTTGTCAAAAATTGGCGATAAAATAAAAAAGCGAAAACCGAAGTTTTCGCTTTTTGTTAATGCACATTATTTTAACAACAACGCATTTACACGTTTTAAATACCCTGCAGGGTCGTCAAGCTGACCACCGTCCGCCAATACCGCTTGGTCAAACACCACTTGAGCTAGGTCATCAAACTGCTCTGACGTTTCCAACTTTTGAATCAAAGGGTGATTTGGATTGACTTCAAGCGTTGGTTTGCTTTCTGGCACAGGTTGCCCCATTTGTTTGAGCATTTGTACCATTTGTGGGCTAAGTTCGCCTTCGCCAACCACCAAACACGCAGGGCTATCCACCAAGCGATTTGACACTTTCACATCTTTGGCACGTCCGCTTAACACACTTTTAAGTTTTTCTACAATTGGTTTTAAGTTTTCTTCGGCTTGTTTGGCTTGTTCTTTTTCCGTTTCATCGGTCAAATCGTCCAAATCTACCGCACCTTTGGCAATGTTTTGTAGTGGTGTGCCGTCAAATTCGTGGATAAA
This sequence comes from uncultured Moraxella sp., assembly GCA_927911235.1. Classification (GTDB taxonomy): domain Bacteria; phylum Pseudomonadota; class Gammaproteobacteria; order Pseudomonadales; family Moraxellaceae; genus Faucicola; species Faucicola mancuniensis. The sequence goes on from CAKMOY010000195.1 coordinate 8,547, forward strand.
ATTCATCGCCCAATTGTCCACATGGCTCGTCATCAAGATAACTTCAATGCCTTTTTTCTTAAACACTTCCAATTGTGGACTATTTTTGGCACTTGCCAAATTTTCAGCGGTCAGATAATAAATCGCCTTTTGTCCGTCTTTCATGCGAGCTTTATAATCGGCAAAACTTGTCACCACGTTGTCATCGGTGCTAGTCGCATAGCGGAGCAATTTGGCGATTTTTTCTTGGTTTGGCATATCTTCGCCAAGCCCTTCTTTTAGCACATTGCCAAATTCGGCATAAAATTGCTTGAACTTTTCTTGTTTTTCGGCTTCATCGCTATTTGCCAAGCTTGCCAAAACGGTCAAAATACGGCGTGCATTGCCGTCCCGAATGGCTTTGACATCACGGCTTTCTTGCAAAATTTCACGGCTAACGTTAAGTGGTAAATCGGCGGTATCAATCACGCCTTTGACAAAACGCAAGTACATAGGCAACAATTGTTCAGCATCTTCCATGATAAACACACGTTTGACGTACAATTTTAAACCACGTTGTTGTTCACGTTGATACAGGTCAAATGGGGCTTTTTTAGGAATATACAAAAGTTGAGTATATTGCAAACGCCCTTCCACACGGTTATGCGACCAAGTCAATGGCTCGTCATAATCGTACGTCAAGTTTTTGTAAAATTCGTTGTATTCTTCGTCTTCAATTTCGCTTGCCGAGCGTGTCCACAAGGCATTGGCTTGGTTAATCGTTTCCCATTCATCGGTTGCGACCATTTGACCGTTTGCGGTTTCGCCATTGGTTTTTTGTTCTTCGGTCAATTCTTCTTCTTGCCACACTTCTTTTCGCATTTGAATTGGCAAAGTAATGTGGTCAGAATATTTATTGACTAATGTTTTGATTTTATGGCGGTCAAGGTATTCAGCGTGTTCGTCTTTGACGTGCAAAATAATGGTTGTGCCACGTTCGGCTTTGTCAATGGCTTCTGTGGTAAATTCGCCCGTGCCGTTTGACACCCAACGTACGCCTTGCGAGCTTAGTTCGCCTGCTTTTCGGCTTTCAACGGTAATTGTGTCGGCAACGATAAAGCCTGAGTAAAAACCCACGCCAAATTGTCCGATTAAATTGCCGTCTTGTTTTTGAGCATCGCTAAGTTTTTCTAAAAATGATTTTGTGCCAGATTTGGCAATCGTACCCAAATTTTCAATCGCATCGGCTAGGTTCATACCGATACCGTTGTCAATAAATTTAATGGTTTTGGCATCTTTGTCAATGTCAATGCGGATTTTTAACTCGCTGTCGTTTTCAAAAAGGCTGTCATCGGCATTGCCTAAAAAACGCAACTTGTCGCAAGCGTCAGACGCATTTGACACCAGCTCACGCACAAAAATATCGGCATTTGAGTAGAGTGAGTGAGTTACAAGGTGTAAAAGTTGGGCGACTTCGGTTTCAAAAACATGTGTTTGTTGGGTCATAAATTTCTCCGTTGTTTTTTCAAAAATTTAGCTTTTTATTTAACAAGGATAATTTATGGGTTTTGGATAAGTTTTCAAGTTTTTTAATAAAAAGTGATTTAAAAATGTGGTAATTTGTCAAATGCAATGGCATTAGGATTATCTGTATAATAAGCATTTGTTTGCTCTTTAAAAATCAGATGATTTGATAAATCGCCTTTTCTTGTTGGTAACACATCACTAATCACGACAATTTTATCATTTTGTGTTTGTTTACCAATCAAAACGCCTGTTTCAAGTGGATATTGAGCATGGTTATAAAAATTATTAAATAAAGTTGTGTACAGTTTTTGGTCATAAACTCGCAAAAATGTATCTCGCCCCTGTGTCAGTCTAGCCACGCTCACGCATTTACCATCAAAGCATTGCCGATAAATATCTGTCATAAAGAAAACAAAATGTAAATAATTGATAAATAAGAAAATTATTAGATAAAAAATATGACGTTTTTTAAAAATATATGGTTTCATCATGGCGATAATTTTCCGTATTTTGTTAATTCAACACAATATTTTTTATCATCAATCACCACGCCATTCATCTTATACCAATTTGGCTTGGCGTGGATTTTTTCAATTAATCGCTCAATATTCACCGCTTTATCAGCGTTATTTGGCAAAAAATCACCATAAAACCGTTCGTCAATCACTTGCCGAAAATCGACAATATCGTCCTTAAGCGTAATGTTAAAACCACGTTTTAACACTTCATCACGCAAGGCAAAATAGCGGTTTTCAATAAACGCCAATTTATCATAAAAAAAACAGCACATGCCCCGTACTCATGCGGTAAGTCGGCACGATTTTTTTGCAAATTTCAACATAGCTATACTTGTCGCACGCCTGTTTGACAAGGGCAAAAATGCGAGTAATTTCACGATATTCAGCGAACAGATGTTGGTCTGTTAAAAGCGTTACGTTAATGATGTTAATTCTAGTCATAATTTTTTTAAGGGTTTGTTTAAAAGTTTAATAAAAACAAGGCTTATCGCTGTGATAAGCTTTAATTTTGTGAAAAGATTTGTTAAAATATTTTAATAATTATTTAAAAATAATTAATTATTTAAAACAATTTGATACCCCAAATTATCGGTAATATTTTCACATTCATAGCCGATATTTTGTAGGGTGTTTTGCAAGGTTTCCGCCGTTTGTTCACCCATTTGAATCCCTGCCAAAATCCGCCCTTCTGCCGCCCCATGATTGCGGTAATGAAATAGCGAAATATTAAAATTTTGTCCCAATTTTTCCAAAAAGTTTAACAACGCCATTGGACGTTCTGGAAACATAATTCTAAAAATTTGTTCATCATTTAAATTAGCATGACCGCCGATTAAATAACGGATATGGGTTTTGGCAATTTCATCATCGGTTAAATCAACGACTTGATAACCTTCGGTGGTAAGCAGTTCAAAAATTGCTTGGCGTTCTTTTTGCCCTTCTTTTAACGCAATGCCGACAAAAATATTGGCATCGGCTTGGCTCGGGTTTAGGCGATAGTTAAATTCGGTGATGTTGCGTCCTTTTAATGCTCGGCAAAAGTCCAAAAATGCCCCTGTTTTTTCAGGAATGGTAACGGCAAAGATGGCTTCTTTTTTCTCGCCAATTTCGGTGCGTTCAGCGATATAGCGTAAACGGTCAAAATTCATGTTTGCACCGCACAAGATTGCTACGCAGTTTTTGCCTTGAATGTTATGTTCTTGGATATATTTTTTCATGCCCGCCACCGCCAACGCCCCAGCAGGTTCAACGATACTGCGAGTGTCTTCGTAAACGTCTTTTAGGGCAGCACAGACTTCGTCATTGCTACAAGTCACCACGTCAGGCTCGATGACGTTGCCAGAGTTGTCGCTTTTTGGCATATTGACGATTTTAAAGGGCAATTCGCCAATTTGGGCAACGGCAACACCGTCCACAAATAGCCCAACTTGCGGTAAGCGTGTGCGTTCGCCTGTTTCAAGGGCGATTTTTAAACAAGCGGCATTTTCAGGCTCAACGGCAATGACTTTGACGTGCGGTGCAACTTCACCCAAAAATGCCGAAATCCCTGCAATCAAGCCACCACCGCCAACAGCAACAAACACATAATCCATTTTTCGCC
>CAKMOY010000196.1 GCA_927911235.1 uncultured Moraxella sp.
GTGGATAAACGAAAAATTTGGCATATTATATACTAAAAACGCCTTTTTCTTAACACATAAAAAAATATCCCCACACCGCCCCGATGTGGGGATATTTTTTTTATAGGGCACCATCTAATCAACTCAAAATATTGAGAAAATGGTGTGAAATTTAACTCTAATCTAGTTCAGCTCCTTTTTTTACAAAAAATTTTTGTAAATTTTAAAAAAAATGCTTGACATAGTATAACTAAGTATGACATAATACACACATCAAGACGAGGTATACCATCTTGATGTAAACTTAACCAAAACGCCCAAAAGGGCAGGAGTATTTTATGAAAAAATCATCTTTCGACCTTGAACACTTTAGAGTTGATAAACCCGTTGCAATCTCTGGAAACTCTGTATCAGACTACACCTTTTTGGGTGCCACCCTTTGCTACACCATGGAAGTTGCTGACAAAAAGTTTAATGCTGAGTTACAAAACGGGCAATACTACTACAACTTAGACTACAGCCAGCCAAGCAATCTGCCAGAGCTTTATAATAACGAAGGTACGGACGAAATTTTTTTCAAACTTGACGATTTTTTATCCAAAGAGCTTTCCGAGAGTGACTTTAAAAAAGAAAGCAAACATTATGACTACGTTTGCGAAACGGCGGAAGAGTTTGAACTCAGCGTAGATGAATTGGCGGAAGCTTATGACGTTTATCAAGATATCTTAGAAGACGCAGAAGCCCACGTTTTATCATTGATTAAAGATTTTCACGAAAATAAGTGGGTATGGGAAGATGACGGCATAATGTGGTAAATTGCAATCTGATAATTTTGAGCTGGGTTATACGCCCAGCAACCTTAAAAAATTGGTGGTGCTCACAGTGTTAAATTATGCCGATTTTGTGCGTAAATATGAGCTGACCCAAAAAAGTTTTTTATGATTTGCAAAAAGTTAAAAAATTTTTGTAAATTTTAAAAAAAATGCTTGACAAAGTATAACTAAGTATGACATAATACACACATAGACAGCAAACACAATGTTTGCAGATAGCAAGCTAGGCTATGACAAACTAGCTAAAACTGGAGTAACCGAAATGAGAGTATTTAACACCACTACTAAATCAATCAACGACTTAACTATCACTGTAAACAACGTTGATTGCACCGCTGATATAATGCAAATCACAACTAATAATGATTTTAGCTATAATGATAGCAATGAGTTATACCAAGCTGACAACGATACTATCGCATGGTGGCAGTCAAAACTTGGTGAATACCAAGAAATGTACGAATTGATTGACGAATTAAAACCTAGCCACGCTGACCAAGTGCAAGCTATTTTAGATGACGCAATTGGTTACGATTTTAACGATTACCCAAGCTACGTAATCGCTGAGTTAAAAGCTATTTAACAACAATAATTAATATAGTTTAAGACCCTAGCCAATCGGTTGGGGTTTTAACTGGAGAATATATGGAGCAAGTGATTAACACTGTTAACGATAAACAACTTTACCCATCTGTGATTTGGTTTGACGCAATCATTGAGCCACAAACACCTAAGCAAATCGCAGAATTACGCAAGCATACGGGGTTGAGCGGACAAGCTACCGCAAATCTCTTGGGTTTAAGTGGTAGGCAAATCATTAGTGATTACGAGCGTGGCGAAAAGGCAGGTAAGCCATTTAGTCCGAACAAGCAAACATGGACATTATGGTTGTTGTTAACTGGACAGCACCCAACGCTTGAAGTGTTACCTCGCGTTGGCACACGCAGTTAAAAGGGGGGCGGGGTGATATGGCACGCAAAGCAATATGCGATTGGTCTAAAATAGACTGGTCTAAAACTGACACTCAAATAGCTAAAGAGTTAAATACTAATCTATCAATTGTTGGCATAAATCGCAAAAAGCAAACTGGCGTAAAAACACGAAAGTCTATTGACTGGTCTCAAGTTGATATATTTAATGATGATGTTAAGTCTATTTGTCAAAAGCTGGGGATAACTGCTGAACAAGTGTATACAAAACGCATTAATGAGAGCAAAAAACAAGGTTTTAGGCTAAGAGCAAAAATAAACTGGAGCGAGGTTGATTTAACCCAGCCAGTCGCAAAACTAGCTAAGTTACATAATATCAGTAGACAAGCAATTTATAATCGCATTAATAGAGTTAAAAAGCGTGGGAAGGATGGCGTTTAAAAACCTAGCTTTATGCTAGGTTTTTTTATTAAGAAAATTCTTTCGGTCGGGCTTGACCGTCTGGGGGCGGGGGTCCCCTAGCTAAAGCAAGTGGAGGACGTCAAACAATCCCATTAAAATATTTGGTTTTGCCGTCTATCTTTTTGGCGGTCAAAACCTGTCCACGCTGTTCACATTTGGCGATTTATAGCCCAAATGAATCCAACGGTCAAACTCAAGGATAATTTGGTCAAACTTAACACCATGTTTGGGCAATTCTTTTGCCAAAAACTCAACGATTTTGCGTGGCGAGCCAAACTTCGGAGCGGTAAAGTCAATCGCACGACCAAAAGGGTGGGCGGATGTTTGACTACCACCAACCGCACGATTTAACGCAGGCGAACGATAACCACTACTGATTGACATTGCCACGCCTAACAAATCGCGTGTCGGTTGCCATAGATTTGTGCAACTTTCTATCAAATTTTGTTTAATATTTTCGTTTGGCGTGTTGTCAATGCCAAGGCGTTGGGCGGTTGGGCTTAAGGTTAATTCACTTAGGCGGATATTTTTGGTGATTTTATCATCATTTGGGTCAGCACGGTTAAAGGCATCACACTCCTCTTGTGTGATTTTTCCTTGTTTTAATGCTTCGTTCATGGCTGTTTTGGTCTTTTCTCCAGCAATGCCGTCTGCTGTCAGCCCCAGTTTTTGTTGCATTTCAATTACGATTAAAGACACTTTATTGCTCCTCATTGGTTAGTGGTGCGTGATAGGTTTTTTTCTACACGCTCAATCTCTTGGTCTTTACTTTCGACCAAATCATTTAAACGACGCATCTCTTGTGTCGCAATATAGACATAACTTGCCACACAAATCACTGACAACAAAATCAGATAACGACCCATTACGCTACCGAATACGGGAGTAAAGTCAGGATTGTGGTCAGCCAAATACAGCATAATCATCGTCAAAATCCACACAATAAACGTCACTTGGATGGCGAATGGCTTGGTATTAAATCGTTCTAATCGCCATACCAACAGACACAGCACAAAGCCGATATACGGCATTGCATTATTTAGGAGCATCAGCATCGCTCTGCCCTCCTTTAACGAGATTTAATGCCCGTAGCTTTAAAGCCGACCACAGCTCAGGTGAGGTAAAAAAAGCAATCAGATAATAGATAACTTGTGAGCCAATCGCCGACAGACCAATAGCTGGCAGGATTAGCTCAAAGACGGTGAGCTGTGGGTATTTAAGCGGGATACCAAAGACGGTGACGAAAAACCCAAACCCGAGCGAATAAAAGGGCTTTAGTTTTGGGTGCGTGATATATTCATCGACCGCCGTTTTCTGATGAACGGATAACGCCGAGCCGAATAGTAACGCTAAGACGAACATTAGCCACCCCGCCCAATGAGGCAGGGCAAGACCGAGCCATATTTTCGGCTCGTAGATAGTGCTGGCATAGGCAGCAGATTGGGCGACGATTGCCCCCGATGCGATATATGCACTATCTAGTAGAATTTTAGTTTGGTTGTGCAACATCGCACGCTCCACGATAATAATTTGCTGTATTGTCGTGGATTTGTGGGGATGGGGTCACACCTTACACTTTGATGTTAAAAAACCCACTGAGTAGTGGGTTTTGTTGTTAACGGCATTCCATCTGACCGCCTGTGTTTTGACAGAATTTTCCACTATCTGAATAAAAATTTTGCCCATTACCTGTAGAATTATACCTACGCCCATTATTGTCCCAACATCCTGCACTATCACAGTTTGTAATGTGGCTCGGTGGCGGTGTGGTAGTCATTGAAGATTGGTTGTTGTAGGACAAAGGCTCATCGTATTTTTTATTGCCATTTAGACCATAAGTATCATTTGTGCTATAAGAATTACTGTAGCCACTGCGATAATTTTCACGATTAGAAGAACTGTAATTGGTAGGCGTGCTTTCAGGTGATTGTGAGTATTGATAGGATTTAGAGGCATAACTTTCTTCGTTATTGGAACTATTATCGTTGGCGTGGTCATTGTGAAAAGAAAGATAATTGCTATAGCTTGACTTTCTTTGAGTAGAAGCAGTAATTACTTGTGGCGGGGCATCACTCAAAAAGCTATCAATCTCACTTTTAATCTGCGAATCAGATTGAGCTAAGAATTTATCAATTTCAGACTTAGGTTCTTTATACTTTATATTGGCTTCAGCTAAAATTCTATCAACCTTATCCATATTTGAACCTAAATAAACAATTATTGCCAAAAGAAAACCTAAAATCTCATAAAAATTATTGCTATTAATAAACTTTTGAAAAAAGGTTTTTTATTCTTTCAAAATCGAATATGCAGATTGACAAAAATATTATCAACAAATACACAATAATTATCATCAAACGTATTGCTAATACATTCGCAAGATTCGCCCCTGATACAAAAGCGTAATAAGCACCTATAATCCAAATAGGGACTGTTAGAAATGCTGTAAATAAGAACAGTTGCCTTTGTTGCTTATCTAATGTTTCTTGATACGCCATATAGTACAGAGCCTGTGCTACAAATAGAAAATTAGGGACTACCCCAATAATCGCCATTATTTTGTTGTGTTTCCACATGATTTTTGCAGTAGTCAACCCTATCGTAAAAGCTAGGATTATTCCGCCCCCATTGGAAGCTATAATTTGTTCTTCAAGGCTCATAAAAAACTCCTAATTTTTCTCCTTATCTTACAACAACTAACAATAAAAAACAAATTTCTACTCCGTCGCAAACGCCCCATACTCCCTTGACGCTTTACGGCTACTTGGCAAATAGATACCGTCTTTAGCCTCAGCGATTCGACGCTTACGCTGTTTGACAAGCTGCATCAACCGCACCTTGGTAATACGCAGATTTGGGTACTTACCGCCGATAGCATCATTGTAGCGTTTAATGTCCTGCCAAACTTCTTCAGCACGGCTATCATCCCCCGCCATTTTCGCCCTCGCATATTCATCTATTAACTGCTGATGACGCTTGCCGATTTTCTTATCCATTTGGAATACCGCACTTTTCCCCTCTTGGGCTTGGGCGATTTTCGCCGAGCGAAACCCTAGCAGCTGCTGTGCGATATCCCCTAGCCCCACGCTTTCTTGTGGCATCACCTCAATGCCCGTTTTATCAACGATACCTTCGGTTGCATAGCGATAAGTCTTCACCGTATCTTTTAACACCTTGGGCAGCATCTTCTCAACGCCAATCAGCGTATTGCCGTTCTTGACATCATCAAACCCTGCCACCGCATTTACCCCAATACCAAACACGGGACCCGACAAACCTGCCAGAACGTTTTCCCCTTCCCTTTGCCCTTCTAGCCCCTCTTGCAGGCGTGGCAAGATAAGACTATCTAACCCAACACGGCTGGATAAATCAATCCCCAATGCCCGTGGTAAGCCTTTTGAGATAACCTCGCTTATACCATCGCCGAATAAATCCGCCAAGAAATTACGCAAAGCAATCTCGGCATCCCACGGCTCATCACCACCGCCACCAACCGCACTGGCAGCAGCAAGCAGCGTAGAAGCCATAGGCAAGCCAAGCACGCCCGCAAACGTACCATGTAGAGCAAGCATACCGCCCAACGCTTTCATCGCCTGCTTATCCCCTTTAAATGACAGATAAGCATTGCGTGTCAATGAGTACACCATATTTTGCCCATACTGCTTAAACAAAAATAGCACACGCTGCCAGTTGCCTTGCATAATTCTTGGGCGATTACTTGAAGCATAGCTAAAGTGTCCCTCATAAGTGGCATCAATGGCTTGCTCAATCGCCGTCTTATGGTCCGTGCCTGCCTGTTTTGCCAAGCGATAAGCTGCCACAAAAGTAACTTGTCGGTTAAACTTTTCCGCATGGTGAAACATAAAGGATGCCGCTTTCATAATTGGGTGCAAGTACCACATCACTTTTTCATCTTCACCTTGGGCAATGCCTGCTAAGTCATGTGCTTGGGTAAGGTCAATCACGCCCCGTCGTACCGCTTCATCAAAGGCTTTTTTCTCATCACCTGTTAGTACGTCGCTTAGGTCATTTTTTGCCATTGCTGCTTCTTTAGATAACACACCCAATTCCTTGGCAGCTTTACCAAATCCCCACTTAGCACCCATCACAGGGTAAGCCACCAGTACGGTTTGTGACAAGTTCACTATCGCTGAGGCAGGCGATAAGCCCATGTACCAGATAAAGCCAATCGAGGTAGCAAAACTTGCGGCTGGGTGTGTTTTTGGATTCATCAGTAAGTCATGTCGTTTTTCCATTTCATCAACAACTCGCTGCATTTTTGGTTGATCATAGTTTGGGTCGCTATCACCTTGCTGTTTTACATAGTCTTGCATATCATCAAGTAGCGATTGCAACACATCCGCATGACGCATTTTAGCAACATAGTGACTACCACGGCTCATGTGCTGTGCATAAGCACGCCTTGCGTTTTGGCTAAAGCCTTTTGTGCCTTTACGGTGAATACCCGACTTTGCAAAGTGCATATCTGGTAAGCTGTTTAAATATAGCTGCCCCAATGTATCCTCAAACTCGTCTTGTTGTTGTGCGGTCAATCCTAAATCCGCCACGGCATCGAACAAATCAGACATGAAGCCACGAGTCACGCCATCTCGACTACCGACAAATTCCTTATCCAATAGCACACGACCTACCTTGTCGTTTGGATAGTCTCTTAATAATTCTTTGCGTAGTGCATCTGCCTGTGCTTTTGTTTCAGCTCGACTTGCATTAATGACATTGCCTACACTATCTTTAACAACAATCACATACTTGCCAAAACGTGCCCAAGGGGAAATACACCTTTTTGACCAAAAGAAAAAAACCCTTGTTCCATTTTTTTTGATGAGTTCCGCTTGGCGTGGTGCACTCATGGTACTACGCTGAATACGCCCTTTAATTGCGTTAAATACTGAGCGTTGGTGCGCTGTGTAGTCATCACGGGCTTGCTTATAAATTCTTTGAGCTTCGGGCGACAGCGCATCAAAGCGGCGTTTTAACTGCTGATAAATCGCCCTATCATCGCCAGGCTGATAAGGCCCTGAGGGGTCAATGCCTTTAAGCGTGGCATCGTGCATCACTTCTGCCAAAGCGGCTTCATCTTTAAGTTCTGCCCACTCTTTTACTAGCTTATCGGCTTCAAAGGCTTTTTCATTGGCATCGGCATCCATCTGCTCAACGGTATCGCTGTATTCTTTAATTGGCGGCAAGTATTTTTTGTAGATATCCACCAACTGACGACGACCCAACAAAGCCAAGCCTTTACCAAGATGGTCAGTGATTTTATTATCAGTCACTGACTTTAAGAATGATGTTGGATTTTTGAGAAAATCCGATAACATCTGGGATAGTTTGCTTACTTGTGGTGAGTAGCCGCCAAGTTGGGAGTAGCGAATATCGTCATTTTGATTACCATTGGTGTTGACAGCCATTACTTGGTGTAGTACATTTAATAGACGGTTTTTGCCTCCCATGGAAGTGGACGTTTCGTCTGTGTCCTGGATCTTGAGGGCAGAAACCTCACTGCGGTTGTCGCCTCCATGTACATTCCCATCTTGGGTGAAGTGGTCTTTAAGGGTGATAGCCGCATTTTTTTGCGCCTCACTTTCTAATTCCGCCGCCACAATATAGAATCTTGGCTTTTCATTATTCTTTGCCATTTCATGACGCACTCTAACAACTGCATAGTATCGCTCATCATCAATTTTAACAGGGGCTGCCAGAATATAATTTTTGATATTCTTGCCATCTTTATCCATCGATTCTTCAATAATGATTGAATTTTCTAAAATATAAGGAACAGCGGGTATGGCATTAACATGAATATCCGCTGACATATGATTTAGACTGTCTTTGATTCCCTTTGGTGCTAAGAGAATCTCACCAACTTCAGGGTGATTGAATATTCCACTTGGTCTATTTTCAGCAAGCCATTTTCGCATATAGTCTTTTGCTGACTTAATAACCTTGCCTTCCGTATCACGTTGAATCAAGCCGCTTTTAATGCTTGCAACAGGCTCGCCCTCCATAAATTCTTTAACAGATTTTTTAGTAGATTGACTAAATTTTGCGATTGTATCATCGGCATTGGTTTTTTCAACTGCCCTTTGTTGCACCATCTTTTCCGCCAATGCCACGATATCGCCTGGGGTAACTGGAAGGCTGACCCCAAACTGTTTACGAATAAATGATTTGATTGCCAACACCATGCGGTTAATTAATGACTTGATTTTACTATTGCCCTGTTTGTTTGTGGCAATGGATATCAAGTAAGGGATATATTCATCCCGTGCAACTTTTGCATTCGGGCTGTGAGCGTCCGCAAGTTTTTTTGCTAAAACGGCATCGGAATCACCGCTTGCAACCATCTTGTCAAACTCACGCATGAACGATTGATAGGCTTTGCCATCCATTAGTGTTTGGAATCCGCCATGTCCGCCCAACTCATGCAAAAATGTTGGGATAATCATGTTTCATTGATGTTGTCATAAATCAACGTTGCTTTGCCGTTCAAATATAACCCGTCCGCTTTATTTGGGATTTTTGGGTCAATTTGTTTTGCTGTTGCAAAATCGATGATGTCCAACACGCCATCCGCTATTAGCTTGTCAATAGTTGCTTTGCCGAATCGCTTATACAACGTATTCAATACTTTTTGCTTGGTTGTGCCCGTCTGATTACCCTGTTGGCTGTATTGTGGGGCATCTGTATTGGTGGATTCGGTTGCTGCTTCGGATTTGGGCTTGGCATTGTTGCGCCTGTTAGCCATGCCTTCAAGCAAGTTATTTAATTCATTAAAATACAGTCGATCGATATCGGTTATTTCGGGTTTATCTTCTTCACCTAAAATCGCCTGAAGCTGTGTTAATCGCTCGCTCACGCTATCAAGCTGCTCTTGCTCGGGGAATGGCTTGCCTACCTTGTCTTGCAGCGTTGCCATTGTTTGCTTATTGCTTTCTAAGGCACGCTGCAAATTGCTTTCAAGAAATGGAACTTTTGAATCAAGCTGTTTTGCTAAATCGTTAATTACATTGATTATCTTTATGCCTGTCGCTTGCTTATCTAAACTGCGCTGTGCCAACACCTGATCGCCATGCTCAACAACCATCAGTGTCATGCCGCCGTCATCATAAGACGTTACATCAAACCCCATTAGTTTAAATACGGGCTGTACTGGATGACTGTTTACTTTATTCATCAAGTCATCGGTCATCATGTCAGATGGGTTGCTGTACTGCTTACCGTTGACTTCAAGTAACATCGGAATATCGGGTTTATTGCCAATCAATTCCTTAATTTTGGTGTCCGCTGCCGTGTAGCTACCAATATTTTCGCCATTGATAACATAAGTCGCTTTCTTGTCTGCTTGCTTTGCCAGTTCCGCCTTTTCCTTGGCATAAGCGTTGGCAGATTTTCTACTGTCAAAAACTTTTCCATCAATCGTTATTGATTGCTTGTCGTATTCCGCCTTGGCAATGGCTGCGGCTGTTTCATAGTCTGTCGTGATAGATTTAGCTGCTTCGATTCTTTTAGGCAAGCGTTCAACGGCTTGCTTTGCCGAATTTAATCGCCCTAGATCGCCTGCTTCACGTTTTCTGAAGGTCGTTAATGCACGATTCAACTTGTTTCGGACTTCTGTTAATTCCATGCGCTCAAGCATCATCGGATTGCCAGTGGCAAGCGCCGCAATTTCTTGGAATGAAGCATCCCCGTCATCTTCTTCAAAGTCTAATGTATGCTCGCCTTTGTAGTTGCGGATCGCATTGATAGTGCCAAGTTTCGCACTCATGGTATCCCACCGTTTCGCATCGGCGGTCTTTTCGGTAATATAGGCTTTTATGTCAACTTCAAAATTATTATGCCCATATTTGGCATATAATTCATTGCCTTGGCGAATAATACGCCCTTCTCGCTGCTCGATATCCGAAGGTTTCCAAGGTGCGTCCACATGATGCAAGGCAACTAAACGCTGTTGAATATTCGTGCCTGCGCCCATGCGTGGGGTTGAGCCAAGAATAATACGGATTTCACCGCTATTCACCTTATCGAAAATGGCTTTCTTTTCTTCATCGGTATTGGCTTCTTGAATAAACACAATTTCATCAGCAGGCACGCCCTTTATAATCAATAGACGCTTGATTTCACCATACGCATTAAACCCACCGTTTTGTGCAGACTTTAACTCCGCTATCTCGTTTTCATCGAATTTTTCCAACTTGTCGTTGGCTTTTAACAATGCGTCATCATCATTACTGGCAATCGCTTTGTCACGCTCGGCGATAACAGCATCGTATTCGGCGATAACCTTGGTATCACTTTTGGATTTTGGCATTGAGCGATCAAGGAAAATAATTTGCGTGCCCTTGTCCTTATTCCATTTTTGATAGATTTCAAAAGTATTGTCCGCAACTGCCTGTAGCTTTCCGCCTGCTTCTAGTGTTGGGTCAATGATTCGTGGATCGAGTGCGTTTTTTGTTGCCAAATCCATCAATTTAAGGCGTAGGACGGCTTTTTCCTCTTTATCAAGGCTGCCATGCTCTACCATTTTAAAGCCTGCTAGGATGAGTTCTAGCATGTGATCTTGGCTTGCTGTCGGCTTGATATTAACGGGCTGACGGTTACCATCTGCCACCCGTGGCAAGGGAAACTCAGCGCCATTATTTTCAGCACGATAAGTTGCCTTGATATCGTCATTGGTAACACTGTCAGTTGCCATCCGCCACATTGCCATCAGACTGCCCATGTTTTGCCATTCACGGGCGAATCGGGTGGTTAGTTTTAGCCGTCCGCTTTCCGTGGCTTCAAACTTGGCTTTGTTTTCAGCATAAGTATTCGCCCATGCGTCAAAGTTGCTGACATTGTTATCTTCTAGGGTTTTTGGTATTAAATAACGCATCATAGCGTGCATTTCAGCAGCACTGTTTGAAATGGGCGTGCCTGTCATAAAGGCAAGTGCACCGCCTGTTTCATGGATATACTTGGTTTTTAGCCATAAATCCATCGCTTTGTTTGAGCCAGTCGGCGTGCCCAAACCTTTAACGCCCTGCATCTTTGTTGTGAAAAATAGATTTTTAAATTCGTGGGCTTCATCGACAGTAATATCATCAATCCCCATCTGCTCAAAGCTGATTTCATCATCGTTGCGTTTGGTTTCGGTTAATCGTTTAATCTTGGTTTCAAGATTTGCACGTAACGTTTCAAGCTGCTTGGTCGTCATGTCCCTGCTGCCGTTTTCTGCCTTAGCAACGATAATCGCCCGTTCAATCCTCGATTTTTCTTCCTCTAAATAGCGTCTTTGAGTTTCTTTAGAAAGTTTGATGAACTCAAACGATGAATGCGGTAACACGATAATGTCATAGTCATTGGTTGCGATTTTACCGAATAACTTTTTGCGATTCTTTTTCTCAAAATCCTTGTCCTGCGGTCAGAATGTTGGCGGCAGGATAAAGTTTATAGATATCTTGGGCAAATTGATTAACCATGTGGTTAGGCACAACTAGCACTGGCTTTTTGGATAAGCCTAAATGCTTACGTTCCATAGCACGGGCAATGCCCGTAAAGGTCTTACCGCTACCTACCGCATGGTCATAAAGCACCGCATTGGTAGTAACGCCACGCCATACCGCATTATTTTGATGCGTGCGAAGTTTGATGGTATCGTCAGGCACTTTCCCCGATAACTCTAAGTGTGAGCCGTCAAATTTACGCTCGACGATGGCATTGTGCACCTTGTTAAATAATTCGGCTAATTTGGCTACTGTATCGCCATTGGCATATAGCCAGTTCTCAAACTCGCCTTTAATAGCCTGTGCTTTTTCGTTGGCTTCTTCTGTTTCAGCAACCTTTAACACACTTTTTTTTGGTAATGTAGTCGGTTTCTTTAACTTCGATTTTACGATTGTTTAAAATACGCTCAAGCAACCACTCAGGACTTTTGCCGCCGCCCATAAATTCATCGTGTCGGGCTTGATTTGAACTGCCTGTTACGCTATAGGTGTTACTTAGTGGCTCATAGGAAACTTTAGCCGCATTTGTTCCTAGCAAGTGTTTCGCAAAATCGGTATAGATTTCGGTAGGAATCCAGTTCATACCAAGGCGCATTGCAATATTTTCAACAGGCACGTCACTGGGCAGCACTGCTTCCAGTGCTTGTACATTTTTCGCCATCCCCCGTTGCTCGGCTTCTTTTATTTTTTCTCGGACATTGCCCGATAAATACTCGTCCACTGTTTCCCACTCATTTGTGGCAGGGTTGTTAAATATGACGGGCGATTCAATCTCATTTAGTTCGCTAATAATGGCTTGCGGCGATTTACCCGTCAGTTCAGCCATTAGATCAATGTCAACCTTGCCACGATAGGCTAGTGATAGTGTCAATGCTTCTTTGGCGGTTTCTGCATGATTGGTGCGTGACTTCGGCACAATCATCCGTTTAATTAAGATGTCGGATGCTTTCGCCGATTCCTTTTGAGTAATGTTTTTGTTTTTGCCGCTGCCTGTGGCTTTCTCAGGCGTGTAGGATTTTTCCAATGCAAAACAAGATTTGCTTTGGGTAGATTCTTAATGATTTTTACGTTACGTGGATTGTTTAAATATCCATATTGTTTTACAAAGTCATTATAGGCTTTTGCCAATTTTTTTCGATTGGCTTCAATATCCTTATTGTCGCTAGTTGATGATTGCTCAAGCTGTAATTGATTCTCGAGAAAGCCCAATAAATCAATAGAATGGCTAAGGATATTGTAGCCTTGGATTCCCAGTTTTGATTGGGTAGGAATTTGCTCATCCGCAAAATAAACTTTTTGTTTTAAATTGGATTTTGTTGGCTTGCCGTCTTTATCAAGGACTTTTACGGACCTACCTTTTTTGTCTTTGACATCTTCGATTCTATACCAACGCCCGTCCAAATCCTGCGTGTAGCTATCACTCCATACGCTATTGGGTGATAATTCACGTTCAACTAATTGGTTCTTTGTGCCGTCGGTGCGCTCGATGACTTGAGTAATGCGCCCGTTTTCGTTTCGGCGAATATCCCCAATGCTATTGCCTTCGGCTTCCAGTACAAGGCTATCAATCATACTTTGGTTGGTAGTATTGATTTCCTTTTCAATCTGTTTAGCTGTTCTAGTAGGCTTAACCTTTTCAATGGATTTAACAAAATCTTTTAATGCTTTGTCGATACTGCCCTTTGCTTTGATGGTATAAATCGCACGCCCACCCTCGCCGCTTGCTGCCTGTAACTCGCCTGCCAACTTGTCGTTAAAGAACGGGTTAAAATTAACCTCATTGACCCCATCAAGTGAAATTTTGCTACTTCTCACCCATGACGGCATGGTATTTAGCCCATCTTGGGCGATTGCATCTAGCGTGGCTTGATCATGTTTCCTAAATACCAATATATCGGCAACAACCGCCGTTCCTGCATCATCAAATGTGCTATTAGGCAAGCGGATCGCATACTCAAGATTACCAAGTTTTGCCATTTCTTCACGGTTAGCGGTGTTGGTGCTGTCCATAAAGTTGCTTGATACTATCATAATAGACAAGCCGTTTGGCTTGACTTGCTCAAGTGTCGATAGCATGAATTGATTAGCGATGGTTTTGCCGTTTAAATGCGGTTTATTAACAAAGTTTAGTTTGACCGATCCGTAAGGCGGATTGCCAATGGCTAAATCAATGCTATTGTCTGCGACGGGTAATGTTTCATACCCCTTATTGAATAGGTTAGCCTGTGGGTATAGGTGTTTGGCGATGGCAAATGTTGTACCGTCAATCTCGCTTCCGATAAATCCCTGTGGCTTTTTGGGTGCAAATCCGATAAAACTACCAATACCAATGGAAGGCTCGAGAACCATACCACCGTTATAGCCCAAACGCTCGGCAATATCCCACATGGCTTGAATGACACTGGGCGGCGTAAAGAATGCCGATGTCGTGGACGCTCTAGCGGTTTTGTATTGCTCGGGTGTCAGTGTGTTTTTTAGGCGATTGCCTAATTCTTCCCAACCCTTTTTAAATTCGCCGTTGCTATTGGGGAAGGCATCCGACAAACCGCCAAAACCCGTATATTGAGCCATTAGCGTTTTTTCTTCAACTGTCGGTTTGCGGTTTTCTTTTTCAAGAAGCCGCAATAAATCCATGATATCAAGATTTATTGCTAGTTTGTCACGCATTGAGCCTTTACCAATACCCATGTCGTTTGTTAGGGTAAAATTGGTTACAGGCTCATTGGCTTGTTCTATTGATGAAGTAATGGCTTCATCGGCAGTTTTAGGCGTTACTCCGTCGGATAACTCGTCTTGATATCGTCCATCGCTTGCGATTGTGCCATCGTCGGCGTTGTCCAATTCGGCACTGTATAGGCTGTCGTCATCCGCTCGACTTCGGCTACTATTTGTTGAAGGAAGATTATCTGTCGTGCTTGGCTCATTTGACCCCATTGGGTAGGTCTTTGTTCCTGCCAATACTCCCGAAAGTGGTTCATTAGCTGATCGTGCGTCAGTAGCATTGTCTTGTTCCCGTTGTGATGCTATGTCTTCGTCTTTATTATCTACTTGTTGTGAATTTTCGGCAATAAGATTTTTAGCTGCCTTCTTTTCTGCTTGGATTTTTGCAATGCCTTCTTTTAGGTTGGCAGGCTTGGTATTTTTAGCTGCCAACTCTTCTTTTGTAAGAAATCTATCTTTTCTGGGCTCTAATACTTCTTTACCATCCTTAATGGTTTTCGTTTCATTTATTCTAATTGTATTGCCATTTGCCCCAACAACACGACCTAATTTGCCGCCTGTATATTCATAAATTGGCTCGCCATCTTGGTTATCACCAATGTAGCGCCGTTCACTATGAGTACCACGGTCAAAAATATCAGCGACGGATTGTAACTGTTCTTCGCTAAGTTTTTTAATAGCGGCTTCATCAACCACGTTATCAAACAAAGAATGCTTATCTTGCGTGGTAGCCTTGGTGTTTTTAGTGGTAGGCTGTTTTTCTGATAACTCATCTTGGGTGAGGTAGCGTGCTGGACGATCTTCTGTTGTAAATGTGACTTTACCGTCTTGGTTAAAATCATCAATGCTGACAGCTTCATAATTAACCTGAATTCGACATAAGAAAAAACTAAAAAAAGAAGCCCAATATGTTAAAGTAAATTCACCACAAACGAACCCTAACAAGGACTTCTTACATGGACACCTCGAAGCACTATACTGCCACTAGACGACTATTGCAAAACATACACAAACGAACAACAGAAGAAATGGCTAACCCAAAGAGCAAAGCAGTAAAAAAACACG
>CAKMOY010000197.1 GCA_927911235.1 uncultured Moraxella sp.
TATTATAAGAATACTTATAATAAACCCACACCAAACAAAATGCCGAATTTGTTTACACTCAATAAAAAACTTGCAGTTACGAAACCGTGCGATATAACGGAACGATATAAGCTAATCAGCTATTGGCAACCCATGACAAAATTTCACGAGTTGCCAATCACGGATTAACTTTTTTTAGCCAACAAAAAACCCTTGCGACCGTCAAATCAACAAGGGTATTTTCACAACTGGAGAGCATATTATGCCAAACATTAACGACAAAATCAATGATGTTAAAACAAAATACATTGACAAAGGTTTGTTTACTTTGATTGTCAAATATCAAGAGTTTAAAAACTACGCAATACTTCAAAAAGTAACAATCGCAAAATGCAATGGGGTTAATTTCCCATTGAGCGATAACGAAGATGCAATGGAATTCGCCAAAATCTTACAAGACGAGATTGGCGTAACAGTGTATATCAGTGAGTTGCATAGACAAAACCCAAATGCAACGGCATTTCAACTTTTCAAACTAGCATACGATGAGTACGCCAAAAACTGTGAACTAGACGACCTAGACGAGCTAGACCAAAAGGGTGTAGTAGCCTACCCATAGGAGCAGATATGAAAACATCAGATTCAATCTTTTTTGCTATTGTTTTTATCATCATGTTAGCTTTTGCTACATGGCAATAGACTCAATGGAGCAACAAGCCAAAGCAGACCATGACCTAGTACAAGAACACAAAGCATGGCTACAACAAAATCAAACAAAATACTAAGGAGCATATCTATGACAATCGCAATCCCAACCAAAAACCTAAGCCGTGAAGACTGGCTAAAACTTCGCCAAAGCGGTATCGGTGGCTCTGACATCTCAGCAATCATGGGCGAAAACCCATACAAAACTGCTTACGACCTTTACCATAAAAAAGTGGCAGAAGTGGTAGCGGAACAAATGAGCGAACCTGCCTACTGGGGAACAATTCTTGAAGATGTGGTCGCCAAAGAATACGCCAAACGCAATAACTGCGAAGTTGTCGCCCTAGACTGCATGATACGTCATAGCCAATATGAGTTTGCCATTGCTAACATTGATAGAGCGGTAGGCAATGAAGTAACCATTAAGGACGGTGTATTGATAGCCGACAAACTGCTAGAAATCAAAACCGCAAGCGAATACATGAAAGACAAATGGGGTGATGAACAATCCGACCAAGTGCCTACCCATTACAACCTGCAATGTCAGTGGTACATGGGCATTACAGGGATTGAAACTTGCGATTTAGCATTGTTGTTAGGGGGTAACAAATACCGCCAATACACGATTAAATTTGATGCTGAGCTGTTTGAGATGATGATAGCAATGGCAAGCGATTTTTGGCATAACAATGTTTTGGCAAAGGTTGAGCCAACACCGACCACGCTTGCCAATGCCAAAGCCAAATACAAAAAAAGCCCTGCCTGATAGCACGCTAAACCTAGCATTTGATGATGATAGCAATATTGCAATCATTGACCGCTACATTGAGCTAAAAGACCAAGAAAAACAGGTTAAATCCGAGCTTGAACAAGCCCAAACCGATTTGATTAATTTGATTGGTTTTAACGAAGCCTTAGCCGTAGATGATGAATTAATCATCACTTACAAAGAGCAAAAAGGGCGTGAAACTTTTGACAAAAAAGGCTGTTTAAAGGCATATCCAGAACTTGCCAGCCAGTTTAACGAGTTTACCAAAATCGGTGAGCCAAGTCGGACTTTAAGGGTGAGGTAAATTATGGATAAAGTTTGTAAAACCTGCCTTGTTAAAAAAGACATCTCTATGTTTTGGAAAAGAAAGGTTTTAAAAAATGGCAATATATCATTTGATGCTCATTGCATATCATGCCGAAAGAAGAAACGCAAGGAGTTTTATGACAATAATTTAGAGTATTGCCGTGCAAAGCAGAGAGAGCGAGATAAAAGGCGAGACCCTGCTAAAAAAAAAGTTTTTTCAAAAAACGCTGGCAAGAGAATAACAAAGAATATAGGTTATCTTATCAACGTGCATATCGTATTAAAAACCACGAAAATACTTTGTTATGGGCTAAAAACTATAGGAATAATCTAGATGACAGTTATATCAGAGATTTGCTTGTAGGAAAATCGGAATTACTTTCAGCTAAAGATATTCCCCAAAGCCTTGTTGAAATAAAAACGAGCCGAATTAAGAATTAAACGCCAAATTAAGGAGATGACCACATGAAAAACGCAAGTGAAATGATTGATGAAATGCAAGATGTATTTGAAAAGCTAAAAACAGGTGAATTACCAGTCAAAGAAGCATCTGAAATGATTAATTGTACTGGAAAAATTATCGGTTTGGCTAAGGTGCAATTAGAATACTACAAGCTAAAAAATGAACAACCAACTTTATCATTTTTTGAAAACAAGGAATAACCCATGAACGATTTACAACTAGCCCCAAGTCAAGGCTTTATGACCCCAAGCAACCTACAAGAAGCCATACAACTAGCCGAAATCTTAGCAAGCTCGGACATCGTGCCAAAGGATTATCAGCGTAAAGCAGGTAATATCCTTGTTGCCATGCAATGGGGAGCGGAAATCGGCTTAAAACCACTACAAGCCATGCAAAACATCGCAGTCATCAATGGTCGTCCGTCTATTTGGGGTGATGCCATGCTTGCATTGGTGCGTGGTAGCGGTTTGCTTGAATACATCAACGAAACCCTAAGCGATGACGGCAAAACCGCAACTTGCACGGTCAAACGCAAAGGCGAAGATGAAGTTACATCAACTTTTTCAATGGACGATGCCAAACAAGCAAACTTACTTGGCAAACAAGGTCCTTGGACAAACTACCCAAAACGTATGCTAAAACTGCGTGCAAGGGGTTACGCATTGCGTGATGTGTTCCCAGACGTTATCAAAGGTATGGGTTACGCTGAAGAAGAGCAAGACCGCCCAGCCGAACCCAAAGACGTAACACCGCCAACAGCCAAAAACACAGGCACAAAGTCAATCAAAGACCGTATCAAAGCCAAAAATCAAAAAACCGAAACGGTACAAGCAACAGAAACAGTACAGGCAGATGACTGTTACGACATACAGCCAGTCCTAGATGAAATCGCAAGAATAACCACCCTTGAACAAGTTAATGGTGTAGGCTTGCAGATTAAAGAATTGATTGACAATCCAAATATCACTATATGCGGAGATGATACGAACAGATTGCGTAACGCACTAACCGACAAGCGTGGCGAAGTGATTTTTAATGATTGTATGGCTAGTATTCGCAATGCAACTTTGGACGATGCGGACGATTTTCGCCAAAATTTATACGATATCAGAGATAGACTGGGTGAAGAGCGTTTTGATATTGTCATGAATGCACTTGATGAACATTTAAACGAATTAGTAGGAGCGTAAAAATGCGTGATTTAAAAAAAATGATGTTGGGGCGAGTTTTCCACAAGGAATTAAGCGAAGGCGAAATTAGAGCATTAATTGCATATCATGAACGTGTTACAGATAAAATGGATGGTCATGATTGTTATTGTGGTGCTTACTTAGAACTAACGGAAAATGGAATGTTTTGGTCTTCTGAAACAGAACAAAGTTATGGTTGGAAAACGCTTATTGATTTTTTTGAAGAAAATCATAAAAAAGTAGAAATAGATAGATGTCGTGCTTTTAAAAGTGGTATAGAACACAATCAACGTGATTTACAGAAGGTGCTTGGATTGAATATCCTTTTAGATAGTTACATCGAACCGATAGAAAAAACTTTAAACGAATTAATGGAGCAAGACTGATGCGAGGCGTAAACAAAGCAATCATCATTGGTAACGTTGGGGCTGACCCTGACGTTAGACAATTTAACAATGGTGGTAGTGTAGCGACAATATCAGTTGCTACATCGGAAAAATACCAAAACAAAAACACAGGTGAATGGGTAGAAAACACCGAATGGCATAGGGTTGAAGCATTTGGCAAACTAGCCGAAATCATCGCCCAGTATGTCAAAAAAGGCACGTCCGTGTATATCGAAGGTAAACTAAAAACCGATAAATACACCGATAATCAAGGCGTAGAGAGATATGCTACAAACATCATAGCCGACCAAATCCAAATGCTAGGTGGTAACAACCCACAGACACAGCAACAATGGCAAAACCAACAGCCACAGCCACAGCAACAACAGCCACAGCAGTTTAATAACGGTCAGCCAGTACCCCCAGCGTATCAAAACTACCCACAGCACGCACCAAGCCATGAACCAACTAGAAAACTACCTAGACCACATCGCAAACAACAAAGGCTTAATCTATGATGCACTTGACCAACAACGCATACCGACCACAGACCCAAAACAACGCATGGTAGAAGCCAAAACACTCATAGAGCATAACCACGCCCTAAAAGCTCGCTACCACTAACCCCAAACCCCAAACCCCAAAAACCCTTGTCTATCGTGCGATAGGCAATGGCTTTTTGCACCTAAAAATCGGAGAAAACACCATGACACCAAAAGCCAAAAGAACCCTAAGACTGGTAAAAGAAGCCATCGAAAACCGCCCACTAGGTGCGACCATAGATGACATCTACAACAGCACAAAGCTATCCATGACCACCATCAGAAACACCTAGCCCAACTACCGACCGAACAGCGTGGTGATGAATACTTCTTGCTAGATGAGCAAGCAACCAAAACCGCACCAAAAGCGGACTTGAACGAAAATGCACAAGAAAAACCAGTTACCAATCAAGCAACTATCAAGAAAATCCGTAACAAACCATTCACCCCAAACCCAACAAGGGGTTACGAAGTCAAAAAAGACAAAGTAAAAATCTTTTTGGATAGACGGACAGGTAGTAAAGTCTTAACACTGTCTTTATCAGATTTAAAAGAACTGGTAAACGCCATCGAAAAATCGGAGTATGTCGCATGACTTATGAAATCAAAAACTTAAACTGGCAAAAACACAACGGCAATCTAATGGCAGCCGAAGGCATGAGCCACGATTACACAATACAGTTCGACCAAAACAAAGTTAAACTGTTTTGCGTACGAAAAGGTGAACGCCAAGAAGTGTTTGACTTTCAACACGTCCAAGATGCAATGGACGATGCAGAGCGACATCATCGCTATCACGCAAAACGATTTTTGAAACAAATCAAAAAAAATTAGAAATAGGAAACGTTCGCCCTGAGCTTGTCGAAGGGCGGTTTCCACTTCGCTTTGCTCGTCCTGCGAAGCAGTGCTTCTCCAGGTTCGACAAGCTCACCACGAACGGAAACTTTGTCTTAATCCTATTTTAATTCACTATACTTGCTGATGTTGCCCCCTTGCGGTGCAAATTGGCAAGCATTCATCTTAAAAATCTTAAACACGACCGCACCGTCCGCCACGATGGGGCTGTCCGCTACAACGGAGTAATCGCACAATGGCACTAATCAAAGAAACCACCGAATGGGTAGAAAATATTTACCTAATTGAACCTAACGACCCCGTAGAAGGGGGCGAAGATGGCGTAGATAACCGACCACATATTGAGCTTGCCAACCGCACAGCATTTTTGAATAAAAAACGCCAAGAGCAAGAACAAAAGACCCAAGAAATTGACGACAAAGTCAATAGCTTAACCACCCAAGTAAACGAGATACAAGTTACCATTCAAAATGGTGGTAACAACCAATCATCGGGCGACCTTGATACCAAACTTACCCAAGAAATCCAAGCCCGCACCGATGGCGATAGCCATTTGCAAGGGCAAATTGATGGGTTAAAGGAACAGATTAAGCAAATTTTGGCAAATGGTGGTCAGAATAATGGTGGTGTAAAGACTCCTGTATCAGTAATTATGATTGACTTAGACACTGCTTATTCTGGTCATGATAATCACAACCCATGGGGCATGAAAGTATCAGCATATGCACCTTGGGCGGCTTTATACCTGTAATTGGTGGCGATCACACATTGACATCA
>CAKMOY010000198.1 GCA_927911235.1 uncultured Moraxella sp.
GGTGTCCCATAATTAAATCTAAAACCTTGCGAAGCAGTGCTTCTCATCTTTGATAAATAAATGAAAGTTTTCTTTTTTTAATACCGTTGTATTTTCTAAGAATTCGTTTAGCTTGATTCCAGAAGTTCTTAATACCATTGATGTGATTTAGCTTGTTGCTTTTATCTGCAAACTCTTTTGAATGATTAATTCTAAAGTGCTTAAAATCGCTAACATCAAGAGCATTATAACTTCTATAGCTGTCAGTATAAACAACGCTGTCAGGCTTGATTTTATTGGTGATAATGGGCATTAGTGTATTAGTGTGTCAGTTTTGTTATCTTTGACAACGAAAGTACAAACCTTGCCATTACGTTTTTAAAAAGACCAAAGTCAGCTGCTGCTCGAGCAGTTACTTCTAGTACAAAAGATTCAAGTGGTTTTTTCTGTACTTTTTTTACCTAATTTACAATGTGTTTAGCTTCATATTTTTTAGTATAACATGATAGCTAATCTAGTACAGCCTCAAGGAAAAAAATAGCATTTTATAAATGTCATCAGTTGGGTTAAAAACCTTGTCAAACGTGGGAAATAGCGTTAAATTTGGTGTATTTTGGGTGGTGTTTTTCATTGTGATAAACCTTTTTTTATTTCTACGTTGTAAATCAATCGCTCAAGCCTTGATTTTACCAACATTTTCCCCACTTATCCAACAATCTTTAAAATTAAATTGATAAAAAATGATGAACCAAACAAAAAGCCAATCCAAGCCAATCATGGCAAAAGACCGTTTTTTTCTAAAAAAACGCTTTGACGAACTCAAACAACTTGACAAAGAAAATCCAAAATATCAACAACTTGCCGAAAATTACCAAACCTTACTAGAAAAATCGCAAAACCAAGCCCAAGCCCGTTTTGACAGTTTTCCAACCATTCATCTTAACGAAGACTTGCCTGTTAGCCAACAAGCCGAAACCTTGATAAAGGCCATTCAAGAACACCAAATCATCATCGTAGCAGGGGAAACAGGCTCGGGAAAAACCACACAACTCCCCAAAATCGCCATGCTCGCAGGGCGTGGTATCACAGGGCAAATCGGACACACGCAACCTAGACGACTAGCGGCAAGAAGTGTCGCCAATCGCATTGCCGAAGAATTGGGCGAACCGCTCGGACAGACGGTCAGTTTTAAGGTACGATTTACCGAACAAGGCTCGCCAAATTCTATTGTCAAGCTGATGACGGACGGTATTTTGCTTGCGGAAATGGCTCATGACCGTTTTTTGAGCCGATATGATACCATTATCATTGACGAAGCCCACGAACGCAGTCTAAACATTGATTTTATTATGGGTTACCTTAAAAATCTGTTGCCAAAACGCCCAGATTTAAAAGTGATTATCACGTCCGCAACGCTAGATACCGAGCGGTTTAGCCAATATTTTAGCACGTTTAACAAAACCAAAAAACAAACCCAAAAAGCCCCTGTCTATGTCGTAGAAGGGCGTAGCTACCCTGTGGAAGTGCGTTACCGACCGCTGACGGACGACATTGTGCAAAGTGCCGATGACGATGCGTTTGACGATGTGGAAGAAAATCTGCCACGAGCCATTGTCAATGCGGTAAATGAATGCTATGCCGATGCGACCGAAAAAGGTCATGCCGACCAGGCGGATATTTTGATTTTTGCGGCGACAGAAGCTCAAATTCACGACTTGGCGGACGTTTTAATCCAATATGCACCCAAACATACCCAAGTCTTACCGCTGTTTGCACGCCAAACTTTTGCCGAGCAACAACGCATTTTCCACCCCACAGGTGGACGGCGGATTATCATCGCCACCAACGTTGCCGAAACCGCTTTGACAGTGCCAAATATTCGCTATGTCATTGATTTGGGTTTTGCTCGAGTTTCTCGTTATGATTATCGTTCTCGTGTGCAACGTTTGCCGATTGAAGCGATTAGCCAAGCCGCTGCCAATCAGCGAAAAGGGCGTTGTGGGCGTGTGTCAGCAGGCGTGTGTATTCGGCTGTATTCTGAAGAAGATTTTAACAGTCGTTCGCACTTTACCGAGCCAGAAATTCTGCGCACCAATTTGGCAAGCGTGATTTTGCAAATGGCAAATTTAGGGCTTGGCGATGTGGAAAAATTTGATTTTATTGAACCACCTGATAATCGTTTGGTCAATGACGGACGAAAATTATTAGAAGAATTGGGGGCGATTACTAAAGAAAAAGAACCATTCGCCCTGAGCTTGTCGAAGGGAAACGGTGTTCATGGTTCGACAAGCTCACCACGAACGCAGAAAAAAGATAGAAATTCACCAAAAAACGGTTTAACCAAAATCGGTCAAGCAATGGCAAAAATGCCGATTGACCCACGTTTGGCAAGAATGTTGATTGCTGGCGAGCAGTTTGGCTGTTTAAAAGAATTGCTTGTCATTGTGTCCGCCTTGTCGGTGCAAGACCCACGAGAACGCCCTGCCGATAAACAAACCCAAGCCGACCAAAAACACGCTTTATTTCGCCAAGCCGATAGCGATTTTTTATTTTATATTAGCCTATGGCAAGCGATTTATGGTTCACTTTGGCAAGCAAAAGCGTTAGAAAATCTTAACAATGATGAAAAACAAACTATCGTGTTAAGCCCATTTCAAGACAATCAAAACGACAAAAATAGTAAAAATAATGAACAAATTTTTGTCAATGAGAAATTAACCAATAGCCAACGCAAAAATTTTGCGAAAAAACATTTTTTAAGTTCGCCACGCTTGCGAGAATGGCAACAAACGCACGCCCAACTTGAACAAATGACGATAGATTTAGGCTTGACGATTAACCAAGAACCTGCCAATTTTGTGCATATTCATCGTGCGTTATTGACAGGTTTGTTGTCCTTTATTGCCCATAAAATCAATGATGTAGATAACGCCACGCTCAAATCCAACAGCACCAAAGCCAAGCCGTCAAAACGTGGTGAATACCTAGTCGCTCGCCAAAATAAAGCCAAAATTTTTCCGTCAAGCGTGCTGTTTAAGCAAAATCCGCAATGGGTCATGGCGTTTGAAATCGTGGAAACTTCGCAAGTATTTATGCGAAATTTGGCAAAAATTGAACCCGAATGGATTTTATCGGCGGCGGGCGATTTGCTAAAATACCATTATTTTGAGCCACATTGGTCGGTGAAAACAGGTCATATCAAGGCTTACGCCCAAATTAGCTTGTTTGGTTTAATTGTAATTCATAAACAATTGATGACTTATGATAAAATCAACCTTGCCGAATCGCACGACATATTTTTGCGTGATGCGTTGGTGCTTGGCAACTTGTTTCCGCAGGGCAAGCAACCGCCATTTTTACAACATAACATTGCCAAAGTCGCTGATGTGTCGCTGATTGAAGACAAATTACGCCGTAGGGATTTGCTCGTTGATGAAGAAGTCCTGTATCAATTTTATGCCGACAGAGTGCCAGAGCATATCGCTAGTCGCAAGGCGTTTGAAGATTGGCGAAAAGAAGTTGAGAAAAAAGAGCCGAAATTTTTATTTTTTAGCGACCAAGACGTGCTAAACGAGCAAGCACCGACCACACAAGCCTTTCCAGAAACGTGGCGACTTGGCACGCTAAAATTGCCGTTAAGCTATGTGTTTGACCCAAGTTCGGACGATGACGGCGTAACGGTGAAAGTGCCGTTGCAAGCCTTGCCACAGCTTGATGCAGTTGAACTTTTGTGGGGCATTACAGGTTGGCGGTATGAGTTGGTATTGCAATTATTAAAAACTTTGCCAAAAGAAATCCGCCGTCAAATCGTGCCGATACCCTATACAGCTAAACAAATTTTTGATAATTTGGAAAAAAGCCACAAAACAGGGCTGTTAAATCAGCTTTGTCAAGCCTTAACCAAAATGGGCGTGCGTGGGCAAAACAATCAATTTGTTGAACCAAAAGATTTTAAACCAAAAGATGTTGAGCAATATTTACAACCACAAATTGCCTTGGTGGATAGCAAAAATCGTCTGATTGAAAAAGGGCGAGATATTGATGCGTTAAAACTGCGTCATCAAGTCGCCACAAGCCAAGCGGTTAGCACGTCCAAAGGCTTGCACCAGACCTTTCCAGAACATTTTGATTTTATCCAAAATAAACACAGTGCAGGCGTGTTGATTAAACAATTTTCCGCCCTTGTAACTGATAAAAATGATGACAAAAATGCCGAAAAAAATCTAATTCAAGGCGTTTCTATTCATCATTTTACCGATTTAAATTCGGCAATGACAACGCATTATCAAGGCGTGTTAGCGTTAATTCGCAACGAATTGGGGGCAAAAGCCAAACAATTAACGAGCCAAATTGATAAAAGTTTTAAACTTGCTTTTGCACCGCTTGGCGATTTGGAAAAGTTAAAAATGCTAGTTATTGATGCGACTTTAGATGCGACTTTTACCAAAGTTGCCCCAAAATTTGAGCATGATAATGTACCGATTGGACAAAAATTAATCGCCAAAGAAAAACAATTGTTTGATAAATTACCGATTAATGTCAAAGAATTTAACAGTACAAAAACTGAAGTTTTAAACAATTTTTTTATTAATCGGACAAACGGTGTTAAAACAATTACAAGAGATTTATCAAACGTGGCAACAAATTCGTAGGCAATTGTTGATGCTTGAGCGAGAGATTTTTGAAGAAAATATTGACGATATTGAAGACCAACTTGATGATTTACATTTGTCGGATTTTATTTATCGTATGGATTATGAGCATTGGCAACAGTATCCACGCTATTTGCAGGCGTTGCTTGTTCGGCTTGAGCGGTTGGAGCATAATTTGGACGCTGACCTTGATGCGGTGTATCAGCTTGATAAGCATATGGAGCGGTTGGCGACAAGGGCGAATGATGGCAAGATAGCGGACTATCGTTGGCTGGTGGAAGAGTTTCGCATTCAGTTGTTTGCTCAGCCGATGAAAACAAAAGTGCCTGTGTCGGATAAACGCCTTGAAAAATTGTGGGAAGAGTTAAATTCGTAGCTGAATTTGTAATAACAAAAAAACCGCCAAAAATTAACGGTTTTTTAACTTTTACAATGATTAATAATCACTTATTTGATAACAAATTTGTTTGTCAAATTTTAACAATAATCCCAACGTGGGAACGGCAAGCCAATGCACAAATTCCACATAATCCACCTTTAAATTTAACAATTTTTTGACGATATCGGTTTTATTTTGTCCAATGTAATGGTTGTTTTGGTTTACATTGTCAAACGGTTGTGATCCGATTTTGCTGTGTTGTGTGCTTTCGTTGTTGATGATTTTCACGATTTTTTCCTAATTTTAAAAGTTTGTTTAATATTCAGCTTGTTGGTTTTGTAACATTTGGCTAAATGTTGGTTGTGGGTTTTGTTGGTCGCTTGGGTCATCATTTTATTGGTCGTTACCAATTTTGTACCAGTCAATATGACGTGTTAAAAACATGACAATCGCAATCAACGCAAAGCAGAACACCGCACCAAGCAACAAATTCATGCCTTCGCTTGCCAAAATCAGATAAAAACCTGCGTACAAACTGCCCAAAATACTGGCAAAAACCAAACTACGTTTCACACTTTTTAACACAAAATAAGTGTACCAACCAATCAACCCCACGCACGCAAGCGATGCAATACTGTAGGCTTGCCAAAAGGCGATATGTTCGGCAAATGACAGCACCAACACATAAAAAGTAAGCAACGCCATCGCCACCAAACCGTACTGAATTGGGTGAATACGCAAGTTTTTTAACACTTCAAACAAAAAGAATGTGCCAAACGAAACGATTACCAACAATAACGCATATTTGAGCGTGCGGTCGGTCTGTGTATAGATGTTGTTGCTACTGACAAAGGCGGTGCTTAGCCATTTGTAGTCGCTGATTTGGATATCACCAATTTGACAACCGCCTGATGAGCCGTTGGTGTATAGGCAATTACTCAACTTTTGGTTGTTATTGGTTGCCAAAAATTCGTTTTTCCAAGTAGCGGTAAAACCTGTTGGGCTAAATTGTTTGGTCGGCAAGGCATCGCCAAAAAAGTTGGGGTCTGTCCAGTTGGCTTGTAGGCTATAGTTAAAGCCTTCGCCCAATGGCAATACGTGAATACTGTCAATACCGACCAAGCTCATGTTGATTTTGACATCAAGCGGTTTGGCAAGGGTGAGCGAGCGTGTCAAATCATCGTTGAACAAATCTGCTAAATCCACTTCCACATAATCAAACTGTTCAATATCTTTGTGTTTGGGAAAATAGGCAGTGTACTCTTTGCCATTAATAGTAACTTTTGGCAAAGTAACGCCACGCAAATCCGACACAGGAATGATAAGTTTGGCGGTGTTCCATTGATAATAGCGAGCAGGTGGCTCTTTGGGTTTTACCGTTGGGGTAGGCAGTGGGTTGGCTTTTTGGGCTTGTTCAATGTCTTTTAATGATTGTCCTTTAGCCAGTACGACTGCCGATGGGTTGGCTTGTGGGGTTGGCATTGTGTCTGTTGTTTCTATGGCGATTGGGCTTTCGGCTGTGCCACCTGTAATAATTTCGTAACCTGTTTCGGTTTTTTGGATAAGGGGGGCAATTTCGCCAAAATTGGCAAGGTTATAATTTTGTTGAATATTTAACGCATTGTTATAACTAATCGCTCGGTAAATACTACGTTTGTAGTCTTTATCGGTAACTTGGGCTTGGGTTTTGATGTCGCTTTGACTGGCAAACTGCGGAATATACACGCCTTGAGCGTTGGCAATGGCGACAAAGGGCGTGGCGAGTAGTTGGTCTTTGACGTGGGTTTGTTTGATGTCGTCCATCACGGTTTGGTAGTAGCTTTTGCGTTCGTCAATGATGTTATCAACAAACGCCAAGCCAATGCCAAACAGTCCACACAGGATAAAAATCAGGGTGATTTTGGCGATAAGTGATTTTTGCATAAGGTTTTCCTTTTTTAACGTTGTGGTTTTAGTATAAAAAAGGAGTATGGAAAAATGATGCAAAAATCTTGTGAGTTTTATGGAAAATTGATGGATTTTTTATAGGATTTAAAGTACCGAATTTACCAATGCCACCAAGCGTTCTGCGATATCAGTGGCTTCTTCAACTGTCAAATTTAATGCTGGTAACAGACGAATGGCATTGCCCCCTGCCATGTTAATAAGAAGTTTGTGATTATCACGAGCTTTATCAACGAGCGTGGCAAAATCAATATTGCGGTCGGTAGGCAATACCACGCCAATCATCATGCCAGCCCCACGCACGGTTACGCCATCTTTGGCAAGGTTTTGCTCAATGATGGTTTTGATGATGTCGTGCGTTTTGATGACGTTTTTGGTCAAATTTTCATCAATGATGGTGTCAATCACTTCGCACACCACACGGCAAGCAAGCGGTGTTCCGCCATAGGTTGAGCCATGCGAGCCGTAGCCAAAAATGTCGTTTGCTTTGCCTGTGGTCATACACGCCCCAACAGGAAAGCCATTGCCCAAGCCTTTTGCAGTGGTCAAAATATCAGGCTTAATGCTTGTGTGCTGATAGGCAAAATATTTGCCCGTGCGTCCGTTACCTGTTTGCACTTCGTCAAGTATCATCAGTAAATCATTGTCATCACAAACTTTACGCACTTGCGTTAAAAACTCAAAACCATTGTCCGCCGTGCGTACACCACTTTCGCCTTGAATTGGCTCAAGCATAACCGCACAAATGTCGTCATTATCGCTAATTGCTTGTTCAATCGCATTTATATCGCCAAATGGCACACGCACAAATTCATCATCAAGGGTAAAAAAACCTGCACGAGCGGTCGGATTTGCCGTTGCTGATACGGTCAGTAGCGTGCGACCATGAAACGAGTTTTCCATGACAATCACTTTGGCTTGCTTTTGTCCACGTTTTGACGCATACAGACGAGCCATTTTTAGCCCAGCTTCGTTGGCTTCTGCACCGCTATTGGCAAAAAATACTTTGTCCATACCTGCGACTTTGCACAGTTTTTCGCCAGCTTGCTCTTGCCAGTCAATACCGTAAAGGTTGCTTGTGTGTACAAGGGTTTGGGCTTGTTGTTGGATTGCTTTGCTAATGCGTGGGTGGCAATGCCCCAAGCCACACACCGCAATGCCTGTGAGTGCGTCAAGGTAGGCTGTGCCATCATTGGTATAAAGGTACGAGCCTTGACCTTTGCTAAAGCTGATGGGTTGGCGTTTGTAGGTGGGGAGTAGGTGTGATATCATGGTGTGCCTTTTTGCTTGATAAAATGAATGGATAAAATAATCAATATATTAACAAATTGCCAAAAAAAAGCCAATTTTTGTGATAAAAATTGGCTTTTTAATGTAAAATTCTTTGATAAAATCAATCATCATTGGCAGAATGACCGATGGTTTTGGTATTTTTAACCGTTTTGGCAGTACCATCCACTGTTGTGCCTTTATTGTTAAAACCGTTATTACCAAAGCCACCGTTACCAAAACCGCCAAACGGATTTTGCCCCCCAAAAGGGTTTTGACCGCCCATTTTTCCCATCATTGACGGGTCAAAATTTGGCATACCGTTCATACCGCCCATGCCCCCCATTTTGCTTGCCATCATTTGCACAAGTTTTTCTGGGTTTTTGGTCGCATAATCTTTGGCAAAGTTTTTAAACTTGGTCTGCACCGCAGGCAACAGCACGACTAACGCCACGATATCACTCAAAATCCCCGGCAATAATAACAACAAACCTGCAAACGCCATCGCCACCGCTTTGACAACGGTGTTTTCTTGCGGACGCATGGCAGGGTTTAACATGGCGGCTTGGGCTTGACCTGCTAAGGGTTTTAGGGTTGCCATGCCTTTTTTAATTAAGGCAGAGCCGATAAAAATCGCCACCACAAACCAACCAAACACCCACCAACCACTGACAAATTGGGCGATTAAGTACCAAAGCAACATTTCAATGATAAACCAAACAATCGCAATGCCTAAGATATTTCCCATACACTAACAGCCTTTTTACAAAAAATTGACGAAAAATTAAAACAGTATTTTAAAACATTCTTAGGTATAATGGGGCATTTTTTGCAAAAAAAATAGGAAAATTGACATTTTTTTGCAAATTTTTGCAAAATGTTTGACAAAACATAAAAAAACGTTGAATGAATTTTAAAAATTTACAAAATGTTAAAACAAAAATTTAAAAAGTGATAAGTTATGACGATTTTTATTGGCATTGACCCCGGTTCTCGTATGACAGGCTACGGTATTATCCGTGATGTGGGCGATAGGCTGGAGTTTTTGGATGCAGGCACGATTCACACGCAGTTGGACACAGGCTCAGAAACCATGCCAGAGCGGTTAAAACGCATTTATTTTGGGGTCAATCGCATTGTGGAGCATTACCAAAAATACACCGATGAGCCGATAACCACAGCGATTGAACAGGTTTTTATGGCAAGCAATCCAGATTCGGCGTTAAAACTGGGACAGGCTCGTGGGGCTGCGATTACCGCTTTGGTTGCCAAAGATTTGGAAGTGGCAGAATACACTGCTCGCCAAATCAAACAAGCGGTCTGTGGCTATGGGGCAGCCGACAAAGAGCAAGTGCAAGCGATGGTCATGCGTCTGTTAAATCTGACGATTCGCCCACAGGCGGATGCGGCGGACGGCTTGGCGTGTGCGATTTGTCATGCGTACCATCAACATAGTTTAGCCAAAATTATTGGTTCTGTGACTGGCAATCGCTTAAATCAACCGACACGCTCAAAGAAAAAAGGGCGTTGGCGATTAGATGAAACCGATTTTAAAAAATAAGACAACACCATGCAAAAACAAACCATGCACACGCCAATACAATCTTCACAACATTACAAAATTTTAGCCATACTTTTAACCTTATACTTTGCTCAAGGCTTGCCCGCAGGCTTTATTACCCAAGCTTTAGCATGGTGTTGGGATTTTTAAGTTTAACAGCGATAATTTTTTGGCAAAAAACCAAAATGACAGAAAATTAATATCAATTTTTATAAATAAATGAAAAAAAATATTGAAAAATAATAAAAAAATACAATATTATTACAACAAATAAATTTTAATTGATAATTTTTCTTGATTTAAATTTAATTAACAAATGTAGGGGGAAAAATGTCAAAAGTTTTTTGGTTAGAACAACGTTTTAAAATCAATTTGCCAGCGTGGACAGTCATTGCCCCTGTGTTGGCATTTGTGCTGTTGGCGATACACCTTGTCGCCCACCCAACAGGGGCATTGGTGTACAGTCTGACGGCAGTCGGTTTGATTGGGGCGGTATTTTCGGCGGTACACCATGCCGAAGTCATCGCCCACAAAGTTGGCGAACCGTTTGGCACATTGGTGCTTGCAGTCGCCGTTACCATCATTGAAGTGGCGTTAATCGTGGTATTAATGAGTAGCAGTTCACCCGAAGACAGAGCGGTATTGGCAAGGGATACGGTGTATTCTGCGGTGATGATTGTGTGCAATGCGATTGTCGGTTTGTGTCTTTTGACAGGCGGTTTACGCAACTATATTCAAGGCTTTGAATTAGAAGGGGTCAAAAAAGCGGTCAGCGTGCTGTTAATCTTGGCATTGATGGTGTTTATGTTGCCAAACTTTACCACATCGTTGAGCGGTGGCAGTATGCTCAACTCGCAACTTATCTTTTTGGCGGTGTGCTGTTTGGTGATGTATGGGGCGTTTTTGTTTACTCAAACCATTCGCCATCGCAACTATTTTGTTACTGAGTTGGAAACCCAAAGCCATCACAGCGACAATATGCTAACCATTGCCTTAAGTGGCGGACTTTTGTTGGTCGGATTGGTAACGGTGGTTGGCTTGGCAAAAATGCTATCGCCGTTGATTGAAAGCACACTTGTGGCTATGGGTTTGCCAAAAGTGGTGCTAGGTATCATCATTGCAGGCTTGGTACTGTTACCAGAATCCATCGCCGCCGTCAAAGCTGCCTACAACGACCAACTACAAAACAGCCTAAATTTGGCACTTGGCTCGGCATTGGCAAGCATTTCTTTAACCATTCCAGTCATCGCCATCTATGGCGTGGTAACAGGCAATGAGCTGATTTTAGGCTTGTCGCCAAAAGATGACATGATGTTAATGGTAACGTTATTGCTACTGATGAACACGCTTAGTACAGGCAAAAGCACCTTTTTACAAGGCGTAATGCACCTTGTTATGTTTGCCACCTTTATCTTTTTTTCAATCGTGCCATAAAATTGCAAATAAATTTTAAAAAAAATATTGTAAAATAAAAGTTGCAAAAATTAACAGATTTTTACCAAACTAATCTAAATTAACACCCAAAAATTTGTTAATATTTGTACAAATAACAACCAATTTATAAAACTTGTTTTGACAAAGTTTTAAAAGTTTTATAAATTATCAAACACAACCAAAACACAAAATATGTGAGGAAATTATGGGAATTTTTAGTTTTGCTAAAGACATCGGTGATAAAATCTTTAACCGTGATAAAAAAGAAGAAGCACCAGCATCAACGCCAGCCCCAACTGCACCTGTAGAGCCATCAGCTCAAGAAATCGCCAATCTATTATTGGCTCGTATCCAACAAAATGCCACCATTGAAAACCTAACGGTGAACTACAATGGCGATACTGATACCGTTGATATCTCTGGTACAGCCGCTAACCAAGCCGAGCGTGAAAAAGCGATTTTGGCAGCAGGTAACGTACAACACGTTTCAACGGTAGTAGACCATATCAGCGTAGTTGCCCCAGAGCCTGAATCTCGTATGTACACCGTTAAATCTGGTGATACTTTGTCAAAAATTTCTAAAGAAATGTATGGCGATGCCAACCAATACCAAAAAATCTTTGAAGCAAATCAACCATTGCTAAAAGATGTAAACAAAATTTATGTAGGTCAAGTATTGCGTATTCCTGCATAATGATGTTAAATTTTAACAATGTTGCACCATTAAACTTTAACTTTTTTAATTAAAACGTTTTGTTAAAAACATTGTTAAAAATTGTCAATTCAAAAACGCATTTACCAAAAT
>CAKMOY010000199.1 GCA_927911235.1 uncultured Moraxella sp.
TTTGATCACAATACGTTACAATAATCGCCATTTTATTTATTTTTCTTCATTTTTATTATTTTTTGCCAAAGGTAGCCATGACCGCATTAACCGAAATCCGCAATTTCTCGATTATCGCCCATATTGACCACGGAAAATCCACCCTTGCCGACCGCATTATTCAGATGTGTGGCGGACTTGATGAACGTGAAATGCAAGCCCAAGTCCTTGATTCTATGGACATTGAGCGTGAGCGTGGCATTACCATTAAAGCCCAATCGGTGACCTTGTATTATAATCACCCAAATGGCAAAAAATATCAATTTAACTTTATTGATACGCCGGGTCATGTTGATTTTTCCTATGAAGTGTCTCGTTCGCTTGCCGCTTGTGAAGGGGCGTTGCTTGTCGTTGATGCGGCTCAAGGCGTGGAAGCCCAATCGGTTGCCAACTGTTATACCGCCATTGAGCAAGGCTTGGAAGTGTTGCCTGTGTTAAACAAAATTGACTTGCCACAGGTTGAGCCAGAGCGTGTTATTACCGAAATTGAAGACATTATTGGTATTGAAGCAATGGAAGCCCCACGAGTGTCGGCAAAAACAGGCTTGGGCGTTGATGAATTGTTGCAAGCAATTGTTGAAAAAATCCCTGCCCCTGTGGGTGATAGAGATGCCCCATTACAAGCCTTGATTATTGATTCATGGTTTGACAATTATTTGGGCGTGGTGTCACTGGTTCGTGTGCGTCAAGGCACGCTAAAAAAGATGACAAAATTTTTATCAAATCCACCAAAACAAGCCATATCGTTACGTCTATCGGTGTGTTTACGCCAAAATCGTTAGAAACCAATATCTTAGAAGCAGGCGAAGTTGGTTTTGTCATTGCGGGGATTAAAGACATTGGTGGTGCACCTGTCGGCGATACTATTACGTTGGCAAAAACGCCTGATGTTGAGAGTATTCCGGGTTTCCAAAAAGTAAAACCGCAGGTATATGCAGGGCTATTTCCTGTGGATTCAAGTGATTTTGAAGCGTTTCGTGAAGCCTTGCAAAAACTTCAAGTCAATGATGCGGCGTTGTTTTTTGAGCCAGATACGTCTGATGCGTTGGGTTTTGGTTTCCGTTGTGGCTTTTTGGGTATGCTCCACATGGAAATTATCCAAGAACGCCTTGAACGTGAATACGATTTAGACTTGATTACCACCGCCCCAACGGTAATTTATGAAATCAAAAAACGTAATGGTGAAGTTATTCAAATTGACAACCCATCAAAACTGCCTGATGTTGGCACGATTGATGAGTTCCGTGAGCCGATTGCTCGCTGTAATATTCTTGTACCGCAAGATTATCTTGGCAACGTGATTACGCTATGTATTGAAAGACGTGGCGTGCAGGTGGATATGAAATTTATGGCGAACCAAGTTCAGCTAACTTTTGACATTCCGATGGGCGAAGTGGTGATGGACTTTTTTTGACCGTTTAAAATCGGTTTCTCGTGGTTTTGCATCGTTAGATTACAGTTTTGAGCGTTTCCAAACTGACAAACTTGTGCGTGTTGATGTGCTAATTAATGGCGAAAAAGTGGACGCTTTGGCGATGATTTGCCATGCCGACCAAGCTCGTTATCGTGGCAATCAATTGGTTGAAAAAATGAAAGAGCTTATTCCACGACAAATGTTTGATGTTGCCATTCAAGCGGCGATTGGTAGCCAAATTATCGCTCGTAGTACCGTCAAAGCCTTGCGTAAAGACGTTTTGGCAAAATGTTACGGTGGCGACGTTTCTCGTAAGAAAAAACTGTTGTCAAAACAAAAAGAAGGTAAAAAACGCATGAAACAAGTCGGACGAGTAGAAATTCCGCAAGAAGCGTTTTTGGCTGTATTAAAAGTGGATAACCAATCTTAAGATAAAAGGTAAAGCGAAACGATGGATTTTGATTTTAATTTAATTTTAGTGCCTGCAACCTTGATTTTAGGGGTGATTTGGTTATTAGACAAACTGGTACTTAAACAGAAAAAAACCAAAGGGCTAGAAAAATCGTCTGCACCTGTACGTTGGGCGTATGACTTTTTCCCAATTTTGGCGGTGGTGTTGGTGGTGCGTTCGTTTATCGTTGAGCCGTTTAACATTCCATCATCGTCTATGGTGCCAACGCTTTACACAGGCGATTTTATTGCGGTGAACAAATACACTTATGGTATTCGCTTGCCATTAATTAACAAAAAAATCATCAATGTGAATGACCCACAACATGGCGATGTGGTGGTGTTTCGTTATCCAGAAAATCCAAAAATTTATTACATTAAACGTGTGATTGGCGTGGGTGGCGATACGGTCAGTTTTAACAATGGCGTGCTAAGTGTGAATGGCAAAGCCGTCCCTACCGAACAAATCCCTTTTACCGCCGATAAAACTTTGACCGAACAGCTTTATCCAGCAGGGCAAATGAGCAAAGAACAAGCCCAACAACAAGGCGTAGAAGAAGAAACCCACGCCAGTTATACCAAAGAAAGCCCTGCCAATGAGCATGAACATTTGGTTAGACATTTAGGCGACCAAGTCTGGTATCAGTATGCGTCATTTTTGCAAGCCCAATCCCCTACTTTGCTATCATCACAAGGGCAACAATGGCAAATTACCGTACCCCAAGGGCAATATTTTGTGATGGGTGATAACCGTGATAGAAGTGCGGACAGCCGTTTTTGGGGATTTGTGCCTGACGAAAATGTCGCAGGCAAAGCAGTCTATGTATGGATGCACAAAGAAGGTGGATTAAAAATCCCAACCTTTAACCGCAATGGGGTAATTCATTAAATTTGATTGACGTTTTTGTTAGTTTGGGTTAAATTATAGCAATATTTTAACAAATTTTGAGGGCTTTATGAATTTAGCAAATAACCAACGTGGTGGTGTTACCAGTATTGTTTTGATTTTGTGTATGGCTGTTTTGTGTTTTAAAATTGGCTTAGGCATTATTCCTGCCCAAATTGGCAATTATCAACTCAAAAAATCAGTAGCTTGGGAACTCAAAAAAGCCAATGACAATAAAGAAACTGATAAAACCATGTTGAGAAATTTGCAATCTCAATGGAGCATTAATAGCTTCTCAGCAAAACCTGAAGAGGTGATTGAATTTACCAGTACAACACCCGGTGCGATGTCTTTAAAATTAAAATATTCAGAAGAAAGTAATTTTTTTGGCAATGTGTTTATCGTCAATCGTTTTGAAGATGAAATTACCGCAGAAAATGCCAAAGTTGCAACACAATAACCTTAAAACTAGCCTTTGCTAATCATTTAAAAACCCAACAAAATGCTTGGGTTTTTGCTTTTTTATTTTAAAAACACATCTTATGAATACAATACCCAATTTTGATATCAAAAAACTTCCCTCACAAGCCCGTCAATTAACCGCTCTTTTTTATCATATGGGTTATCACTTTGGCGATATCAACTTGCCTTTGCTTGCTTTGATGCACCGCTCTTATGACAGCGAGCATAATTATGAACGACTGGAGTTTTTGGGGGATGCCTTGCTTGGCGTGATTATCGCAGAGGCTTTATTTGAACGCTACCCCACCCATAACGAAGGGCAACTAACTCGTATGCGTGCGACTTTAGTGCGAGAGTCTACCCTTGCGATAATTGCCAAAAACCTACAATTGTCCGAATTTTTGATTTTGGGCGTGGGTGAGCGAAAAGGCGGTGGTCGCCATCGTGTATCTATTTTGGCAGACACTGTTGAAGCTTTGATTGGTGCGATTTATCTTGATAGTGATTTTAATACTGTTAAACAATGTGTATTAAATGGTATGAAAATGTTTTTGAATTGGTGGAAGAACAAAACGTCTTAAAAGATGCCAAAAGCCGACTGCAAGAGCTATTACAAGCCCATCAATTTGCTTTGCCAAAATACGATTTGCTAAAAACCGAAGGCACAGCCCCCAATCAGTTATTTACTGTCAAATGCACGGTAGCATATACCTTAAAAGAAAAAACCATCATTGAGCAAATCATAGCACAAGGCGAAAGTCGCAGAATTGCCGAACAACGCAGTGCCGAATCTATGCTCACAAATATTAGCGATAATTTACCAAAACTAAAGTGACAATATTTTATTTAAAAATTTATTTTAGTTTTGGTAAAATATTTGATTTAATTTTTCATCGTATGCCAAAAAATCAATGCGTTGCTGTCCGTCAAAAATCACTTCAATGCGATTATCAATCTGTTCCGCACCGCTTGTAATATTCACACTATCATCGGTAAAATTCAGCCGTTGCCAACCTGTTTGTGTGTTTACCACGCCTTTAATGCGTTGATAATTCGGTATTGTCAGCAAAAAATCAGTTAATTGATAAATATCTGTTGTCCAATCTTTTGGCAATTGCCAACCGATAATTTGATAATCGCCAAAATCTTCACAATAGCGAAAGGGCGGTTCGGTCGGCTGTAGTTCTGGCGTGGTTGTGGTTATCGGTTTTGTAGCGTTAAAATTTGGTTTTAAACTAAAAATTTGGCGGTTTGGTTTTGCGGTTAAAAGGCTTGGGTTATCAAGGATTGGGGATAATTGTTCAATAAAATCTGTGTCAAATTTATCGGTTTTTTGCCAAAAAATCGTTGCATTTGCATTCAAATTTTTTATCCAATTAATTAACAATTGTTTGTTATTTAACTCATCAAAACGATTGACAATCACAACATCACTATATTGGATATGTAATTGATAATGTTCATGATTTTGGTATTTTTCTTGTTGCCAATGGCGAGCGTTCACAATGCAAAACCGAGTTTTTAGGCTCAATGCCGTTTGCCAATGCGGTGCGGATAGCTGTTCGCTTAGCTCTTTTGGGTGGGCAAGCCCTGTCGGCTCAATGATAAGGCGGTTCGGCTTATGCTCCGACAGTAGGCGGGCTAGGGCGATTTGTAACGGCAATTGGCTGGTGCAACAGATACAGCCACCGCTGATTTCTTTGGTGGCAAGATTGACGTTTTGTTAATCAGCGAGCCATCGATGCCGATTTTACCTGCTTCGTTGATTAAAATCGCCCATTTGTCATCATGTTGAAAATGGGCGATTAGGTTGTTTAAAAACGTGGTTTTGCCAGAACCTAAAAAGCCTGTAATTAGGTGGGTTGCGGTGTTTTGAATAATTGGGCTTTGGATAATTGTCATATTTTTTGCATTTTTTTTGTTAAAATAGTTTAAATTTTACCATTATAGAAAAAAACCACCCAAAAAATCCACCAATTTTACCAAACTTGACCCTGCAAATACCATAAATAGCCCTGCCAAAATCATGGTTAAACTGGCGATTACGCCTTCGCTTTCGTGGCGTTGTGTCGCCCTTGCTGTGCCAAAACCATGAGATGAATTACCAAACGCCACGCCATTGGCAAGGTGAAAACGAATGCGAGAAATTGCCAACACCATATCGCCAATGACAATGCCTGTCAAGCCTGTCATCAGTGTAAACAGCGTGACAAGCGATGATGAGCCGTGAATTTGTTCCGCCAAATCAATGGCAAACGGCGTGGAAATCGAGCGAGCCATCATACTATGGGTCAATGTCTGGTCAAAATCAAACAGCTTGGCACACATATACGCACTGACCACGCCCACAAACATACCAACAAAAATAGAAATGGACAAAACGCCAATATTTTTAGCAATCAATCGGCGATATTCATAAATCGGTACGGCAAACGCCACAGTCGCAGGGGCAATCAGCTTGGGAATCCAGTCGGTGTCTTGACGATAAGTATCGTAAGAAATGCCAAGCCACAGCATCAGCACGATGGTTACGGTAGATACGGTGATAATTGGATTGAGCCAAAAGTAGCCGTATTTTTTGAATAAATATTTTGCCACGATATAAGCAAAAATCGTCCAAACCAAACATAAAAAAGCCAACATAATTTGTCTCCTTATATATTTTGGGTTGGGTTTACAGATGAACTTTTGGATTTTTTTAACCAACGTTTTTTGACACGATT
Source organism: uncultured Moraxella sp. (assembly GCA_927911235.1). Taxonomy (GTDB): domain Bacteria; phylum Pseudomonadota; class Gammaproteobacteria; order Pseudomonadales; family Moraxellaceae; genus Faucicola; species Faucicola mancuniensis. The sequence goes on from CAKMOY010000199.1 coordinate 5,975, forward strand.
GGCAAAAATAAAAGTGATTGCCGAGCCGAGCATAACCATAGCAGTGCCGATAACAACTGTGATGACAATCTGCACGCCTTGATGAACAAACAAATCTTTGTACTGTATCATTTCCATCATAAGCGGTAAAAACAGCAGGACAAATTCGTTTAAAATGAGCCTTGAACCGATAGATATTTGTTCAAGTTTGATAATTTTGCTAAAAAGCAAAGCGAGTAAGATAAACAAACCGAGTACGCCTGATGACATGGGTAAGTCAATGAATTTTTTGATAACAACGGAAAAACCCCACACAGCCCCAATAATGCCAATTTGTAGGATTGCTTTGATAAAAGATTGTAAAACTTGATTTTTGTTTGTTTTGTTGTCGGCTTTATTGTCGGTAGTTTGATGAGTACTTAAGGATAAACGAGACATTGATAAATCTGATTTTTTAAGAATTGTAATTTTTAGGTAAAATTTTAAACCTATTTTCTTTGATA
>CAKMOY010000200.1 GCA_927911235.1 uncultured Moraxella sp.
TTTGGTCTTTGTGGCTAAATACCGCAGAAAAGTATTCACTAAAAGAGATTTTTAGATGATATGCAGGTTATCTTTGAAGAAGTTTGTTCAAAGTTTTGAGGCTGAACTTAGTTGAGTTCGATGGTGAATGCGACCATGTGCATTTATTGGTGGTTTATCCGCCTAAAGTGGCTATTTCTAGTTTGGTGAATAGCTTGAAAGGCGTGTCTAGTCGATTACTCCGTAAGAAAGGGGTATCCGTCCATCAAAGAGCAGTTATGGGGTGGTGCGTTATGGTCGCCTAGTTATTTGCAGGTAGTTGTGGCGGTGCTCCAATTGAGATTGTCCGCCAGTACATTGGACAGCAAAATACACCGCACTAAACAACGGGGGGGGTCCATGCGTTTTTTTTTTTAAGCATGATTGCTTAAGTTTGCCTTATATTCACCGCCTGAAGTCGGTGGTTTTACGGCAATGGAGGATAAAAATTGGTAATAAATGAACTGTATAATACGGCTTCAATTACCCCAAAATTATCTAAACCAAGACGGTCTAGCCACATTAACAACGCCATTGATAATAGATAACTGATAATTAGACAAGTGATAAATGGTTTTAATGAAACGGTTTGATTTTGCATTATTTTCTCAATTCACCACATATTTTGCCGTATTTTGGGCGAATGTCTTTGTCAAACTTTTGCTCACTTAACATTGACAACTGCGTTTCAATCGTATCACACATCATACACAGTGGCAAATGATTTTCTGACAAACCAAACGGCTGACTAATCTCATCAACAATCTCATTTAACGCCATAAAACAATAACCAATAAACGCCACCACAATCGGCGTAACCCAGCCAATCGTATTACCAAGCCCAAACGGCAACATAAAACAGTACAAATACACCGTCCGATGCAGTAGCACAAAATACGCAAACGGCACAGGCGTATTATAAATGCGTTCGCACCCTGCTTGAATTTGGGCGATTTGCCCGATACTATTGTCTATGCTTTGCCATTGTAAATCATTGATTTGGTTGTTTTTTTGCCAAACACTTGCCATTTCACCCATTTTTTGCGTTAAAAGCAACGCAGTAAATGGCTTGCCAAAAAGTTGCGATTGTTGATTTTTATCAAGCAGTCTTTTTAGCGTTTCTTGATTGTCTTCATCACGCAGTTGATGGCGTAAACAGTGCATATGCGTCATCACTAGGCGGATAAAGGCTTGTTTGTCGGCGAATTCAACATTTGGCAAATTTAATACTTGGCGTGCGATGTTGCGAGTTTGCCAAACCAAACTGCCCCAAAGTTTTCTCCCTTCCCAAAATCTATCATAAGCAGCGTTATTACAAAAGCCGTGGAAAATCGCCAACGACACGCCAAGCAAGGCAAAAATAGACGGATTGAGCGGAATGGGATTTTCGGCAATATGCGTTTGGTAATAGTAAATCGCTGACGAGAAAATAAACATTATCGTCTGCGGAATGATTAGGCGTTTAAAATACGAGCCTTGCATGATAAACAAAAGTTTAATTGGCTCAATCGATCTTTTAATCATTTTTTATCACTTTTTGTCATGTTCTCAAAATATGTCAAAAATGCTCAAATTGCACAAAATTGTCATTAGATAGCATAGGATTTTCGGTATCAAACTGATAAGCCGTCAGAAACCCATCTCGCCCTGCCGAATAATCCACGCACACCACGCCTGCCGTATCGTCCGAACTTTCTGCCAATATCATTGGCGTACCGTTTAACCAATAATGCCCAATAAAAATTGGCTTATGATGACGAAACGCAAAATCCACTATACCGCTCATAGCATCCATCGGAATGCTCACCAAATCTGACTTGCTCGCCCTTGCAATCTGATGAATCGGCTGATGACTTAAGTTTTTGAGCCACCATTCCACACGCACATTGTGGCGTTTGTTTTGCTCTTTATCAAAAAAATGCACGCCATCAGGCAATGGCACTTCCACGCCTTTTAACACACGTTCTAATGCATTGTACTCGTCCGTCCCCTTATAAGACGTAAGTTGTAGCCCATGTTCGGTCATTTGGTTTTTATCGGTTAAAAGCGGTTTTAACACACTCATAGACTTTTCGTCCCAGCACGCATGAACAAAACACGCATTATCAAGCTCAAGCCACAACGGTAATTCATACAGACGTTTTAACCAAAATTTGTGCAAATCCGAACCAAAACCCACTTCGTCCAAAAATTCTTGATGTTGCTTGGTATGCACGTCATTATGCTTGCGTAAATATGCTAAATGTTCTTGATTATTTTCTCGTTTATCAAGTGTGGCAAACGCCAACGCATTGTATTCATGATTACCCATGACGGCTAGGGCTTGAGAATTATCAAGCATATTAAACACAATGTTTAGCGTACCTAATTGTTTTGCACCCCTATCCACAAAATCACCGATAAAAATCGCCTTGTGATTGGGCGGTGCTTGAAAAAAATTTGCCGTTGTCTTGATAACCGAGTTTGTTTAACAAGCCGATAAGTTTATCCGCCTGTCCGTGAATATCACCAATAATGTCGTAAATCATGTAAAAACCTAAGTTTAAAATTTTGGGTGCATTAACGCATTGAAAAAATGTGGCACAATGCTTGGCTCAATCACGATTGTAACCAACATACCGACAATACCACCGACCAAATGGGCGGTATGATTGATATTAAACTGATTTTTACCGTCCAAATAAATCACATAACCTGTATACAAAATCGCAAACAAAATCGCAGGCATGGGAATAAAAAAGAACCACAAAATACTCCAAGGCTGAAATAACACAAACGCAAAAATCACCGCAGACACACCGCCTGACGCACCCAAGGACGCAAAATTGCGGTTATTTTTGTATTTGACATAATCAGGAATGGACGACACCACAATCGCAAACAAATAAAATAACAAAAAGCCAATCACGCCCAATTTTTGATTATAAAACTTTTGCATACCTTGTCCAAACGAAAACAAAGTAATCATATTAAAAAACAGATGAAAACCATCTTTGTGAATAAAACCATGCGTCAAAAATCTGTCCACCTGTCCTTTTTTGATGGCTGGTGGATAAAAATCAGCCTGTCCATCAACTTTGGCGACTGCCACGCCAACAAGCTCACCGCCACCGTTACCGCTATAATTATCAATGTCATCATAATCATCTACACTTTGTCAAATTGCTTAAAAATTTTGTAAAAACTGTTGTTAAAAACGTTATTAAAGCTGTTGTTAAAAATTGGGTTTAAAAACGCCTAATATACCGAAAATTTCAAAAAAGGGCGGATTTTTTTAGTATTTATGTAAATTTGATAAATAATCAATAAAAATCATTAAGTTACAGAAAAATTTGTTGAGTTTTTTGGCAAGTTTTTGGCTTTTTTTAGCAAAAAGATATCTTTTTTATCGGCAAAAAACTGCCTTTAACTGCTTAAATTTACACAATGATTACGTTTTGGTTACTTTTTATAATTGCGAAAGATATAAATTTAGTTTAATTTATGCACACATATCAAAACTTTATGACATTTTATTATCAAAGATTTTAAAAAATCTTAACAAACTGTCAAAACCTCCATTTTAACGAAACAAAGTTGGGGATTTCCATGAACTTAATTGAACATTTAACCCGTACCATAACGCCTATTTTATTAGGCAACCATACGGACACCACTGGCAACTATACATCACTACTTGAAAAAGTATATGCCATTTTTATCGCACGTTTGGCAGATAACCAATCTTACAGCGTGTTTGGCGATGCCGCCATTGAGAAAGAAGACGTAACTTTCCTTGACCGCTTGTTACCAAATTCATTGCACCGTAGCAACATGGTACAAGAGCTGTCAAAACACTACAGCGTATCAGAAGACGAAACCCAAACTTTGGTAAGCCGTGCCGCCCCACTTGTGTTAAATGAATTGCGTGGTTTGTCTGGCACAATGCCACTACCTGCATTTTTGGCAAATAACATCAGCTCAGTTGCAAGCGTTCTACCAACATGGGCGTATGCCTTTATTCCAGCTGGCATTTTGACAGCCTTGAACATCAGCCCAGCACAAGCAACGACCAACACAACAGCTCATACAGCAAACACTCGTGTTGAAGAAAACCTTGTCGCCACACCAAAACCTGAAGAAACCAGCGGTTTGCCAAAATGGTTATTGCCATTAATCGCTTTGTTAATCTTGGGTGGTTTAGCAGCGATGTTGTTAAAAGGCTGTGGCAAAGACAACGAAGCCCCACGTATCCAAACCAATGAAGCGGTCGTTGCCCCTGCATCAGTTGCTTCTGCGACACCTGCGTCATTGTTAGCACCAACTTTAGCATTTGCAACAGGTGCGGACGGTGCATTGACATTGGGCGGTTTGGGAACAGTTGGCGATGAAGGCTTAAAATCAAAAATCTTAGGTGCATTTACCAATGTATTTGGTACTGATGCCGAAAAAGCCGTTAGCCTAAATGTAGACCCAACTTATGATGTGAACTTCCCAGCTACTGACAAACTAACTGACGTATTAAACCTTGTTAAAGGCGTACCATCAGCTTCTGTAAAATTTGACGGTAATCACGTGATGGTTGCAACCCCTGATGATGCTGCAACTACCAAATTGATTGACGGTATCAAAGCCTTACTACCTGATTACAACGTGATGGCAGATTCAGCCATGCCAATGGCGACTGCGTCTGCACCTGCGACTGAAGAAGTTGTCATTTCATCAACTGAGCCATCAGTTTACTTTGAAAATGGTCGCTTAAACTTCTACTTTGCCACAGGCAAAGCAGACGTAGCACCACAAGCTGTTGAAAAAGCCAAAGAAATCCTAGAAGCTGCTAAACAAGGAAAAAAACTAGGCGTAAGTGGTTACACCGATAGCACAGGTAACGCAACTGCCAACGAAAAACTGTCTAAAGAACGTGCTCAAGCAGTTCAAAAATTCTTGATTGACAATGGCGTGCCAGAAGCTCAATTAGAACTTATCAAACCAAAAAATACCGTTGGTGCTCAAGGTAAAGAACAAGAAGGTCGCCGTGTAGAAGTTTACATCGTTGACGGCCCTGAAATGATTATCAACACTGAAACTGTTGTCGTACCAGCGAGTACAACTAACTAATGTAAGCCTTTGGTATACAAAAAATCCTGTCAGTTTGGCAGGATTTTTTTATGGATATTTTGGGGTTAGACACTCCAATAAAAAAGCACAAGAAAATCAATTTCTTATGCTTATTTACCAATTTTTTAAAATGCTTGTTTAGAAACGGGTTTTAAATTTTGGTGTATTCGTTGATGTTGGGGCGGACATATTGGCATTCACCGCATTCACATCAATCGCCTCACCCATCACAGGGGCTGGCTGTTGTTGCTGATTGCCACCAAACAATGGTCCGCCACCTTGTCCGCTCATACCTTTGGTTAAACCTTGTACCGCACGCATCATTTTGCTAATACCTGATGGGTCGGACAACATTTTCATCATTTTGCCATTTGTTTGTGCTGTTTTAGCAAGGCATTGACATCTTGCACCGTTTTGCCAGAGCCATCAGCGATACGGCGTTTACGGCTTGGGTTAATTTTGTCTGGGTTTTGACGTTCAAATGGGGTCATAGAATGGATTAACGCTTCCATTTCTTTGACCTTTTCTTCTGGTTTGGCTTCTTGTACCGCTTTTTGAATATCCGCACCACTCATGCCCGGTATTTTGTCAAGGAAACCTGCCATACCGCCCAAGTTACGCATTTGTTGGAATTGGGTCAATAAATCTTCAAGGTCAAACTCACCGCCTTTTTGGATTTTTTTCGCCATACGTTCGGCTTTTTCACGGTCAATCTTGCTTTCAACTTCTTCAACCAAAGACAACACATCGCCCATACCCAAAATACGCTGTGCGACACGTTCTGGGTGAAATGGCTCAAGTGCGTCCAATTTTTCGCCACGACCCAAAAATTTAATCGGTTTGCCTGTAATCGCACGCACCGATAAGGCTGCACCACCACGAGCGTCACCGTCAGTTTTTGTCAAAATCACGCCAGTCAAAGGCAATGCGTCATTAAAGGCTTTTGCTGTGTTGGCAGCGTCTTGCCCTGTCATTGAGTCCACGACAAACAAGGTCTCTGCTGGATTGACGGCGGCGGTCAAGGCTTTGATTTCTTCCATCATGTCGTTGTCAATATGCAAACGACCTGCGGTATCAATAATCAACACATCTTGATATTTTAGCTGGGCTTGGGCGATGGCATGTTTGGCGATGTCAATCGGATTTTCATCTGCAGTTGAAGCCACAAAACTTGCCCCAACTTGCTCGGCAACTTGCTCAAGCTGTTTAATCGCCGCAGGGCGATACACATCTGCTGATACCAGCATGACTTTTTTCTTGTGGCGGTCTTGTAGGTATTTGGCAAGTTTACCTGTGGTCGTGGTTTTACCTGCCCCTTGCAAGCCTGCCATTAGATAAATCACTGGCGGTTTGCCCGTCATTTCAAGCTGTTGATTTTCGCTACCCATCATTTCGGTCAGCTCGTCATACACGATTTTGACGAAAGCTTGCCCCGGTTGTAGCTCTTTTAGCACTTCTTGACCCAACGCCTTGTCTTTAATGCGTGCCACAAAATCACGCACGATTGGCAATGCCACGTCCGCTTCTAACAGTGCCATACGCACTTCACGCAAGGTGTCTTTGATGTTGTCTTCGGTTAATTGTCCTGTGCCTGCGACATTGCGTAGGCTCGTTGATAAGCGTTCAGTTAAAGTTTCAAACATAATATTACTCTTTAAAAAATTTACAATGAAAGTTAAAATCGTATCATTTAGCACAAAATACATCAGTTTTTAAAATGCTAAAATCAATAAAAAATGCTAAACTAACACATTATTCACCTATTTTGACAAAAAAATGTCGTCTTGTTGCTATTTTATGCTAAATTGACAAAAACTGCTAACAAAATACTGACAAAACTACCAATTATTTTGGTAAAATTACTTTCATTCTTAAATTTTTATAAAATTGGCATTTGGGGAAGTCCTGTGTTTTTATTGCTCGTGTTATCATTGGTTTGTTATGGATTGACGTTGGTCTATCTGTCGTGGGCGTTGGCATGGCAAAAACCCATTCACAAAGGCATTACTTTAAGTTTTTTGCTGGTCGGTCTTGTCGTCCATGCCATCACCCTTTATCCCAAAATCATTACCATTTATGGTTTAAATTTTAATTTATTTAACACCATTTCTTTAACCACGCTGTTTATGATGATGTTTTATTGGGGATTTTGTCTGTATCGTGAGATTTTACCGCTTGGCATTTTGGCAACGCCGTTGGCAATTATCGGCGTGCTAACGGGCTTTTTTGGCAATGCACCGTATCAGCCTTTGACAGGCATGAGCCTATCGCTACAAGGGCATATTATCATTGCGTTGGGGGCGTATTCGGTGCTGTTTATGTCATCAGTGCAAGCGGTGATGTTACGCTTGCAAATTCGTGAGTTAAAACACCGCTCTATGAACCGTCTTTGGGTCGCAAAACTGCCTTCTTTACAACAAATGGAAAATCTGTTGTTTGATATGATAACAGTGGGCTTTGTGCTGTTGTCGCTGTCGCTTGGGCTTGGTTTTATGGATACGACCGATTTATTGGGGCAACATTTAGCCCACAAAACCGTATTTAGCGTGCTGTCGTGGCTGGTTTTTGGGGCGTTGTTATTTGGGCATTACAAATATGGTTGGCGGGGTGTCAAAGCAAGCAACATGGCGATTTATGGGGTGATTTTGCTTGGTATTGCCTTTATTGGAACAAAATTTGTGTTAGAAATTATTTTAAAATAAGCTGATTGATAAAAAATAAAAAACCAAACCCAAAAAAATTGTAAGTTTGGTTTTTATTTAAACAAATTTAGTAAACAAATTTAGCCTTGCAATGTTTGTTTTACCAATTTTGATAAAATCGCAGGGTCGGCACGTCCTGTCGTCTGGGCTTTTAACGCATTCATCACGCTACCCATCTGTTGCATACCTGTCGCCCCTTGTTTGGCGATTTCGGCATTTACCAACGCCACGATTTCATCTTCGCTCATCGCCTGTGGCAAAAATTCGCCAATCACATCAATTTCAAACTGCTCTTTTTGAGCCAAATCTTCACGCCCATTGGCGGTAAAAATCGCCAACGATTCTTGGCGTTGTTTGGTTTGTTTTGCAAAATCTCAAGTACGCCATTGTCATCAAGGGTAATTTGACGGTCAATTTCAATCTGTTTAATCACCGCTTGCACATTACGCAAGACTTTAACCGTTTCTAATTCACGGGCTTTCATGGCGGTTTTGATTTTTTCGCTTAGGTTGTCTTTTAAACTGGACATTTTTTTTATTCCTTCAATGTTGTTAAAAATTGGTTAAAAAATTTTAAAAATATAAAAAAAGCCACTTAAAAAAAGCGGCTTTTGGTTTTACTATTTTTAGATTGCCAAGCAACCAGATCAATTAGTAAAGACGTGTGGTGCGGATAGACTCACGAGATACTTTCTTTTTGTAACGTTTTACCGCGGCTGCTTTTTTACGTTTACGTTCTTGGGTTGGCTTTTCGTAAAATTCGTGTTTGCGAACATCTGCTAAAATACCTGCTTTTTCGCAAGCACGTTTAAAACGGCGGATTGCGATATCTACTGGTTCGTTTTCTTTTACCTTAACTGATGGCATTTAAGACTCCTTAAGTCTATAAAATAATTGGGCAAGGACACATTAATCTGGCTGTATAGTTAGTTATTAGCCTTGCACGCCCATGCACGACATCAGCTCAGATTAGGATAAAAATAGAGCCACATTCTAGCTGATTTTGTCCTTTAGGTCAATGTTTTTATACAAAATAAACATTTTTAATCATATATTTTAAATATTTTTTTACAAAAACCCTTTTTATATAACGGATTTTAGGTTTATAATATAGCAACAATTGCAATCATTCATTTTCATTTTGCAATTTTGTTTTTTTAGCCAAATTAGCCAACATTTATATTTAAAGGAAAATTATTATGGCAAAATTATCATTTGTGATGGCAAGCGTATTAGCAATGGGCATGGGCTTGACAGCGTGTAGCAAACAAGAAACCGCCCACCACGCCACCGAAGACATCGCCGCTGAACAAGGCGAAATCGCTCGTGCCAACAACCCTGCTCCAGCCGCCAAAGAGCCAGCAACTCCAGTTGCCACACCTGCACCAGCGTCAGCAACTGCAACTGCTTCTACAGCGACAACCGAAACGGCAACTGCCACAGCAACCGCTTCTGCACCTGCGACCCAAACTACAACCGCAACTGCTAGCGATGCAGGCGAAAAATTGTATGGTCAAACTTGTAAAGCCTGTCATGATGCAGGTCTGCTAGGTGCACCAAAACCAGGCGACAAAGAAAACTGGAAACCACGTATCGCACAAGGCAAAGACACACTTTATAAACACGCTATTGAAGGCTTCACTGGCAAAACAGGAGCAATGCCTGCCAAAGGTGGTAGTGCTGCTTCTGATGATGAAGTCAAAGCTGCGGTTGATTATATGGTTGCGAAAAGTAGCTAATTTTGGCTTTTTTATCAAAAAACCAGTTCGTTTGAGCTGGTTTTTGTGCATTTTGGCAAAAGGAAAAAACGATGACCCCTGCGGTAAATTTGGCAAAAAAATTAACATTAAATTTTTCATTGCATGAATATGAACATGACCCAAATAGCGACAGTTATGGGCTAGAAGCGTCCCAGAAACTGGAGCTAAATCCTGCACAAGTGTTCAAAACCCTTGTGGTGCAAGACGATAATCAAAAATTGGCGGTGGCGTGCGTGCCTGTTGAGCATTTGTTAAATTTAAAAAAAATTGCCAAAGCCATCGGCAGTAAAAAAGCGGTGATGGCAGACCCAAAACTGGTAGAACGCACGACTGGCTACGTGTTGGGCGGTGTCAGTCCGCTTGGGCAAAAAAAACGCTTGCCAACGGTGATTGATGAAACGGCAAAAGATTTTGACACGATTTATTTTAGCGGTGGCAGACGTGGGCTTGAGATTCAAATGCGTGCTGATGATTTGGCACAGGCACTTGGGGCGATTTTTTGTGATATTAAACAAGAATAATTTAAAAAATATTTAATAAAAATTTTAAAAAAAAGGTAAAAAAAATGAAAAAAAATTGTGTATTTGGGGTTGGCTATGGGTGCAATGATGTTGGGTTTGACTAGCGTGTCAGCAACCACCCAATTATCAAAGTATTGATGGCAAAACGATGGGGACAAGTTATCATATCACTTTTGAATTGCCAAAAATGCCGATGTGGCGAACATTCAAAAGCGGATTGATGAA
>CAKMOY010000201.1 GCA_927911235.1 uncultured Moraxella sp.
AATAACTTTAAGGTATCAATTTTGGCTTAAATTATTGTGTTTGGCAAAACCAAATACCTTGCAACTGCCTCATTTTCATAAGGGGCATTGTGCAACAGACCATTGGTAAATTGGGTTGGTGTGTAATCATAGTTTGCGTCAATAAATTCCAAGACACCTTTAAAATTAAGGGTTTTATTATCAATTTTTGACAATAAAGACGACAAAGCAACTGGACTAATCATCAAAATCTCCTAAAAAATTTAACTTTTCATCAAATAACCACAATTAACGATTATAATAATCGTCTTCAAAAGGGTCAAATGATGGGTTAAAGTTATCGGCATTTTGTTGCCCAAAACCACGATTTTCCAAATGGCTCATTTGTGGTTTGTTTTGTTTAAAGTTTGGATTGTCAAAACGTTCACGGTTATAGTTACGATAGTCGTTTTGGTAGCCGTGTTGTTGATTTGGATAAGTTTTTTGATAATTTGGAGCATTGCGGTAGTTTTGATTTGGGTCAAAGTTGCGGTTATCATAGCCACGATTATCAGAATTATAGTTTGGCATGGTGAACGCAGGGGTGTACTCTTCGCCACGCTCATGCAAGATACGTTGATAGATTTCTTCACGGTGGACTGCGATGTCTTTGGGTGCATTTACGCCTAGACGTACTTGATTGCCCTTTACGCCCAATACAGTTACACTGACTTCATCACCAATCATTAAGGTTTCGCCGACACGGCGGGTTAGAATTAACATTTCACACTCCTTATGTTCACAACCAATTTCAATGGATAGAGAACTACCTTGTTGAGGTTTATACACAGTTTTTTATCATTTGCCCAAATGATTATTTGTTAAAACTTATTATAAAACCTTTTACAAAAATTACCAATCATTTTTTGGTCTTTTCACAAAAGTTTTGTAAAAATGATGGATAAGATTTAAAAATTTGGTTGCCCCATAATATTTATGTTTATAAAATAAAAAGGTCAATGTAGCATTATAGCAACATTAACCTTTATGTACTAGAATTTTTACAAAAAATAAAAAATTAGCAATGATTAAGAACTTTATTCACCATTGCCAATGTTTATGTTTTTATAGGCCAGCGACTTTGCTTTCGCCTTCTTTACGGTCAAGACCAAAAGCAGTGTGTAAGACTTTTACTGCTTTTTCAAGGTGTTCTTCGTGAATGATAACCGATACTTTGATTTCGCTGGTTGATACCATTTGAATGTTGATATGATTTTCGGCTAAGACTTGGAACATTTTACTTGCCACGCCTGCGTGCGAACGCATGCCGACACCGACCAAAGAGACTTTGACGACTTTGTCTTGTCCAACAACTTCTGTACCACCGATTTCGGCTAGGTGTTCGTTTAAGATTTCTACTGATTTTTGATAATCATTACGGCTGACGGTAAAGGTAAAGTCGGTCAAACCTTCGGTTGATAGGTTTTGGATAATCATATCCACTTCAATGTTGGCATCGCTGATAGGAGTCAAAATCGCTGATGCAACGCCCGGACGGTCTGGGACATCACGCAAGGTAATTTTTGCTTCATCACGAGTAAAGGCAATGCCTGAAATGATTGGTTGTTCCATGTTATCTCCGCTGTCTGTGGTAATGAGTGTGCCAACATTTTGTTTAAAATTATCGTCAAATTTGCCATCAACGTTTTCATCAAAACTTGATAAAACTCGCAAAGGTACTTGGTATTTGCCTGCAAATTCTACTGAACGAATTTGTAACACTTTTGAGCCAAGACTTGCCATTTCTAGCATTTCTTCAAAAGTGATTTTGTCAAGTTTTTTTGGCTTTTGGCGTTACACGTGGGTCGGTGGTATAAACGCCATCAACGTCTGTATAAATCTGACATTCATCGGCATTTAACGCAGCCGCCAACGCAACGCCTGTGGTATCCGAACCGCCACGCCCAAGCGTGTTAATATCGCCTTTGTCGTCCACGCCTTGAAAGCCTGCAACGACCACGACCATGCCGTTATCCAGTGCTTCACGCAACTGGCTGTCGTCAATGTGCTGAATACGGGCTTTGGTATGGCTGTCATCGGTACGAATGGCGACTTGACCGCCTGTCATAGATTTGGCATTGACACCAATCTCTTTTAACGCCATCGCAAGCAATGAAATAGACACTTGCTCGCCTGTAGAAACCATTTGGTCGTATTCTCGTGGGTCTGGATTTTTGCTAATTTCATTTGCCAAACCGATAAGACGATTGGTTTCGCCACTCATAGCAGATACCACGACAACCACTTGGTGTCCATTGTCATGCCAGCGTTTGACACGTTGGGCGACATTTTTAATACGCTCAATACTACCCATTGACGTACCGCCGTATTTTTGTACAATTAAAGCCATTTTTTACCCTTATATTGCAAATGCAAACTATTTAGATGAAAAACATAACCAAAATTTATGAAAATTTTGATTTTTGATACCAAAAGTAAACACTTTATTTTATACCATACGGACGGTAGGGGCAAGACTTTTGGTAAAATTATGCCAAAAATATCATAAATTAGGCAATCGCTTGCAATGTCAAATTAACCGCACGCTCAACCGCAGGGCGTTCGCCAATCAATTTTGTCCAACGTTGCAAATGTTGATAACTTTCAACTTGCAAAAACTCTGCCGAATTGTACAATTTGCCCTGTGCTAACTGTCCGTACCACGCCCAAATCGCCATATCTGCAATGGTATAATCATCGCCACACATAAAGATATTTTTTGCTAAATGTTGGTCTAAAACGTCTAATTGGCGTTTGGTTTCCATCGTAAAGCGGTTAATCGGATATTCTTGTTTTGTCGGTGCGTAAGCGTAAAAATGCCCAAAACCACCGCCCAAATACGGAGCAGATGCCATTTGCCAAAATAACCAAGTCAAACATTCGGCACGTTTTGCGGTGTCTGTTGGGATAAACTGCCCAAATTTTTCGGCTAAATACAGCAAAATCGCCCCAGATTCAAACAGTTTTATCGGTGGATTGACCGAGTTATCAACGAGTGCAGGGATTTTGGAATTTGGGTTGATATTGACAAAGCCCGAGCCGAATTGGTCGCCTTGTGAAATATCAATTTTGTAAGCGTCATATTTGGCGTTTTGTTCGCCAATTTCAGCTAGTTCTTCTAGCATGATGTTGATTTTTACACCGTTTGGCGTGTTAAGCGAATACAGTTGTAGCGGATTATTGCCAACGGGTAGGGTTTTTTCATGTCTTGCTCCTGCGGTTGGTCGGTTGATGTTGGCGAATTTTCCGCCATTTTCACTGTCGTTTGTCCAGATTTTTGGTGGTTGGTATGTTGTCATGTTTTTCTCTTTTTTAGTTTTTCCACAAAAATACTTTATCAAAAATTTCAGTTTTTTGTGTCATCATTATTTTATTATGTTTTACTTTTGGGGTTGAAGTGAACCCAAACCAATCGGTAAAACGCTCAAACATTCGCACGGAATAACAATTATTAAATCCATGTACCGCTGGTCGGTATTCGGATTCAAAATGCTCTAAAAATTCCGAACGAAGATTTCCTGCTATTGCTAGATATTTTTCAGCATAAAATTTGGTGGGACGTGGTTCATCACCATATTTTTGTAACAAATATAAAGAATACATAAAGCCAAATTGCGGAACAAATTCATTGAAATAATTATCATTAAAGCCCCAATTAAACTTTGTGGTATAAACGGTAAAAAAAGCACCTGTTGTGGTCAACTTAATTTTTTCTTCACGTTGTAAAGTCAATAAAAGACTTTCACATAAACGAAAAAATGGGATTTTATCCAGTGTATCTTCAGATAAATCTTGACGAATTTTTAATGGACAGCTATCTGAAAATGGTTCAGTAGTTAAGGCGATAAATCTATCAAGTGGTAGCATATCTATTGATGGTATAGAGTTTAATCGAAATAGTTGATTTAAAATCAATACTGTAGGATTTGTCATATACTTTAACTTATGTAACTTTTTAGTTTTTATAAATGTAAGGTGCGAAAAACACACCTTACAAATTTACCATTATTGAAAAATTGAATCAACCCAACTTCTCCCTAATCCACTTCACCAACTCCCCCATCACACTCGGCAATTTGGCAACGTCCGTACCACCGCCTTGAGCAAAGTCAGGCTTACCGCCACCTTTACCACCAAGATTCTCCGCCAAGTATTTAATCAAATCGCCAGCTTTTAGCTTGTCGGTCAAGTTTTTGCCCACGCTTGCGGTAAAGGCGATTTTGTCATCATGCACACTTGCCAAAACCACAATGCCGTCATGAAGTTTTGATTTCATGTCGTCTGATAGCGTACGCAAAGCCTTGCCGTCCATGCCGTTTACGGTGGCGATTAGCACTTTTTGACCGCCAATTTCTTGGATATTGTCGGTTAAAGAATTGGCTTGCAAACTTGCCAATTTTTGATTTAAACGCTCAAGCTGTTTTTCAAGCTCACGATTTTTGTCGTTTAACTGCTCCACACGTCCCACGATTTCATGACGCTTGGCTTTAAACTGATTGGCAAGTTGGCTCAATTGTTTGTCGCCTTGTTGCACATATTTGACCGCACCCATGCCTGTAACCGCTTCAATACGGCGAACTCCTGCCGAAATGCCTTGCTCGCTTATAATTTTAAACAAGCCAATATCGCCTGTGTGCTTGACATGCAGGCCACCGCACAGCTCAATTGAGAACGGTTTGCCGTCCTTGTCAAGCGTACCCATTGACAGCACACGCACGGTGTCGCCATATTTTTTCGCCAAAGAGCATCATCGCCCCTTTGGTTTTGGCGGTTTCAATGTCCAGCACTTCCACCACCGCAGGGGTATTTGCCAAAATTTGTTGATTCACGATATTTTCAAGGGTAATAATGTCTTGCTCGCTCAAGGCTTTATCGTAAGAGAAGTCAAAACGCAGTAGGTCAGCACTGACCATTGAGCCTTTTTGGGTAACAGTTTCACCAAACACTTGACGTAGGCTTGCGTGCAGTAGGTGAGTGGCGGAGTGGTTTTTGGCACTTGACGCACGCACCTGCTCGGCAACTTGGGCGTGGCTTGGTTGATTGACATCAATTTGCCCCATTTTGACCACGCCATGATGAATGAACGCTTGTCCAGATTTTTGCGTATCAAGCACTTCAAACACGCCTGTGGCGGTGCTGATTTCGCCCAATTCGCCCACTTGTCCGCCACTTTCGGCATAAAATGGCGTTTGTTCAAGGATTAATACGCCTTCATCGCCTTCGGATAAGCTGTCAGTTGGTTTGCCGTCTTTATAAAGATGGGTAATGGTGCTGTCGCTTGCTAATTTTTCGTAGCCCAAAAACTCAGTTTTGCTGTCCACTTGGATTAAACTGTTATAATCCATGCCAAATTTGCCTGCTTCTCTGGCACGTTGGCGTTGCTCGTTCATGCTTTGCTCAAAGCCATTTTCGTCAATACCAATGTCTTTTTCACGCAAAATATCAGCGGTCAAATCCGCAGGGAAACCATAAGTATCATACAGTTTAAACACAATCTCGCCTGCCAGTGTATCGCCAGCTTTTAAGGTTTCTAATTCTTGTGAAAGCAGTCGCAAGCCTTGTGATAAAGTTTTGGCAAATTGCTCTTCTTCTTTTAAAATCGCTTGTTCAATTTTGGCTTTTTCGGTGCGAAGTTGTGGATAAGCATCGCCCATGATGTCGGCAAGCGGTGCAACCAATTTATAAAAGAAATTGTCTGTCGCCCCAAGTTTGTTGCCATGACGTACTGCACGGCGGATAATACGGCGTAACACATAGCCACGCCCTTCATTGCTTGGAATCACACCGTCCGCAATCAAAAACGCCACAGAACGGATATGGTCGGCAAGCACTTTTAAAGACGGCTCTTTTTGTGCATCTGTGTCGCTTGGCATTCCGATGATTTCAATCGCTTTGCTCATCAACTGGGTGAAAATATCAATCTCATAATTGCTATGCACGCCTTGCATAATCGCACTAATCCGCTCAAGTCCCATGCCTGTATCAACACTTGGGGCAGGTAAGTTTTCTAGCGTGCCGTCTTTCTGGCGGTTAAACTGCATAAAGACGTTGTTCCAAATTTCCACATAGCGGTCGCCATCTTCTTCAGGCGTACCAGGTAGTCCGCCCCAAATATGCTCGCCATGGTCAAAAAACACTTCGGTACAAGGGCCGCACGGGCCTGTATCGCCCATCGCCCAAAAGTTGTCCGATTGGTATTCACCGCCTTTGTTATCGCCAATACGGATAATACGCTCGGCTGGCAAGCCCACGACTTTATTCCAAATATCAAACGCTTCATCATCGGTATGATAAACCGTTACATACAGACGGTCTTTTGGCAAGGCAAGCCATTCATCAGACGTCAAAAATTCCCACGCAAACGGAATGGCTTTTTCTTTAAAATAATCACCAAATGAGAAGTTACCCAGCATTTCAAAAAACGTATGGTGGCGAGCAGTGTAGCCAACATTGTCCAAATCGTTGTGTTTACCGCCTGCACGCACGCATTTTTGTGACGTAACGGCACGTTTATAGTCACGTTTATCAAGACCTAAAAACACGTCTTTAAACTGGTTCATTCCTGCATTGGTAAAAAGCAAAGTGGGGTCATTATGTGGCACAAGACTAGATGACTCAACAGGCGTATGACCTTTTGATGCAAAAAAATCAATATAGGCTTGGCGAAGTTCGTTTGAACTCATGGTTTTTGAAATGGCTGAATGGCTCATAAAATTTCCTAGTGAAATATAAAAATAAGGATAAATAACCGTTAATTTTAGCAGAAAAAAGGCGAAAAAGATAACGTTTTTATTGTCTTGCCGATTTATAAAAAAATGTTATTAATTTGTAAAAAAGGTAAGCAATTTTTTCCTTGATATCAGTATGGAATTGGCGTATAAATATACACATAAATTGATTATTTTATTTTTTACCAACCAACTTTTTATCAACCAACAAGGTTAAGAGAGGAAAATATGAATTGGCAATTATTTAGCGTAATCTCAAGTATCGCTTCAACAGTTTTGGCTGGCGTGTTGATTACTATTGCGTTGGTTGTTGGTTTTGATGAAATTCCACACATCATGATGGCAGGGATTGGCGGAATTATTTTATCTTTTCCCATCGCCTTTGTCTTAACCAAAAAAATACAAACCATTGGTACATCTAAAGAAAGCATTTAAAATTAATTTAGCTATTTTAAAACATTTAATGTAAACCAATATAAAATCATCGTATTTTGTATTGGTTTTTTTGTCTATCAAACATTGGTATAATGTGGCATAACCAAAAAAATGAGAACGCCATGCCATACATGAACCAACAGCACACTTTTAGTGTAGATAATCGCTATCCGACCGATGTTTTTGATGAATTAGAAACCTTTTTTAGTGCCTATACCAGCAGTATTGATAATATACAAAATTTGAGTATTGGGCTACAGGTCAGCCCAGATTTTGACATACAGCAACAAAAAATCGCCAAACGTTATCAGCAGTTTTGTCAAACGGTGCGTTATAGCGTGCCTGATGTACATATTTTGGCGGTAAAAACTTTGGAAAATGATGATAATGTCAATAAACTGATTTTAACCATTCAATATCTTATCCATGATGATAATGATGAAAAAAATCAAGGCAGTTTTTTTGGGCGATTGTTTCCTACATTTGTCGGTAAAAAAACCGAAAAAG
>CAKMOY010000202.1 GCA_927911235.1 uncultured Moraxella sp.
TTTATCCATGTCAATTTTTGTGAACTAAATTGCTTTAATACCGTGTTACGGTGTAATTTGCAAATTTTAAAAGGCTTTTGTTGAATATTGGGAAAATCTGCCTTGAATTACTCAGTCCTAATTTCCAATAAAATCAACTTCATTTTTCATTACTATTCGGCTGTGTTGCATAACAAGGTTTCTTTGGTAACTAACTGGCTGACGTGAAAGGGTTTTTTGGTAGAAATAGAAATAGTTTGTGCCATTGTTGCGATTGGCAAAATCAATCCTACCAAACTAACAAACAAAAGACGATTTTTTTTCATCTTATTCTCCAACAGATATTTTGGCTATTTTACCCCAAAAAACCATTTTTAAACACCAAAAACCACCATTTTTGTCAAAAATTTTATCAAAAATATTGCGTAAAAAAAATACACCAAAAAATCACAAAAAGCCATTCACACAAGATATCATTTTTTGATAAAATGATACCCAAAAAAATAAAAGAGCCGACCATGAACCAAACCGCCCAATTACGAGAAATAGACTACAACAACAACCCATCGCAACGCACTCTTTGCGTACTCGTCCTAGACGTATCAGGCACAATGAAAATTCTATCTGCCAATGGCAAACGCCGAATTGATATGTTAAACGCTGGTGTCAAAGCCTTTTATGAAGACCTATTCAGAGATGAAACCGCTCGCAACCGTGTCCGCCTTGCCATTATCACAGTCGGTGGCATAAACGACACCGCAGAAATCATGATGGACTGGACAGATGCCACCGATGCCTTTCCAGTGGTGTTTGGCTCAAATGGCTGTACACCACTGGGCGAAGGTATGCTCCTTGCGTTACGCATGATTGATGACGAGCGTATCCGCCTGCGTAAGCGTGGTATCAGCTACACTCGCCCTTGGATTATCACCATGTCAGACGGCTTGCCGACCGACAACGCCGATATTTGGCTCACCGCCACCCAACAATGCCAAAAAGCCGAAGCCGACAAACGCTGTGTCATCTACCCTGTCGCCATTGAAACAGGCGAAAACGAAATCAACGCCCTAAAACAATTATCCATCACCAACGAACCAAAACAACTTGACGCTGTCAAATTTGTAGAATTTTTTGTGTGGCTATCGGCAAGCCTAAAAAAAAATCTCCCAATCCGCTCCTGAAGAAGTCGTACAGCTCGGCAGTATTTCACCTTGGGCAACGGTACAAAATCGTTAAAAACCCAACAAAATTAAACAAAACACAATGAAATCATCATGACCGACACAAATTTTTGGCAAATCTCCCACGCAAGCCACATCGGAAAATCCCATCTTGATAACAATATAAACAATCAAGACCGTATTTTTACCGCCAAACAGCAAGGTTTTTTTGTGGCGGTGGTGTGCGATGGTGCAGGCTCTGCCAAACATAGCGAGATTGGGGCAAGTTATTTTAGTCAAAAAATTGGCGAATTGTTAAGCCACTTTTCCAAACAAATATTGACAAAAAATCAGCAAAATCCGCAAATTTTTGAGCAAAATTTGGCAGAAACTTATCACGAATTTTTGTTAAAAAATATCGCCAGCGTGCGAGAAAATTTGCCAAAAGCCATTAATGACGAACAACATTTTCATTTTGACGATTATCATTGTACTTTGACAGCGATTTTGGTGTTTGACAATGCTGATTTTAATCAACAAAATTATACAATCAACAAGGCTTTAATTTTAAAAATCGGTGATAGTCCATTATTTTTTAGTCAATTTTTAGCCAACCCTACGGATAAAACCATTGATTATTTTACCAATTTACAGCTAATTGACGAACAAAAGTCCGAATACGTCAATGAAACCCATTTTATTACCCAACAAAATTGGCAACAAATGTTAGATATCTATTGGCTAGATGTGTCAAATGCGGACTGTATAGCCGTGATGTCTGATGGCTGTGGCGATTTGTGTTTGCAAGCGGTACAACAATCTAGCCAGCAAAAAGCATTTATCGCCCATTTTTGGCAAATTTGTTGTTTAATCTGTTGCACCAACCAAACGACAGCCACAACCAAATTATTAACAACGCCCTTGCCAACCCAGCCACTTATCGCCTAACAGGTGATGATAAATCATTGGTTTTATTGATAAAAAATCCAAATGATTATCAAATTTTGAACCGCTAACCAATGAAACAATAAACGAAACATTGGACGAAATGTTGGATAAAGATTTTGACAATAACAGTTTAACTGAGCCAAATTTAACAAACAAAAATCTGGTAGCTTTATCACCACCCCCACAACAAAACCCAACAAATAACAACGCCCTACCCCAAGCCCAAAATTTAAGCAGAACTGGAAAAAATCGCTTATTAATCAGTTTGTTATCGGTGTTTTTTATCGTGGCTGGCGTGGGCGTTCTGGCGTGGTTTAATCAACAAAAAATCATGGATTTTACCGCAAAAATTCAAGGCAAAACTGACACACAGACCCAAAATCCACCAATCACAACAGCAATCCCCACACCAAGTCCGATTATACAAGGCTTTGACACCCATACGCCTTTGACGATTGTACAAGCGAGCAATACACCATTTTTTATCCATTCTCTTGTTGTGTTCAATGACGATGAAATTGATACGACAACGCCAAATTTTAGCAAAAAATTTGATAATATTTCAATTAAAATCAATAACTTAAAAACCAATCAACAACAAGAAGCCTTTGTTTATCTTTATCAAGATTGCCAAAAAATTGACAATTCTTGGCAACAAAATCCCTTGTTAAAAACATGGTTTGACAGTTTAACAAATCAACAAAATTTGGTTAAAAGCACATTGTATTGCAAAATTACCTTTAATTTTGACAATGCCAATATAGATAAAACCAATGTTTTTCATCATGAAACGGTTGTGCAGTTGCCACAAGGTTTGGATTTTATGGTTACTGATATGTTAAAAAACAAACAAATGTTAGACAATAAAAACACATGACCCATCACAAGGGCAATTTATAGAAAATAAAAATATGTCCACAAATGCAAAAGTATATTTTTTACCGCCCAATTTTTACAAACTTGACAAAATTAATAAAAATGAACAAAATTGACAAAAACCATCACGAGATTAGCCAGTAAGGATTGTTCAGCGTGTATTTTATCATTACCGACCAACAAAAATCGCCTTGCCACCTTTTCAAAACAGCCAAGCACGCATTGGTGAAGGCGGTAGGGGCTGGGTGTATCGTATCGGGGCGTTGCCAGCCTTGGGCGATGGGCAATGGGTTGTCAAAATTTTTAAAGACCCTGCGACCGAGCAAACCCTTGCCAAACTCAACGCCATGATAAATTGCCCGCCTGCTCGCCTGTATCAGACCATCGCAGGCGTGCGGTATACGCTGTTTACATGGGTGCGGTATTTACTCGTTGATGACAGCGAGCGGGTTGTCGGCTATGTTATGCCAGAGCTGGATAAGAATACCTTGTCGCTTGCCCCTTTTATGTATCCAAATGAAGCCAAAAATCTGACCGATTACCAAAAAAGTATAAACTATCGTGTACAACTTTGTGCCAATATTTGTGCATTAATGGCGGATTTGCACGCCCAACACCATGCGTTTATTGATTTTAAAGAAGATAACATTCGTCTATTACCAGAGCCAAATCACAATGAATATAGCGGTTTTATCATCAGTTTTATTGATTGTGATGATTATTTGATTCGTTCACGCACAGGTCAAATTTTCCCTTGCCAAGTGCTATCAAACGAGATTGGCAGTCCAGAATTTCAACAGCACAAAGACCCGACAAAACTTGATGAATATCACGACCGCTTTGCCCTTGCCATTCAGTTATTTAAAATTTTAAATTATGGCGTTCACCCATTTTCATTTCTGGCGATTTCTGACCGCATTGCCAAGTTAGACGATGACGATTATCACATTAACCATTTTATCAAACTGGGGCTATACCCTTATGCCAAAAATCCGATTAAAAACAAAAATATCAATCTGACCCAGCCTCCAACCGCAGATAACATTGACATCACAACCGAAATTGCCCCTACACGATTGAGCATTCATTGGGCGTGGGACGATGCCACTCGTACACTATTTGACAAGGCATTTTTGTCCAAAAATCCCAGCGACCGACCAACGGCAAAAGCATGGGAACAGCATTTTCGCCAACTGTTAAACACCAAACAATTTGTCGCTTGCGAGCATTTTCCCGATGACGTTCGTCACATTCATTTTGCCAACAAACCATGTGCCGAGTGCTTTCGCTTGACAGGTGTCATGCCGACTGTTGACAATGTGAACAATGTTGAAAATATTGAACACGTTGAAAATGTTGAACAAAAACCCAATAATATTCAACAAGATTTTGCCAAAAAATACGCACAAAAATCCACAGTCAAAAACTTGGATAATCTAGAAAATATCAACATTAAACCAAACGCATCAAAAAGTACCCAATCCAAAAATC
>CAKMOY010000203.1 GCA_927911235.1 uncultured Moraxella sp.
GTAAAATTAAATTGTTCTTTTGCTCCCTCCCCTAACCCCTACCCATTAGGGGGAGGGCTGGGGTGGGGGTAAAATAGCTAAGGAAAATCATGGCAAAACCTATCTATTTTTATGGCATTCATGCGGTGCAAGCTATTTTGCAAAATCGTGGTATTGATGGGCTTGCCCTGTTTATCCAAGACGGTAAACAAAATAAAACTGATGAAGCGGTTGAAAATATCATCAACCTTGCCAAACAATATGGCATTAGCGTGCAGTTTTCGGCAAAAGACAAACTCACCAAACTTGCCGAAAGCCCCCAACATCAAGGTGTGGTGCTACAAGCTCGCCCTAACGATGTTCAAGATGAAAACGATTTAAAACTGCTGATTGACAAATACCAATCTGAACAAAAATCACTACTTTTATTAATTCTTGACCAAATCACCGATCCAAACAATCTCGGAGCGTGCCTACGAACGGCAGTTGCGATGGGCGTGTCAGCTGTGATTATTCCAAAAAATCACAGTTCCAGTATTACCCCTGCGGTGGCAAAAGTGGCGGTCGGTGCGACTGAATATATGCCGTTTATCCAAGTGACGAATTTGGCTCGCACGATTAATGAGATAAAAAAACAAGGCGTTTTTGTGTACGGTACGGCGCTTGACGATACGGCAAAATCGGTGCAAGATTGTGATTTGACAGGCGATGTGGCGATTGTGATGGGGTCGGAAGGCGATGGCATTCGCCGATTGACGGCGGATAGTTGCGACCAGTTGGTGTATGTTCCGATGACTGGCAATGAGCATGGATTTATTCAAAGCCTAAATGTCAGCGTAGCGACAGGCATGGTGTTGTATGAAGTTAGTCGACAACGCTTTAAGTGAATTAATTTTTAATAAATAATTGTTTTTAAAGGAAAAAGTAGTGGATTTAGAACAACAATTATTTGAACGTTATGTAACTATTGTAAAAGAAAATCAAGATTTTTTAGATAATAGTTTAAAAAAGCAAATTTGCCAAAATTATTTTTGACATCTGTACCCAAAGGCTATGAAAACGCCCAACATAAAATTATGATTGTTGGGCGAGAAACAAAAAATTGGCTCACTGGCTTAAAAGACTTTCAATATGATGAACAAGGTATTCAATTATTAATGGATAAAAGTTCTAAAGTTCAAGCCGATTTATCATTAGTCTATTGATTATGCTTGGCAGACTTGGATTTTTGGTGATTATGGAAGTGGTAAAATACCGCCGTTGGCACAAGTTTAGCACCAATACTAAAGTCATGCTAACCGCTACGTTGATTGTTAATTTGACCGCATTTGTCTTGTTGTTTTTGTTAGAACGTGGCAATGCCAACACGATTGGCAAGTTGACGTTAAGCGAACAACTTGATGCGTCATGGTTTGTCGCTATTACCACCCGTACCGCAGGGTTTAACAACATTGATTTTGCTCAAATAATCGACAGTAGCACGATGTTAATCGTGTTTTTGATGTTTATCGGGGCTTTCTCGCAATTTTACACCCACATTTAGCACGACAGGGTAGTTTGTCATCATGTTTTTGATATATATGGGACGGCTAGGGCCTTTGACGTTGGCGTATTTTGTCGCCACGCCAAAATCCACTTGGATAAAATACTCAGAAAACCAAATATTAGTTGGCTAATTTGTGGTGCGTTTTTGATAAGTAACAAATTCAAACGCCAAATCAGATTTTTCATCACGCATTTTTTTCGCTTGCATTGGTTTTGACAAAATCATTTGGAATGGCTGGATAAAAAGCGTCCGCACCGTCAATCACGGTATCTACATGGGTGATTTCTAGGCGGTCGGTGAATAGCATGGCTTGTTCAAACACTTTTTCGCCACCGATAATCCAAATCGTGTCCAAAGCCTTGCCATGAGCCAGCGAAGATGCTTGGGTTAAAGCGTCATCAAGGTTGTGAAAAATAATGACATTGTCAAAATCGGCTTGGTAATCGAAATTGGTGGTAATCACAAAGTTGGTGCGGTTTGGCAAGGGTTTTGAACCCATCGATTCAAAGGTTTTACGACCCATGATGACGATTCCGCCATCGGTTAATTGTTTAAAATGCTTTAAATCGGCAGAAATGTGCCAAGGCAGTTCGTTATTTTTGCCAATGGCATGGTTTTGGCTGATGGCGACTACTTGGGCGACTTCAACATTGGTGTAACTCATGGTTTTTCCTTTTTTTATATCAATTTAAACAGAAAACTTGTGCTTTAATAGTTGCATGACTTTGATAATTTTCAATGTTAATATCATCAAAATCAAAATCAAAAATATTTTTAATCTCAGGATTTAGCCACAATTTTGGCAAATCAAATGGCGTTCTGCTTAACTGTTCATTTACCTGTTCTAAATGATTGTTATAAATATGACAATCGCCCCCAGTCCACACAAATTCACCCACACCAAGCCCAGTTACATGAGCAATCATATGTGTGAGTAGGGCATAACTTGCAATATTAAACGGCACGCCCAAAAACAAATCTGCCGAGCGTTGATACAATTGACACGATAATTTGTTATTTGCGACAAAAAACTGAAACAGCGTATGGCAAGGCGGTAAAGCAACTTCACTCGCTTCTTTGGGATTCCACCCAGACACAATCAGTCGGCGAGAGTTGGGATTATTTTTGATTTCGTTTACTAACCAACTGATTTGGTCAAAACCGTCTGCATTATAACTGCCGTCTGGCTTTTGGCTTGCCCCAAAATTTCGCCATTGATGACCGTACACCGCCCCAAGTTCGCCTGCTGGCTTGCCAAACGTGCGGTTTGCTCTGCCGTTGCCCATTCATTCCAAATCCGTACGCCATTGTCTTGTAAATATTTGACATGGGTGTCGCCTTTTAAAAACCACAAAAGTTCATAAATCACGCTTTTGGTATGAATTTTTTTAGTGGTTAAAAGTGGAAAACCATCGTTTAAATCAAATCGCATTTGCGAGCCAAAATAGCTGATTGTGCCTGTGCCTGTGCGGTCGCCTTTTTGCGAGCCGTTGGCTAACACGAGTTTTAACAGGTCAAGATAGGCTTGTTTCGTTTTTTGAAATTATCATGATTGCTCTTTTAAAAAAATGATGAAAAAATAAAATGATGGGTTATTTTAACAGAAAAAAAGACTAGGGCGTATCTATAATTTAGAACAAAAAAATTGCCAAATTTTTTATCATTAAGTCTAAAAAAGTGCAAAAAAAGCAGATTTTATTTTTTTAAATTTAAAA
>CAKMOY010000204.1 GCA_927911235.1 uncultured Moraxella sp.
ATGATCTCTGCTTTACGTGGTGGACATCGTTAATGCAACAGTTGCAAAAATCAGTGAAGTTGCAAGTTTAGTTAAATCTGGTGAATTAAGATTATTAGCTTCTTTCACAGATAAAAGATTAGAAGGTTTTGAAGATGTTCCTACTTTAACTGAAAGTGGATATCCTGTAATATTTGGTTCAGCTCGTGCTATTGTTGCTCCTAAAGGAACTCCAAAAGAAATCATCCAAAAATTACATGATGTTTTAAAAGCAGCTTTAGAATCTCCAGATAATATTGAAAAAATCTAAAAAATGCTAGTCTACCTTTACTATATATGTCTCCTGAAGAATTAGCTCAATATATTAAAGATCAAGAAACATATATTATAGAAACTGTTCCTACTTTAGGAATAAAATAATTAATATTTAAGAAAAATTTTTTTGTGGATAACTTTAAACAATCCAATAAAATCCTTTTGCAAAAAACAGTTTAAATCAATACAAAATATCGTATTTAATAATAAAAACTTTAAGTCAAAATGGATTAATTACTTGACTTATCTATCTAAAATATAGATAATATTGGACTAACTATTTTTTGATTACCAAATGTTAACCGCTCTTTCGGTTAAACATACATTTAGCCAAAGGTGAACTATCATGAAACGTACATTCCAACCTAGCGTCATTAAACGTAAACGTACTCACGGTTTCCGTGCTCGTATGGCAACTAAAAACGGTCGTCAAGTATTGGCTCGTCGCCGTGCAAAAGGTCGTCATCGTTTAACTGTATAATGGTTAATTAAACTGTTATTCAGTTATTGTCTTGTTGATGATAAATTAAAAGTGATGTAAGTAATTATATCACTTTTTTTGTGCTTAAATTTTGAGATACGATATGATAAGCAATTTTGCGTTTGGCAAATCACACCGTTTGTTAAAAGCTGATGATTTTAAGGCTGTTTTTGACCAAACCAGTTTTAAGGTACATCAACCCAATTTGTTGTTTTTTGTCAAAAAAAGTGAGCTTAATGATAGCCGTTTGGGTTTGGCAATTACCAAAAAAAAGGTAAAACGAGCGAATGAACGTAACCGTTTAAAACGCCTTGTGCGTGAAAATTTTCGTTTGTTTCAACACGATTTTTTGATGCCTGTTGATGTGGTGGTGATTGTCAAACAAGATATTAAACTTGTGTCCAATATGGTGTTACATGAGCAAATTGAAGCAGGTTTTTTACAAATAAATATTCAGTTACAAAAAAGGTTTATGAGCCTTAACAACGTTTGATAGATGAATTTTGATAAATTTTTAGCAAAAATTTTATTGGCTTTGGTGCGTTTTTATCGTTATGTGATTAGCCCATTGTTGCCTGCTCGTTGTCGTTTTTATCCAACTTGTTCTAGTTATGCGTTGGAAGCATTGCAGTTGCATGGCGGTTGGCGTGGCGGTTGGTTGGCTGTTCGGCGGATTTGTCGTTGTCACCCGTTTGGCGGTAGTGGTGTGGATTTTGTGCCTTTGCCTTGGTATCGTTATGATTATGTATATGTGGCAAGCCTACCTGTGGGCTATGGGGTTTTTGCGGTTCGGCGATAATTTGACTGGCTAAGTGATAAAACATATCTTTTTTTGGATTTTTTTAGTAAAATATTCGGTTTTAACAACAAAACAAGTATTTTTATTTTGCGGTAACGTGCCATTTTGATAAATGGCGATAAGATTTTGGTTGTGTTTTTTAGCATGACACAATGTCTCAAATAGGATAGCAATATGCAAAAGATTTTACGGACGTTGATTATTATTGCGATGTTAATTACCAGTTATCTGTTAATTTTGGCATGGCGTGATGATTATGCAAATCCAACTCAGCGAGCCACAGTAACGCCTGTTACTCAAACAACAACGAATGATGTGCCAAGCACAACGACCACATCTGTGAACAACAGCGATGTACCTGTGGTTAAAAGCACACAGTCGCCTGTTGAACAAAAAGCAGACAATGCGACATCAACGTTGGTTCAAGTTTTGACGGACAAATATGACATTCGCATTAACCCTGTGGGTGGTGATGTGGTGTACGCGGCTTTGCGTGAGCATGATGAAACGTTAAAAAGTAAAACCCCATTTGTGCTGTTAGAAAGTGATAACAATCGGGTTTATGTCGCTCAATCAGGTTTGATTGGGCGTGATGGCATTGATACCAGTGAAGGGCGTGCCAACTATACCACAAGTCAACAACAGTACGTAATGGGGGCAAACGACACTACCCTATCCGTGCCACTTAGCTATCGCAAAGATGGCTTGACCATTACCAAAACTTATACCTTTACCAAAGGTCAGTATCCGATTGATGTAAGCTACAACATCAACAACACCACCGACAAAAGTTGGCAAGGTCAAATGTATGCTCAGCTAAAACGTGATAATAGCAAAGACCCCGGACTTGCCGACAAAGGCATGATGGGCTTAGCAACTTATCTGGGTGGTGCTTGGGGTACGCCTGATAGTCCATATAATAAATTAAAATTTGGTAATTTTAACGAAGAAGCACCTAAAATCACAACTGATAAAGGTTGGGTAGGTATTATACAGCATTATTTTGTGTCAGCGTGGATACCAAAAGGCTACCAAGCCCAATTGTACAGCCGTGAAAATGCCAATGAACATATTATCGGCTTTACCAGTAACCCAATTGAAGTGGCTGGTGGCAAACAATTAACCGTCAATTCAACACTATACGCAGGACCAAAAGTACAACAAAACCTAAAACCGTTGGCAGAAGGTTTGGAACAAACGGTAGATTATGGGATTTTGTGGCCGATTTCAAAAGTGTTATTTTGGATTTTGGACAGCGTGCATAAAGTTCTAGGTAACTGGGGCTGGGCGATTATCGTTTTAACCTTGATTGTCAAAATTATTTTAATGCCAATTGCCAATAAAAGTTATTATTCTATGGCGAAAATGCGCGCAATTGCACCACGTCTGCAAGCATTAAAAGACGACCACGGCGATGACCGTATGCGTATGAGCCAAGAAATGATGAAAATCTACAAAGAAGAACAGGTAAACCCAATGGCGGGCTGTCTGCCTGTGCTATTGCAAATGCCGATTTTCTTGGCGTTGTACTGGGTGTTGGTAGAATCTGTGCAACTACGCCACGCCCCTTGGATTTTGTGGATTAAAGATTTGTCAGCGATGGACCCTTATTTTATTTTGCCATTGTTGATGGGAGCTGCCATGTTCTTCCAACAGCACCTAAACCCACAACCGACCGACCCTATGCAAGCACGTGTATTAAAATTTATGCCGATTATTTTCACCGTTTTTATGTTGTTCTTCCCAGCAGGTTTGGTATTGTACTGGACGGTGAACAACGTGTTTAGCATGGTTCAGCAGTATGTTATTAATAAAAAAGTAGAAGCGGAACAAGCCAAAAAAGATGCGTTAAAAAATTTGGTGTAAGTGCTTTTTTCTAAAAAAAATCCCTACTTGTAATGAGTGGGGATTTTTTTTGTCAAAATCATAAAATCAATTTTTGTAAATTATGTTAAAATAGGATTAAACTTTATCAAAATTAACCCAAAAAAATACCACAATGAACCCAATCATTATCCAACAACCCACTATTTGTGCCATCGCCACCCCAATCGGACGTAGCGGTGTCGGTGTCATTCGCCTATCTGGGGCAACCGCCCACGCTATCGCCAAGCAACTCACCCAACGCAAAACCGATTTTCGCCCACGTTACGTCCATTTTTGCCGATTTTATGATGATAAAGGCATAATTTTGGACGAAGGTTTGGTCTTGTATTTTAACGCACCGCACTCCTTTACAGGCGAAGATGTCGTTGAAATTCAAGGGCATGGCGGTGTTATTTTGCAACAACAACTGATGGCTCGCTGTTTTGAATTAGGGGCAAGGCAAGCCACCGCAGGCGAATTTTCCGCTCGTGCGTTTGACAATGACAAAATGGACTTGGTGCAAGCTGAAGCCATTGCCGATGCGATTGATGCCACCAGTATCGCCGCCGCCAAAGGAGCAATGCGGTCGCTGACAGGCGAATTTTCCGCCAAAATCAATCGCTTACTTGACTTGCTGATTCATTTGCGACTTCATGTGGAAGCAACCATTGATTTTCCCGATGAAGAAGACGTGGATTTTTTGGCAGACCGTCAAATTGCCGAGCAATTAACCCATTTAAAACAACAAGTGAGCGAGGTTTTGGCAACAGCCGAACAAGGGCAACTGCTCCGTGATGGCGTGTCTGTGGTGATTGCAGGGCGACCGAATGCGGGCAAATCTAGCTTGTTAAACCGATTGGCAGGGCAAGAGCGTGCGATTGTTACCGATATTGCAGGGACAACTCGGGATATTTTGCAAGAAACCTTGATTTTAAACGGTTTAACTGTGAATGTAACCGATACCGCAGGCTTGCGTGAAACCGATGACGTGGTGGAAAAAGTAGGCATTGAGCGAGCGAAAACTGCCATTGCTCAAGCGGATTTGTTATTGCTTGTTTATGATGTGAATACCGAAGAAAATCCGCTACAACTTGCCAAAGAATTGTTCGGGGAATTGCCAAATGCCAAACATATTTTATTAATTGGTAATAAAATTGACAAGGTAAAAAATGTAGAAAATCTACCAAAACAATTTAATCAAACTTACGAACCTGTGTATATTTCTTGCCAAACGAATGACAATTTAATAGCTTTAATCAACAAAATTTGTGAAAAAGTCGGCTTTCACCCACCAGAAAATAGTTTAATCGCTCGTACTCGCCATTTGGATGCATTAAAACGGGTGCAAATTGCGTTAAATGATGCCGATGAGCAGTTGCACGTTTATCATGCAGGGGAATTGGTCGCAGAGAGTTTGCGAGTGGCACAGCAGAGTTTGAGTGAGATTACAGGCGAATTTACCGCTGATGATTTGTTAGGTAAAATTTTTGGCAGTTTTTGTATTGGCAAGTAGATTTTTGATAATTATTTTTGTAAAAAATAAGGGATTTTTATGCAAACCATTGTAATTAATAACATTAGTGATGAAATTGTAGAGCGTTTTAAAGCTTTTGCCTTTGAAATGGGCGTGAGTATGTCAATTTTTAAAGACACAAGTATGGTGAATGTACAAGCAAAAAATGCACCGCAAAATTTACATGAAGCCTTATTAAATATCCCAAAAGCCGATGATAATGAAGATTTGTTTGTCAGTTCAAATGAGCCAATGCAAGCGGTGGATTGGTCGGAGTAAGCCATGTATATTTATGATACTAATGTGGTGAGTGAAATTCGTAAAAAGACACCTGATAAAAATTTGGTAAATTTTATCAAAAAAATGCAACAAAAAAATCACCCTATTTTTATCAGTAATATTACTTTGGGGTTTGAAACCGCCTCTTGAAATCTAACCAAATCCATCTTAGAATATCCAAATGAACAGATTAATTAGTATCAACGAAGCATCAAACAACATTGGCGTATCTATCTCAACATTACGCAGATGGGACAAAAGTGGCATGCTTGTTGCCCAAAGAACGCCAAAAGGACACAGACGTTACGATAAGTACTAGAATGACCC
>CAKMOY010000205.1 GCA_927911235.1 uncultured Moraxella sp.
ATAAATATTGATATTATTATTATTTTTTTTAAATTTATAGGGTTCGATTTTGACAAAAAAATAACAAAAAATCGTCATAAAATTTAACACGACATAAAATGTCATGTTAGAATAACCGTATTTAAAAAAATTTGAAGGAAATATCATGGGAAAAACCAATCACCACAACGCCACCGCAACCACCGCTCGCCAATGGCATATCCTGTCGCAACTTGACCGCAAACGCTGGATAGGCACGAACCACATCAAAACGCAACTGGATTTGATGGGATTTGGCATGAGTATTCGCACCATTCAGCGAGATTTAAACGCTTTGGCGGAGCGTTTTCCCATTGAAAAAAACAATGCTAATCCGCAAGGCTGGCGTTGGCGTGAAGACGCACCCATGCAAAGTTTGCCCCACATGAATTTATCGCAAGCGGTCGCCTTTAGCATGGTAAAAGATAATTTGACCCAACTGTTGCCTCCTGCGGTGCTTGATGAGTTAGTGCCTTGGTTTGACCTTGCCAATCGTCAGCTAAAAGAGAGCAAAGTCGCAAACACGTGGCTAGACCGAGTAAGAATTTTATCGGCAAATCAACCACTTATTCCACCGCACGTGGATGCGAATGCCAAAGAAGCGGTGTACGAAGCCTTGTTTAACAACAAACAATTGATTGCCCATTATAAAGGGCGTGGGCGAGATGAGGCGACCGAATATACCTTAAATCCGTTGGCGATTGTTCAGCGTGGCGTGGTGATTTATTTGGTTGCCACCCGTCAAGATAAACAACCGACTGATGTTCGCCAATTTGCCTTGCACCGTTTTGAAAAGGCGACCGTCAGCGACAATGACGCACCATTGCCGACCGATTTTAACCTTGATGAATATATCAACACTGGGGCGATGGGCTTTAATTTTCCGTTATTTGACAGTTTAAAAACCCAAGAAAATCACAAACAAAATTATCCAATTAGTAATATTCATCTGATTTTTGAGCCAAAAGCGGGCAATAGTTTGCTAGAAAGCCAGTTGAGCGAAGACCAACACACTTGGGAAGATGAAGATGGCTTGCACGTTACTGCTACCGTCAATTTGACATCGCAGTTGGTATGGTGGCTTCGTGGTTTTGGCAAAGGACTTCGTCAAATTGAGCCAAATATTTTGGCATTGCGGTTTTTGAAAATGACTTATAATCAATTAAAAAATTTGGAAAAAAAGTAATGACACAGACTAACGAGCAACAAGCCATAGAGGTTTTACAAAAAATTGAAAGCCAAAATACGCTGAAAACCACGATTGTACACGACCAACTTGCCCAAAAAACAAACAATTTTGAACAAAACTTTGATGAAAGTGTCAAACAAACTGCCAAAAATGCCAATTTACCATTGGACGCACCACCAAGCAATCCGCACGAAACTGAACAAAACGAGTTGGCATTGGCAGGCGTGTTGATTGATGAGTTGGCGGTCAGCTTAAAACAATGGCAATTTAGTTTGCATTGGCAACAGACCCGTGTGCCAAAGTCAGGTTTAATCAATCGACTAAAAAAACGCACGCAGTTGATGGATTTGGATTTGTCGTGCCTGCTGTGCAACCGTTATGGCGAAGTGGTAGAGCGAGTTTGGTTCAAAAATGTGCGAGACCAAGCCGAGTCAGTGCGTTATCAAGGCGACGAGTTGCTTGGCGATAGAGCCTTGCACGTGCAGAAAAAAAACATGCTGGAAAAAACTGACGTAGAGCAAAAAATTGAGCCAAAATACGAAAATATTAACTTGTATTTGTCCAATATTCCACCGCATATTTATCAAATTATGTTGGTTATTTCGTCTTATACGGGCGATGATTTAAATTTGGTCGCAAAGGGCGAATGCCATCTTAGCGATGATGAAGGCAATGTTATCAGCCAAATTTCTTTGCCAAAACTGCCTGAAAACGTGCCTGCCGTTTGGCTTGCCACTTTGACTCGTTCGGCAAACAGTTGGTCTTTGGTTGAAAACAAACAACATTTAAAAAAAACATCAACAATTTGAATTTGAAAAAGAAATTAGCAGTCAAATCATACGACAAGCCAGATAATATCAAATTTGATGCCCAATATCAACCGTGTTACCCAAAAAATGCCATCAACCATAATGCCGTTATCAAACACAACGCCAAAAACTGTGCCGCCGAGCCGACATCTTTGCCGATTTTGGCAAGGGGGTGGCGTTCGGTGGACGTATGGTCAATGGCGGCTTCTAGCCCTGTGTTAAACAGCTCCACCACCAACGAAAAAACACTGGCAAATACCAAAATCATTTTAATCACCAAGGCAAACGGCATAAAAATCAATGTCAGTAACAAACATAAGTTTAGCCAAAAAACTTGGCGAAATGCCGCTTCATGTTGGTAGGCTGCCAAAAAACCGTCTTTGGAATAAGTGCTGGCTTTGATGATACGCCCAAAACCTGTCGTGCCTTTGATTTCACTGGCGTAACCTGATAAATGTTTGTGAAATTTTTCGGTGTTGGCGTGGTTGTTTCCATGATTTTCGTTATTTTGCGGTTGTTCCGTTGAATTTGACATATATTTTTCCATAGATTGATTTAAAACGCATTATAAAACAATCTGTGATACCGTCAAGCACAATTTATTTGTCTTTAAGCGTGCGTTTTTGGCAACAAAATTTGTATTTTGACAAAAATTTTGTAAGGTTGGATTGTTTGATAAAAATTCATCAAAATTGTTATGATTTAACACAATTTTGTCGGTAGATATTTGTGAAAATGTGATGTTACCTGCGTGGCGGTCTATCACTTGTTTTACCAAAGTTAAGCCCAAACCTGTGCCTTTTACAGATTTTTGTTGCTGATGTTGGGCATGATTTTCCATAATTTCAATGCTAAAATAACGTTCAAAGGCTTTTTGAATGACATAATCTGGCAAATATTGACTGTCGTTTAACACATTGATTTCAATTTGATTTTTGTCATTTTTTAATTGAATGATGATGACTTGATTGGCAAATTTGATGGCGTTATCAAGGATATTTTGCAGGGCTTGTTCTAGCCAAAATTTGTCCGCATTTGCCATAACATGTCATCAAAATCTTGAATGACAGTTAAGTTTTTTTGTTGAATCCATGCTTGTTGGTTGTGAATGGTGGTGTGGATAATCGGATTGATGGCTTGATGATGTTGATTTAGTTTAAAATTGGGCTGTTCTAATTTGGCAATGACAAGTAATTTTTCAACCAAAGTTTGTAGTTTGTCCGATTGTTGCAAAATGGTTTGGCTAAATTGTTTACGATGTTTGGCAGGCAAGTCATCGCCAAGCAACTCGCCACTGGCACGAATGGCGGTTAGCGGGCTTTTTAGCTCGTGGGTCAGCGTATGTACATAGTCGGTAACGTAGGCTTTGTTTTCAATGGTGTTTTTCATCTCATTGATGGCAATCCCCAGCTCGTTTAGCTCTTTTCCAAGATAAAAATGGGGCGGTGGGGTGCTGGCAAGATTTTGGGTGTAGCGGTTAATTGTCTGAATACTGTAGCGAAGCCACCACGCCATCAGCCCTGTAAACAACAGCCCAAGCCCTGCGATATACAGCATGGTCTTCAAAATTTCATCACGGCTAAGATTGATATAAGGCAACAGGCTTAACACAGGCTTGCCAACGCTCACCACGCCAATCAACTCGCCATTTTGGTTCAAAATCGGCGATGCCACATACATTACAGAACTGTCAGCAATCGTTGGGTTTTGCTTGGACGACCTTGCTCCATATTTGCCTTGCAAAGTCAGATACACATCATTCCAACGGCTAAAATCTTTGCCAACCGCTTGATTTTGGCTATCATAAATCACCACGCCTTTTTGATTGGTAATGTAAACGTGCAGTTGGCTTTGGGTTTTTTGGTCATACCAAACTGGAAAATTGGGCTGAGTTGGATTGTAAGGTGCAAATGATTGTGCTAAATCTTGTTGAAAATCACGCTGATAAATCTGTCCAGATACCACCACAGGGCGAAGCGACACCGCCAAAATCCGTGAAATATCCACTAAAGTATCTTCCACCACACGCTGAGCCGATGGCTTGATAGTTTTTTGTAACTGATAAAT
>CAKMOY010000206.1 GCA_927911235.1 uncultured Moraxella sp.
ATAAGCGTTGTTGGTATACACATAAACGTTTAAGACAAGCCTATTTTAGTTTACGGCGTAATACGAAGTATTTGTTTGTTTATCAAGATAATCCATATATTCCAAACACGACCAATAAGTTAGAGGTTTGTTTAGCCAAATTAAACAAAAATTGCGTTG
This sequence comes from uncultured Moraxella sp., assembly GCA_927911235.1. Taxonomy (GTDB): domain Bacteria; phylum Pseudomonadota; class Gammaproteobacteria; order Pseudomonadales; family Moraxellaceae; genus Faucicola; species Faucicola mancuniensis. The sequence continues at coordinate 160 of CAKMOY010000206.1, forward strand.
TCATCAAGGATTAAGTCAAGATAGGCAGTTAAAGTTTATTGATGATTTTATGATAGGTCATGGGGTGATTTTTTAGGTAAAAATTAAAAACAGATAACCCTTCTATCAAAAATAGCATGAAAAAATGTCTATTAGGGAGGGGTATCTGTTTTTTTAGCATGAATTTTGTCTATTAGACCTAAATTTTAAAAAAAAATTAAATCAAAGCTTGTTGACTGATGATAATGCCATTGTTATCAGCATAAATAAAATCGCCTTGCTTGATGGTAACGCCACCAAATTGTAAAGTTTCGCCCACTTCGCCCACGCCTTTGCGGTTAGATTTTCTAGGGGTGCTGGCAAGGGCTTGCACACCAATAGACATTTGGGCAATCATATCCACATCACGCACACAGCCGTACACAATCACGCCAGCCCAGCCGTTGTCCACAGCACTTTGGGCAATCATATCGCCAAGCAAAGCACAACGCATAGACGCACCGCCATCAATGACCAGTACTTTGCCATCGCCTGCGGTTGCAAGCAATTCTTTAACACGGCTGTTGTCTTCAAAGCATTTGACCGTAACCACTTCACCGCCAAAACTTGACAGTCCGCCATAGTTATAAAAACGTTTGCCTTCCATATTTGGCATACATACTTGGCAGTCGGGATTGTCGTCTAACAAATCACAGGTAACAAAATCGGTGATAATTTTATTCATAAGTCAGTCCTTTTTTTGATAATAAAATATTTGTTAAAAAATTAACTGTTAAAACTTGTCATCGTCAGCATATCGGCATTGCTCACGACTTTGGTTTGTGGGCTGTTGTCTTTTTTGCGTTGCACTTGGCTCACATGATAGGTATTGGCAATGTACCACTGATTAGCGGTCAAAGCCATCGCCATCGCCACACGCTCGGCTTCTATCGGACGCACGGACAATTTTTTTGGAATAATCGGTTTGATAATACCAAATGCAGTTTGGGCAAGGTTTTCTAGTTTGCGATTGTCATGTTTGCCTAACAAGAAAGACGGACGAAAAATCGCCAAACGCTGAAATCCAAGCGTAATCACCGCATCTTCTAATTCACCTTTGACACGGTTATAAAAAAATCGGCTGTCTTTGTCCGCACCCATCGCTGATAGCAAAAAAAAGCGTTCCACATTTTTTTCTCGGCACGTTTTGGCAAAAGCATAATTAAATTCAAAATCAATCTGATAAAACGCTTCTTCGCTGCCTGCTTGTTTTAAGGTTGAACCCAAACAACTAAAAGCGTCCACTTGATTGTCCAAATTTAGCGTTGTCAATAGACTGTCTAGTTGGTTAAAATCTTTTAATTGATAAAAGTGCATATTTTCGCTCATACCTTTGGGCTGACTGCGTGCGATGATAATCACTTTTTTGTATAAACTGGTTAATTGTAACAACAATGAACGTCCGACCAAACCTGTCGCCCCAATAATCACTGCGGTTCGTTGCATATTTTTCCTTAAATTTGATTAAAAATCGTTTAAAACCTTACTTATCGTCATCGTCATAATGTCCATAACAAGTTAGCAAAATAACGACTTTGTTTTCGCTTTCTATAATTTCATAACTCATTGAGCATTGAGCATTCTGCCTTTTAATTCTTGACGTGTCATTTTAATAGGCTTAGTTACACGAGCTTTGTGAATTTTGGCATAAAACGCATCTTTACTCATATTGCTCTATCAAAACATCTGTGAGTTTTAAGCGTTTACACATTTCTTGTAAAAATGGCACATCATCGGCTGTAATGTTATGGGCGGTTAGCGTGTAGGTAATCATAATTTTTTCCTTTACACAATCATATTTTACAAATTTTTATATTGGTAACGGCTTAAATGCCATAAAATGTCGAATAACTTCGTTAATATGGCGTTTGGTGCTATTATCTTGGTGGTTTAGCCAATAAATAACGTCATCATCTAGCACATTGTTGGCTATAGCTTGTGTTTGTTCTTTGAGTTTAGCACGTTCACGCAAGGCATTCAGTTTTGAAATGGTTGTTGCAGATTTTGCTGTACTAAAGTCATCAGCATTTATTATATCTTCAAAAATAGCGTCTTTGTTCATATTGTCTCCGTTTATTTTTGTCAGCTTTCCAAGCGGTAATAATGCGGATTTTTTCGCCACGAAATAGCCAACCGACCACATAAATCTCGCCAAATTCATTCATGCCAACACTTGCAAAACGTTGCTCACCTTCAATTTCATATTCATTAACAAGGGCATATTCATCAAGAATGGCATTTTTAGCACGTTCAAAACTCACGCCATCATGTTTGATAATATTTGATTGGGATTTTTCAATATTCCACTCAAAAATCTCATCAGAATAATCTTGCTCATTCATTAGATTTCCTTATGTCGTGCAAGTATGATGAAAATTTTATTATAACAAATAAACATAGCATAATAAATTATAAAAAAGGCAATGTACCTACATTGCCTTTTTTGGGTTATTTTATGGTTCAGCGATGATTATTGTAAACGCTGACTTGTACGCTCACACGGCGGTTTGGTTGCAAGCAATCAATCGCTTGTGGTTTTGGCATACTTTCACTGCAATGTTTAACAGGTTGGCTCTCGCCTGCACCTGTCGCCCAAATGCTACCTGCACTCACACCACGGTCAATCAAATAGTTACGTACCGTTTGGGCACGTAGTAATGACAAGTTCATGTTGTACATATCATCACCAAAACGGTCGGTATGCCCTGTTACCATCACTTGCATACGTCCTTTTTGGCTGTAGTTTGCCAATTTTTGTGCCAATGCGTCTAGCTCTGGTTTGCCTTTTGGTAGCATATCTTGCGTTTTGTATTTGTCAAAATAGAACAAGGCATCGGCTGATAAATCAATGGTTTCATTGATAATCGGCTGTGCTGCTACCACTGGCATATCAGCGTGCATTGGGGTGATTGGTTTGACATAGTTGGCACAATCGGCAGGTTTCCAATAAAACTCTTGACCTTTGTATTCTTTGTCAAAAATCACTTTGTATTGACAAATTTGTACCGTTTCGTCTGGGCGATAGAACTTCATGATGTAGTCCCATTCACGTGCGTGTTGTGATTCGCTAAAATGAGGACGACCAATCAGTTGATATAGCTCATCTTTGGCAATGCCGGGACGGATTTTGTTTAGGTTTTCGGTATTTGGGAATTGACCATCTTTTTGCCATGCTTTGTCAAGCTCTGGAAAAGCGATGTCTTCGGCTTGTACTGTGCCTTCGTCTGTGATGTTTTGGCTTAGGTGTTTTGTTCCCATACAGCCTGTCAAAGCCAATGCAGATAGGGCTAAAACGCTAAATGAATGAAATTTTTTTCATGTTTTTTCCTAAAATTTAATTGTATTTTACATTTTGGTAGCGGATTAACCTTTGTTAAAAAGATTAATCCGTTTTGTTACAATCACATTATGCAAATTACCAGTGGAAACCTGCACCAACTGCACCACCGAAGTTACCTTGTGTATCGGCTGTACCGTTCACTTTGATAACCCAACGACCGTTGTCCGATAGTTTTGAGATACCTAGAGCGACAGCACCTTGACCGTTGTAACTTGCCATACCACCTGATAACATTGATTTACCTGGTAAGTAAGCTTGTGGCAAGGCAGCAGTTGCCATCGCAGCTGATGTACCTGCATTGGCATTGTCTTCAATATCGCCAAGACGGTAGCCAAGTTGGTTGATACTGTTGTTGATATTTTGGGTAATGCTTTGTAAATCACGGACAGCTACACCGTTATTTAAAGTATCGCCCTGTGCAGCTTGTACACGTTGAGCAATCACCTCTGGGGTTAAATCGTTTAGATTTTCACCTTGTCTTAACACACCACTTGCCATATTAGTCACTTTAACTGGTGCATCTTTACCAACCAATTTAACCGTATCTGTTGCAGTAGAGGTATCAGCATGGTTTGCTTGGTTGACATATGCCATTGGGCTGTCAACTTTAATATCACCTGTAGCACTATTTACAGATACTGATGTACCTTGACCATTAACCAATGTTGTACCAGAACCTTGTTTATCATTGGCGTTTGCACCTGCATTCGCGCTACCATCAACTTTAATACCACCTGTACCTGTGCCAGTACCTTTAACAGTAATGGTTCTGATACCATTATCGTCCGTTTGACCTGTCACGGTAACACCATTTTCACCCACGAATTTGACTTCATTGGCATTTTTAACAGTGTCTTTATATTTGTTGTTTTCAGCTGATACGACCCAACCCATGTTTTGCAAGTCGCCAACAGTTGCTGCAGCGTTTTTGTTAACTGGTGCGTCATCTGTGCCTTTTAGGTCAACCAAATCAGCATCTGCAGGGGTTGCTACACCGTTTACTGGTGCTTTGTTCAACACAGAGCCTACGCCTGTTAGTTGCGTTGGTTTGGCATCTGTACCTGTACCTGAAGCAATGTTCAATGCTGTTGTTGGGGCTGTTGTGTTATTGCTAGCAGGGGTTGCAGTTTCTGCTTTGAAGTTCACAACAGGGGCATTGGCAGGTGCTGATGGGCTTGTGTTACCGATTGACAATGTGTTTGTGTTAACATTGTTAAAGGTTACGTTATCTGCGGTTGCAAATTCAAATTCACCGCCAACTTGTTTAACAGTCAAGTTTTTACCTGCTTTAGGGTAACGGTATCACTTGGTTTAATGAGTTCGTTGGCTAAATGCAGAAACCTGCAATTGTTACCTGCACCTGTGATGTTAAAACCAGAATTTGTTA
>CAKMOY010000207.1 GCA_927911235.1 uncultured Moraxella sp.
TTATACAGTTCATTTATTACCAATTTTTTATCCTCCATTGCCGTAAAACCACCGACTTCAGGCGGTGAATATAAGGCAACTTAAGCAATCATGCTTACGCATGGACGTTGTTTTAGTGCGGTGTATTTTGCTGTCCAATGTACTGGCGGACAATCTCAATTGGAGCACCGCCACAACTACCTGCAAAATAACTAGGCGACCACAACGCACCACCCCATAACTGCTCTTTGATGGACGGATATTCTTTTTTACGCAATAACCGACTAGACACGCCTTTCAAGCTATTCACCAAACTAGAAATAGCCACTTTAGGCGGATAAACCACCAATAAATGCACATGGTCGCATTCACCATCGAACTCAACTAGTTCAGCCTCAAACTTTGAACAAACTTCTTCAAAGATAACCTGCATATCATCTAAAATTTCTTTAGTGAATACTTTTCTGCGGTATTTAGCCACAAAGACCAAATGCACATGAAGATTGTAAACAACGTGGCGACCACGTCTTAAATCGTTTGACATATAATTAGACCAAGTGTAAAATAAAACAAATTAAGTATATATCATAACAATGAAAACACTCAAGTTCCGTATAATGATGCCCGCCGCGAAAAATCTCGCTCATTTTTGCAATAAATCCCTTCATTAACTTCTTACACTGGGTGCAACACCCTTTCATTTGTGGCTTAGGTAGGGTCAGATAATTTCTTTTGTATTCCTACCTAACAACCAAATAATTCACAAACCCCATATCGTCCACGCAGCTGACCGCACGAAAGCCCAATGTATCAGCTATTCTGCCCCTTAACCGCCAAATTTCACTGTCATACTCATTTTCATCACCAAAATATTCACCCCTAAAACGAGGGATAAGATGAGGTAGAATTTCATGAGTGTTGTGTTGGTAGGCAACAGCAAAGGTGATTTGTTTGGCAAGGGCGTCATCGTCTATTTTAAGCTCTTTTTTGATGACTTCTACCGCTTTATCCCCAACCAAATCTTGATTGTTAGCGATTTCTTTGATGGGTATGCGGTAGCTGTGCAAATATTCGCCATAACGCTTGGCAATTTCCTTGTCTTGTGTGGCACAAATACCATCATAGCGATTGGCAGACCGAGTGCATCCGATAAACAAGCTGCCGTTTTTGATTTTGACTTTGGTTTTATTAAAACTGCCGTGATATAGGGTAAGATAGTTCATTGTAAGATTTTTTGGTTAATTTGTCTCTAAATAACAGTCGCCTTTGGCAAGATACGCTTGGCATTGTGAGCAAGTAGCCCAGAACCGCCAAAGACATCAAGCACGGTCAAGCCCTCTCCATCATTGAGACATTGTCTTTTAAGATTTTTTCAAAGTGCCTTAAAAACATTCGCTTTTGCCCTGTAAATGGCAAATGGGCGGTTTTGTGGTGTTTGGTAGAAAGTGAATTGAGTGTCATAAACTTATCCTTTTAAAGTTAAAGGCGTTCAGGACACTCAAAGCGTTTGGATTATTGGGATTTGGGTTAGGTTAGGAATAAAAAGCTGTCATCAAGTGGCTTGCGATAAACTGTGCAACTTGCGGACAGACGGCGTTTCCCGCAGCCCTAGCTTCACAAGCGTTGGTCTCATCCAATCCTTTGCAAAGCCCATCATTGATAGTCGTTCGCTCCCTGACAGCCATCTGATGCCGTCCGTTTGGCACAGCGACGATATCGGCACAATTGATGTTGATGGCGGATGAGCCGACCCCTGCCAGTAGCGTATGGTGTGCGTCCGCCCAGCACGATTGCGATTCAGTCTTGCCACAAATGCGTTCCACTGACCCCAAGTCAGCCATAAACTCAGCTGGTGGGTATGCTCCCAAACCTGCGACCAAGAATACCCTACGGCGTTTTTGGGGGACTCCGAAATAACGGCTGTCCAGCACTCGCCAAAATCCCACATACCCGCATTGGGCAAGCGTTTCAATGACTGTTTGTAAGTCTTCGCCATTGTTTGAATTGATGAGACCTGTGACATTTTCAAACACGACAAACTTTGGCTTAATCGCTCGGACAATGTCCATAGCGTCAAAGAACAAGCCTGTACGTTTGCCGTGAAGTCCTGCTCGTTTTCCTGCCATTGACACATCTTGACAGGGGAAACCGCCGATGATGACATCAACGGCTCCGCCATTTGGCAAAGCTTGGATTTGGGGCAAGCAGTTTCTAACATCGTCAAACTGAGTGGCGTGGGGGAAACGGTCTGATAAAACCGCTCGACAAATGGGGTCAATTTCCACTTGCCAGCTAGTGTGAAAACCTGCCCACTCAAATCCCAAGTCAAATCCGCCAATGCCAGCAAAGAGACTGCCGACACTGGGTTTTGATTTTGGGTATTGTTTGGGGTTAGGGATGGATTGGGTTGGCTGGGGGTTGTTTTGAGCATTCATAGGTTTCCTTATTTAAAGGGTTATGATGCTCGTGGCATTCTAAGGTTTGCGTGTTAATTTGATTTAAAGTTTTGCATCTTGGGCATTTGATGGCAAAACTGCCTGTGCCAATGGCTAAAAGTTTTTTGCAATTTGTGCAACGCTGTTTCATTTTTTGCGTAATCCTATGGATTTTGTGGTAAAATAATACCGCTTAGCTAAGCAGGCGGTTCTTTGGGCTTACGCACTCACACTGCGTGGCTGGTATGGCGGTGGTCGCACACCGTCATACCGACCGTCTTTTCTTTTTTATCGTTTAATCTAAATCATCTTAACCTCCTTGCAAACCTTGTAAATACACGGTTTTTCCGTTTCGTTTGGTAGCGGTTAAGATTTGATTTCTTTGACCTTTGCCATCTTTTTTAAAGCCGATATGCACCCATGCTCCATCACCTCGTTCAGGAAACTCCAAAATCAACTGGTCAAAGGCAATCAGGCCCTTATCACGCATTTGGATGATTTCTTTGGCAAATGCCACAGATGTAAAGCCTGTGGCATCACAATCCGCCGCCAGTCCAAAGCGATGAGCGGAAGTTTTTGAACCACCAACCAGTTTATTGACCTTTTCGCTACGAAAGCAAGAAGTTACAATGATGGCAATGAGCTTTTGGTATTTGTCATTAAGATAAGCACGCACCTTTTCAAGCTGATGAGCGGTATAAGTGATGTTGGCAAGATCGCTTTGGCTTGGGGTGTTGGCGACCCCGTGCCGTCTGGCGGTTTCGCTTCTTGTCAGCTCACGGTAGCTAAAATGTGGCGTGATTTGGGTTGGGTAGTTACTTGGATTTGGCATTGATTTCTCCTAAATAAGACCAAAATTAGTTATCCAAAATGGATAAATGGCGAACAATCTCAGCAAGCTGATTGGGACTAAACCGAAAGCCTTGGTTTGAGCCAAAAATTGCGTTATAGCACCACTCAGAACAAAAGAATTTATCTGCGTTTTGTGGTAGTCCCGCCACACAGCCCAACGCTCCCAAAAGGTCATAATCCGAGCCGTGATTTTGTCGGTAATAGCGGGTAATTTGTTCGGGCGAAATGCCATCAAGGGCGATTAAGTCCCATTTGTCAGGATTTAAGAGCATGATTTTGGTGCGGACACCGCCTTCACGCACGCTTGATGAATAGCATTGGTAACGACCGTCAGGCAAGGCAATGGCAATCTCAGTATGGCTGTATTTGCCACGAGTAAAAAAGCGGGTAATGCTATCGCATAGGCGGTGAGCGAGCTTATCGCCACGCCCACGGTAACAGGCTAAAAAGACTTTATTCATTGCTAGCTCCTTGTTCATAAATGGCTGTCCAGCCCTTTGAATAATCGTATTCCAAGGGATTTTGTGCCTGCAACATTGCCAAACGGTGCTTTTCAGCATTGGCAAAATCGGCTTGTTCAGCTTGTAAAATCGTCATTGCAAGCTCAGTCAAAAGTGGCTTGGTTAATTTGACAAAGCTATTGTCCATCGTTTTCCACATCAAATCTGCTGGCAATTCTGGCAAAATTTGTAAGGCAAGATACTGCGTGCGAGAGCTGTCATCGGTATGAAACCACTTTTTGACCGATTTGACATAAACACCGCCACGAGTGATGGTGTGGCGTTTTTGTTTGATAGCTTCCCAGATTTGAGCTTGGTGTTGTGTTTTGATGGCTTTTGGGTCAATCGGTGCGTCATTAAAAACAAATTTACCATCAATAAAGCGTGTGTCGCCCTTGTGATTTTGGCAATATTGCTGATAATCTTCATCGCTCACAGTAATCAAATTGTCTATATCTATGTTGTATAGAAATAACAAATCGCCATCAATCAACTCAAAACGCCCATCATCATCTATCAAATGAATGTAATACATTAATAACCCTCCACAATCACAAATAAGTCAATATGTTCAGACGCACCCCCGTGCATTCTTGATAAGTTGAGCCAGACATTGCTTTTATCGATACCTTGATTGCGAAATGCCCAAGCCACTTCGTGTTCGGCTGCTTCTGATGAAAATTGAGCTGATGAAGTGGTGTTGCTACTTCGCATTGTTTGAGCTTGTACAGATAAGATTTTGTTTGGCATAGCCGTCCATAGAGCAATTGGAATTCTATAGTTGGCAATATTGTGATTTTGATAGCCTACCGCATTGTCATCTCGCCCAAACCACAAATCCCTAAAATGTTTCAAGTGAAAATATTGTCTAATTAAGCCATCAGCGGACACCACCACTTGACCTGTCATCTCTATGGTAGTGGTTTCGTCGTCAAATGCTATTGCCCAACCGCTTATGGTGCGATTGAAGTATCGTACGGTTGCCTTGGTTAATGTAGTCGCCAAACTTACATTCCCCGACCCATCAAAATTGACATTGCCAGTGACAGCCCCTGTTAGGGCGATGTTACGGGCGGTTTGGAGTCGTGTTGCAGTATCGGCATTGCCACGCACCACAAGCTGATTGGTATTGACATTCCATTCCAAGGGACGAGCATCGTCCCAAATGCCATTAGGGTCGTTTGCGTTGGTTTTTAAGAGATAAAAGGTGTTGCCATCAAAACGAAAGAATACCGAACGATTCGCCCCAGTAGGTTTTAGGCGAATGGCGTTGGTACTGTTAAAATGAGCTTCGTTGGTAAAGTTTTTGATGCCACCAATGGTCTGATTATCACGATTTTTGACAAAATACTCGTGTAGATGCCCATAGGCGTGGGCATGTAACCCCTGTTGCTGAAACTGTCAAACCTGCGATTCTTCTTTCTGCATTATCGCCCTGTGATGTAATATTGATGATGGCATTGTAAGCATTATTGCCGCCATGAACAATTTGGAATGACCCTCTTGTTACGCCACCAATATTCACATCATAAAAGCCGTTTTTTTGGTTGTTTGGGTTTTTGACTGCCATGCCAACCCAGTCAGAATTATAGGTAACGGCAAGATGTCCTGTCATCGTATCGCCCGCTTTATTGACTTTTCCTGCTAGGTCTGACAGTACGGTATTGCTGGCAAAAACAGGGCGGTTTTGCTCATCATATACCACCAGATTTTTGTCGTTTTGCAAAGCCAGTGAAGCCCCATCATGCGTTCGTAGCGTAATGTTGCCACCTGCTTGAATGTGTAGTCTTTCTCTGTTATCTACAATCGCACGAAGTACGCCATCTTTGGGGAATTCTATGCCTGTGTCGTTATCATTTGCACCTTTAACACCTGAATTTGGAGCATAGAGCGTCCCTGTCAAGACACCACCTGCCTTATCAAACTTTTGCTCATTTAAAGCCTTGCCTTGCAGTGCTGATAAGGGCTTGTTGGCATCAGTACTGGTCAAATGATTAACCACCTCATCATGAGCAACAAAATGATCAGAAGTCCAACTTTGATAAGCAATATTCTCGCTTTTATTGGATTTAACCAAATCATAAAAAATACGATTGCCACCGTCATTATAATTAAAACGAAAGGCGGGTTGTCCAACCCCTAGGCTTTTGTATTGAGGGTTGGTTTCAATGACCCAGTTTGTATTATCTGGTAAAGGAAAGGTAACTCTGCCCCAGTTATTGTGCGAGCCAACCGTAATACTGCTAGAAAAGGACTTTAAGCCGTCAATAGTTTGATTGTCACGAGTTTTGACAAAATACTCATGCAGATGTCCGTAGGCGTGGGCATGTAAACCATCTCGAGAAACTGTCAAACCTGTGATTCGTCTGTCTGCATTGGTTGCTCCTTCGGGTGTTACGGTTAGCACCGTATCGTATTTGCCACCACCACGACTGACAATTTGAATACCACCACGGTTAATACCATTGACAGCACCATCAAAGAAAACATTCTTACCCTCTGTGGGATTGTTTGCACCATATCCCACCCAATCATTTTGATAGTTAAGCAAGACATGACCTGTAATGATGCCACCTACTTTATCAAACTTAATGTCATTAAGTCGCTTACCCTGATTCGCCGTCAAAGCTTGATTGATTGCTGTGCTGGTTAAGGTGTCATTAAGCTGGACAATGCCCTGCACAGTCGTACTTGCTTTATCAATTTCGTGGCTATGGGTATTGGAGATCGCCACATTGGTGCTGGTTGCGGTGATTTTACTGGGTGTGCCAAGTGATAGCGTACGATGGGTGAATAAATCGCCACCGCCTGTCAAGCCATTGCCTGCAGTAAATTGTACCGCTTTGTCTGCCTTGGCGTTATTAGCATTTGCAATCGATTGATTGATTTCGCCAATCTGCCTTGCCAGCTCATTTTTTAGCCACAGCGTGCGATTGGCAAGCTGTCTTGGAGCTCTATTGTCAATACCGTTTTCGCCGCCCATCACAGGGTCTGAGGTTTCAAACTGATAAATACCAGCTTCCCAAGTGGGTGTTTCTTGCAAGTTTGCCATAATCTTTTCCTTACAAATTAAAGTCGTTTAAGCCGTGCCACGAGTGTATCTGCCATCTCGGATAATTTTGCCATTATGCCGAATGCTTGCCTGTGTAAAATCAAGAGCAGACAAGATACAGCGAGCAGGGGCAAAGGCGGACAAAGTCTTTCTAAGCAGGTTCGCCTGTTCAAGGGTAATAGGTTCGTGAATGATAATGCGGTAATATGCCCAGCGGTCAGAATGCCCGTAGTTGTACACACCGTCTCGCTTTGTGATTTCGCCATTATGTCGTTTGCCACCAAAGCCCTCGATGAGTGTGGCATTGCCAAAGCCAAGTCGTCTGACAATCTCTTTGACCGCCCACGGCGTGCCTTTATAGCGGTGCAGGTCATACGCTCCTTTGATGAGATTTCGCCTTGCCTCATCGCTCTCGGCAAGCCAATAGCCATCCACTCCCGCCACGCTCATACTGTCTGCCAAAATGGGTAAATGCTCGCTATCCACCAAATCAATCAAGCGTATCAGTAGCTTATCTGTTGGCAAATCATCAAGCGATAAACCCAAATCCGCCAAAGCGGTAAAGGTTTGCTCTTTGGCGATGACATCGGCATAAATCAGTGAATTGTCGGTCAAGGTGTCAGCCATCGGTTTGCCCACAATGCGAATATTGATGTTGTTACAAATGGCAACCGTGTCAGGGGCAATGGCGGTCAAAACAGGGCTAATGAGCTTAACATCATAAACGCCCACCACTTGCAAAGTTTTGGCGATGTTTAGGGGAACGACATCTTGCCCTAATTTGCTTTCCACTTCTTGCTTATAAGCATTAAAAGCACTTTTGGCATTCGCCAAGATTTCATCAGCATTTGCCCCTGTAAAGGCGGTCAGCTCGGCATTTAGGGTAAAATTAACCACTTTTGCAGAATTGACGGTAACGGTATCGCATAGGGGGCGTACCTTTTCGTCATTCAACGCCTTATTTACTTCACGAATCAGATTGTCCGAGACAGGCATAGATTTGCCCAGCAAATGAACCGCCACCGTCCCGCCAATCGGCTGTCCTTGACGGTCTATGGCATTACCCACATAGACATCAATAATCTCTTGGCTGACCGAACGGGCAAAATACGCATACGCCCCTTTTGAGCCTGCGTTACTAAACCGCTCAAAAGCAAGCATAATCCGCTCACGGTAGCTGTCGTCATTTTCCACATCAGCCCCATTTTGGCTAATGGTGGTGTTTTTTGCGGATACACTAATGGTGGGGTGTGGACGAGTTGCCAGCGTGCTAATTTGCCCTACGGCATAGCCATTGCCCACCGTACCTGTTTGCGTACAGACAGCAGGAAGTGTAATGCTTGGGCGGTTTTGAGTCAGCTGTCCGCCTTCTGTGGTGGTAAAGGCGACATTACCCGCCAAGACTTGTGTACCTTTGCCAATTTGGATGGTTAAATTGCCAATCTCAGAAGGACTAACGCTAAATTCCAAAACAGTATCCGCAGGCTGTGCAGAAAGCCGATTTGTGCCAAAATCCGCCCCAGCGACATCAAGCATTAGCCCTGTTGCGTAAGGAATGTGTTGTTGGCGATAGGCTTCGTTAAGCTGTTTTCTAAGTAGTAGCTCTCGATAAGCAAAAGTATTGATGAGTAGGCGTTCAATATGAGCAGGTTGCAGCACTTTGCCTGCTCGGTGTTCGTAGTCTTTAATCGTTTGGCTTAAAATTGTGCCAATGTCATCGTCCACGATTTTAAGGTTTTCTCGTTTTGGTAATGCCACGCCTTGCCCCTATGCTCTTATGTTTTAAGTATAAATTCGCTTTTATAAATCTCGCCTTTGACACTGTCCGCCACTTGCCAATCCAGTATCATCGTCAAATGCGGTGCTTGCCCTGTAAAATAAATGTCTTTGATGATGGCTCGTTTTTCCCAAGTGCTAATTGCCAGATGAATTTCACGCACCACATTGGGGATAAGAACATCAGTCGGTGCGTCCAGATAGTCCAAATGTCCTGAGCCAAAGGTCGGACGCAGGACATCAGAGCCTTTTTTGGTGGTCAAAATAATCTCAATGCAGCGATGAATGTCGTCAATGTCAGTCATTGCCGTGCTGTCGTGTGAGAGTTGCCAATGGCGGTGATTGGTGGCTGTCATTTTGACCTACAAAAAAATACACCCAAAGTGATTGGGTGTATTGTAGGAGGTTTTGGAATTTGGGTCTTTTAAAGGGTTTTAAGAAAAATCTAAGGTGCACCAGTTCTGCTATTGCCACCAGCGACACCGCCGTGCGTGTGTTTTTTAAGGCTTGTGCCACTTGCAATTACATCATTGCCCGCTCTAACTGTGCCTGCAACATTCATATCGCCTGTGCATTCAGTAACAGGCGTATCTAGTTTTAGTTGGTTGGCGGATTTTATTAACACATCGCCACTTGTTTCTACGATGATTTGTCCGTTTTGGCGGTTGTGGCTGATGGCTGTACCGTTTGTGAATTTTTTAATCCACAGCTCACCATTATCGGTTGGTGAGGTATCTTGGTCATTATAAATCACGCCAAGCACCACGCCACCGTCGCCACTCGCATTCATCAAGCACACAGCGGTTGCCCCCAAATCAGGCAAGGCGTAGAATTGATTGCCACCTGCTCCCATTGTGATGACAGGAAGCCAGTCGCTTACCATACCGTCCAAAGCACCCAAAGCTACTTTTATTTTGTGGCTTTTTGGGTCAATCTCACTCACTTCGCCAAATTGGAGCGTGGCGGATAGGTTGTTATGGGCGTAGTTCATTGAGTGTTTTCCTGTGTTTTGTTGCCTTTTGGCTCTGGCTTAGGCTCTGATTTTGGGTCGCTCATTTTTGGGTCAATGTATTCAAGCATTTTAATCTCAATCGTGGTTAAAAAGCCTTGATTGCTTAGGGTGTGGCGAGCTTGTTTGACCAGATATTTGCCACTAAATTTGCCAAAGTCAGCCACCAAAATCGTCTGACCCGCCACCAACATAGCATTACCAATCAGCTCAATCTCCCCTGCAATTTGCTCATCAGCTTGGTTTTGGGCGTGGGCATTTGCCATTGCTTGTGCTTCGCCATCTGTGGCATTGTTGGGGGCGGTGATTTTTAGGGTGTCGGTGGTGGTAGGTTTTGCCCCTTTTCTTTTGGGTTTGGGCTTGGCGGTTTTGGTAATAGTTTGTTTACTTTGGGTGTTGTAGGTGGAAACCTGTACCTCACTTGGCGTGTCTTTGATGACATCACGAAAACGCACATCAATGACCGAAGTTTTATCCAGCACCGCCACCGCCTCATTTTCGCCCAGTTTTTCATTATCATAAAAGACCAGCGTTTTATCCACAATCTTAAAGCTATGCCCATAGGTCTTGGCAAGGCGAGTCAAAAATTCCACATCTCGCTCTTGATATTGGGTAACGGTGGTGATTTTAATGTCTCTGATTTGCCCAGTTACGGACAGATTTAGGCGTTTTGCCACCGTGCGGACAATGTCGGCAAGGGTGGTGTCTTTATAGACTTTGGCTTGATTGGTGCGATTTGCCTTGCTAATGCCTGTGGAGAGTGCCTTTAACACCACCACAGACGGTGGATAGCGGTATTCAATCTCGCTAATCTCAAACCGCCCAAGCGACATCAGCTCGCCCATATCGTCCGCCAAAGACAGCTCCACGCCATCGCCATTGTCAGGATACCAATCATACAGCCAGTCGCCATTCACATCTTCAAGCGTTAAAGTAATCTCGTCCGATTGGTCGGAGAGATAATCAGTATAAGTGATTTCCAAAAGATAAGGCGTGATGGCGTTTGTGATGTCTTTTTGCTCATAGATGACGGCAAATTTGGGCTTGTCGGTGTTTTGTATCATTGTTAATCCCTAAACGGTCAGTCTCTAAACCAAGGGGGTAGATTGGTATTTTTGGCTTGTGATTTTTGGATAATCGGTACAAGCACGGTTGTGCCTGCGGTCAAGGTCTCAGATAGGGCAAGCTGTGGATTGGCGTCCATAATCCGCCCAATCTCATCCACCGTGCCATAATAGCGATGGGCGATTAAGTCAAAGCGGTCGTGTTCATTGCAGGTGTGGATTAGTACGCTACTCATCTAAATAGCCCCTTTAATGGTTTTTTACTGGCGATTTTGGCGGTGAGTTTAGACACGGTGGATTTGCCAATGCTCATTGCTCCGATTGCCCTGTAAAGGCGGTCTTTGCCCCAGTTAAATTGCCTGCTTGCACCGCCCCAATACCAACCCCAACCTTGCCTAGTGTGTCAGATACTGCACTACCAAAACTGCCCATACCGTCCAATTTATCAGCATAAGCAGATAGGGCAGGAATGTTTGATAAACCTTTAACAATATTTGAGCCGTCCGACACAATCTCGGACAAAGTCAAAGCATAACGAGCAGGGTCGTTTTTGAGTTCATTCAATAAGGCAAGTTTTGATGAAATGCCGTCAAGCAAGTTTTCACTTCTGCTCCAAGCCCCCACATCCGCCATTAGGCTTGCCGTTTCTATATCAATGGGTGCATTGATACTATCCTCTTTTTGTGATAAAAGTGGCACACCATCAAGGGTGGCAAGAGCAGGGGTATCATTAGAAGCAGTGGGGTTGCCCACAAATTCGGTCAGCTCAACTTCAATATCCATCGCCAGCACATCGCCTGTCTCATTGGTAGCAGTGGTGGTAACACTCATTTTATCAAGGGTAAAAAAGCCCATCATCTGCCCTGACCCTGATACCAGCCCTAGTGCATCTTGATTTTCTAAGGCTTTGTGCAAAGCCTGATAACTTGCCTCCACATCGCCCAGTCGCCAATGCAGTCTTAATGAAAATCGTAATTTGGCAAGGTCAAGCCCCAAGCCTTGTGTTCTGGATTTACCCACAATCACATCGTGATAGGCAAAACGGGCGGTGTGGGTAGCACTCATCGCAGTAAACGATTGGGTCAGCTCAAAGCCAATTTTCCCAAGCATTGCATACATCAGTAGGCTCTCCGTAATCTATCCGCTTGCATACGGTTAAACAGTTTTTCAAATTCGGCTTGCGATAACTGCAAGGCTTTTTCAATTTTACCCACATCAGAGCCACCTGCATTGATGGTAGGGTTAAAATGAATGGTAATATTGCCTGTGCTTTGGGCGGCTACCCCATTCATTCTCTATGATGGGTCAAAACACTGGCAGAAACATCAGCCGACAGATTGCTCATTTTTGCCCCAAAGCCTGCGGTTATCCCTGTGGCAACTTGACCGATGGCACTAATGGGCTTTTGACTGCCCCCATCAATACCAATGGCAAGCCCTTCACTGACAAATCCAACCAAAGGCTTTAAAAACACGGCTTGGACTATTAATGCCTAACATTCTTTTGGCGGTGCCTGCCACATTGCCCACTGTGCTACTAATTGCCGACACCACCGCCCCTGCCATAGATTTGATACCGCCAATCAAGCCTTGAACGATATTGACCCCAAAGGTGCGAAAGCGACCAACCAAGCCACCCAAAAATCCCCAAACGGCTGAAAAGGCGGTGGAAAACGCAGACACAGGACTAAATCCACGAATGACAGCAGACAGCCCTGCAATACCTGCCGACACCAAGCCTTTAATCGTCGCCCAGATACCACCCAAAAAGCCAGTAATACCCGACCACGCACCTACCGTAACCGCCAGCACCGACTGCCACAGCCCACCAAACCAAGCAGAAAAACCGCCCCAAATACCAACAAGCCAGTTCCAAGCAGTACTTGCTCCAGTGGTTATTGCCGTCCAAGCATTACTTGCCCAAGCAGTAATGCCCGTCCAAAGATTACCAAACCAAGCGGTAAAACCGCTCCAGATACCGACAAGCCATTGCCATGCACTGCTTGCAGACTGGACGATGGATTGCCAAAAACCAACAAGTATAGGCTTAACCGTATCCCAATTTTTATAAATCAGATACGCCACACCAGCAATTGCCATGCCAATAAGTACAATCGGATTGGTAAGCATTGCCCGTCCTGCAATAGCAATCACTCGCCCAATCATCATAAAGGCTTGACCGACTTTTACGCCTACGCTGACAAGCGATGAACCAAATAGCCTTGCAAAAGTCATGATTTTACCCAGTACAGATACAAAGCCTGTCGCCCCTGAGCGAATGAGGTTAAACCCACCTGTAAACAGACTAATCGCAGTGCGAGCTTGGCGAGCAGATAACCCAAACAACCGCAAGGCTGAGACAGCTCTGCCCATCTGAAAAAGACGAATGGATGCATTGACCAGCCTAAACGCCCCAAATACTCTAAGTAATGAGCCGTAAACTGACAAAAATCCACCAACCAATAGGTTAAGTCCAAACCGTACCGCCAATGAGCCTACTTTAAAGGCAAAAAGAGCAGCCACCACCTTAAATAATGTACCAACAAGCACAGGATTGGCTTTGGCAAACCCAATCACGCTTTCAATCACGGGCTTGATGTCGTTAATCAGCCCATTTAGGGCAGGCAATACCACCGAACCAATGGCAATGCCCAAATGAGCCATATTGTTTTTAAGAAGTTGGATATTGTTGGCGGTGGTTTCGGCACGGGCTTCGTACTCTTTATTCATTGAGCCGTCAAAATTACTGGCATTTTTTATGCCTGCCAGTCGCTCTTCAATCAGTCCCAAATTAGCAAGCAAAGGGGCAATGCCCAGCAAAGACTCAGAGCCAAACAGTTCTTTTAAGGTGGAAGCCTGCTCGTGTTTGTCCAATTTGCTAATGGCTTTTAAGACTGCAAGTGTTGTCCCTTCGGCATTGGTCTGCATATCTTTGGCAACTTGTTCGTGGTCAAAGCCGAGCTTTTTCCACGCACTAATTTGCCCTTTGGTGGCGGTCTCGCCTGCCACCAAAGACAACATCATATTTTTGATGGAAGTTGCTGCCACTTCTTCGGCGATACCAAAGCCCTTCATACTCGCCCCAAGCACCGCCACCGTGCCTGTGCTATAACCTGCCACTTCGCCAAACGCTCCCACTCGCTGAACAATTTCCATAATGCTTTTGGCGGCGGCAGGAGTGGTATTGCCAAGATAATTGATTTTGTCTGCCAGCGTTTCCACGCCTTTTTGGTCTAACTGAAAGGCGGAGCGAAGTTCCGCCATTGATTGACCTGCTTGCTGGGCGGAAATGTCAAACGCCACACCCATTTTGACGGCACTGTCAGCAAACTGCATTAACTGCTCTTTGGCAATGCCTGACTGACCGCCCAATGCCACAATATTGGCGATGTCGGTAGCCGACATAGGACGAATGGATGATAATCTTAAAATCTCATTGGATAAGGCTTCTACGCCTTGTTTGGCAATAATGGGATTGTCGCCAAAATCCACGACTTTTTTGACATCTGCCATTGCACTTTCAAAATCAATGGCAAGTTTAATCGGCACACTTAGAGTCAAGCCTGCCCCCACCAAGCCCATTATCTCGCCTTGCATATCGGCACGAGCCTGACGGTTATTTTCTAAGCGAGTTTGGATACCTGCTTGCTGGACGGCGTTCATTCGCAAGTCTCGCATTGTCCTGCCAAGCCGTTCGTATTGGCGTTGCAAGGCAGGCACGGCAGATGATGTGCCTAAGCGGTCTATTTCGCTTCTAAGGCGTCTTTGTTCGTTACCTAAG
The DNA here is from genome assembly GCA_927911235.1 of uncultured Moraxella sp. GTDB lineage: Bacteria > Pseudomonadota > Gammaproteobacteria > Pseudomonadales > Moraxellaceae > Faucicola > Faucicola mancuniensis. Next base: position 14,448 of record CAKMOY010000207.1, read on the forward strand.
ATATTTGAGCTACGGCGAACGCTGTCCAGCCCGCCTGTCAATGTGCGAATGGCAGACATCGCCCCACCAATCATTGCAGACGCACTAATAACAATTGATAATTCGGTCGCCATAGGTTACAATATTCCTAAGTTGTTTTAATTAGATAGTAGGGGTAGGATATGGCTTGGCTAATGATACCTTTTATGATTTTGATGTTCTTCTTGGCGTTGTTTGTTATCTTATTGCCTTTTGTGGTTGTGGCTTTCATCTACGACCAATACCAAATTTCAAAACGTAATAAACAAGCCGTCAAAAAGACTGGGCAAGGTTGGTAGCCAAACTTGAAAACCAACCCACCTAAACCCCACCCCTTCCATATCCCGCCTTGACTTGGCGGGATAATTGTTTTAGCCACACATCAAAGTCATCAAGACTAAGCTCATCAATGGTTTGACTGCTCCACCCATACCACCACGCAAGGTCGGCAATGGCATCGTAGAGCTTATCAAGCCAGTTGGGGTCAGGTTGTCCGTTTTTGTTATTCGCTAAACTTGCGAAAAATGTCCTGAAGTTGCTTATAGTCTGCGGTATCCAATAAATCCAAATCTTCTGACACAAGCCCTGTTAAGCGTGCAAATAACACCAGCTCTTGTTCCATTTCATTTTTCATTTGTCCTATCGTTCGCAAATCGCCAACTTTCGCACGACGCATTTTCAGCTCACTTACCGTTTCGCCAAGTCCGTTTTTAATCGGAAATTTCAGAGTAATGGTAGCGTATGAGCCAAGCTGTTCTTGGACAAGATGGGCAGGGTTTGGGGTGGTGTTTTGGTTTGACATAACAAACTCCATAATTAAAGGTTAAAAAAATACGCTCATCAAACGATAAGCGTATTTTAGAGAGTTTGGGCTTTTGGGTCTTTTAAAGGGTTTTAAGAAAAATCCTTTAAGCACCAACCACACGGCGAAAGTTCGCCAGCACATCCGTGCCATTGACACGGTATTCATTTTTAAAGGCATTAAAATAAAACACTTCTTTGCCATCCACCAGCTGTCGCACTTCGTGGGCTTGAAAAGTGCTGGAAAACTCCGCCTTTTCTTTGGGTTTGTAACTTCCCAAGGGGTTTTTGGAGAATGTGCCTGTCAGAATGGTAACCAATGGCACCTCCGCCGCCAAGCCTTGTGCGTCGTGCTTTTGAATGTCGGCACGCACCATCAGCTGAACCGCTTTGAATGGATGATAGACGGTAGCAAAGACATTTTCATAAAAGCTGTTCCAAGTAATCTCCCCCTCCATCGCCTCTACACCGCTTGGCAGTTTAATCGTGCCGACCAGCCCAAGCCCCTTGTATTCATCTTGGCTGACTTCCACATCGGGCAGCTTGATTTCGCTGGCTTGACCTAGTAGGCTGTTACCATTGACATAAATGTTGGCGTTAAAAATGGCGTTAATTTGCATTGCTTTTCCCCTTATTTCTTACCAGTCAGATTGACCAAGTATTTTCTTGTCATTACGCTGGCATTGGTAATGCGTTCGGCAGGCAGTTTTGGTGTGTAGTCATAGACCAGCGGAATTTGACCTTTGCTAAATGCGTCCACCAAATCATAATCGTGGTCTAGTCCTACCGAATAGCCGACAATGGATTTTAGCGTTCCCAAATAAGTACGGATAGACTCAATTAGGCTGTCAATCAACGCATCATCAATCGGTCTGTCCACATATTGCAGCTCAAACTGGCGAATAGACTCATCAATCATATCGCCTGTTCTTTGAGCCACTTCAAAGTTTTTGATATGACTGACGGATGGAAAGCACGCCAAGCGGTTGCCCCACGCTCTAAAACCTGTGCCATAGCTGTTAAAGACGGTGGTAATGCCTTTTTCGTTTAGGCGGTTGGTCTCGGACTGCGGGTCATCAATGCGAGCAGTGAGCGGAATTTCTAGGGCGGTTACACCAAGTAGCTCGTGGTTGGATTTTGAATGCCAATAGCCTTTGTCCACATCCACTTTCATTCTAAGACCCGCCAAATGCGTGGCAAGGTGTTCTGTACCCAAAATACCTACGACATACGGATAGCACAGCTCGGCTCTATCGCTACTGGTGTTAAAGTTAATCGTGCCAGTCGCCCCACGCCCTTGTAGGACAGCAGATAGGCTTGTGCCTTTGGGGGCGTTGATGTAGGCGATGGCGTTTAGTTTGGTTGCCATGGTAATCATTGCACTGCTTGCTGTGGCGGTCTTGTCATACTCTGGCACGATGATGATTTTAGCATCCGCCCCAAATTTACCAAAGCCTTCGGTCAAAAGTTCAAGTCCTGTGCGTTTGCCACTGCTTGCTACAAATCCGCCCAAAATGTCGGCTTCGGTAACTTTGGCAGGGTCGGTGTAGGTGTAAGTAATGGTTGGGGCGGTGGGGCGAGCGTTAAAAGTAATCTCGCCTGTCAGCGTGTTAATGGTGTATTGGTTGGCATTTAGCACGGTTTGACCGTCTTTGACGGTGTAGCCGTTTTGAATGGCAGGCTTTTTTGTTTTGGCAGTTAAGGTATTGGCATCAACTGTCAAGACTTCGTCCGCCACCACTGTCTTGTGGCGAGCAGGGTCGCAGACATTAACCACATAAGCAATGCCTGCCTTGTAGCGTGTCCAGATATGGGCAGCGTCAGGCAAGGTAAAGCCTGCTTTGGTAATTTCGTCCCCACCAAACTTGGCAAAATCTTTGTTGGTTTGGCATAGGGTTAGCACATTGACATCACCAATGGGAGCAGTCCCCACAATGGCGGTAATCGCCCCATTAACGGTATAAACAGGGCTAGAACCACCGTCAATGCGTTTGGTTTCGGTGCCGTGATGAAAAGACATAAAATACTCCTTTTAAGGGGTTTTTGGTTTTAACTGGGGATTTAGCTCGTCTGTGGGCTGTCTTGTGTGGACTTGCACCACTTTGGGGCGGTTATCAGGCTGGCAAACTTCCACGCTTTGGGTCTCGGTGCGTACCTTTAACTCATATTGCCACGCCCCACCGTCTTGGTGCAGATAGCGTTCGCTTAATAGATGAATTTTGTTGCAATGCTTGGGGCGAAAGCCTGTGATGACCGCTCGCACCTTGTCCAATAAAGCAATCGCTCCTTTATCGTGATGGACACCACGCCCAAAAACGGTAAGCGAAAAGGTTAATTTGCGAGTTTGAACAATGGCGTGCGTGTCGTCCGTCATCTCATAATCTGACCCCTGATAGCCTATCAGTACCGCCCCCACAGCGTGGATAAAGCGATAAGTGGCAGGATTATCAGGAAACAAGTCCACTTCTACGCTGGGCAAATCCTGACGGAGCTTTTCTTGCACACTTGCCAAAATCGCCAAAGTAATACTCTCCGCCATCAGTAACCACTCCAATCACTCTTGCCACGAGAGCGAACACGATACGCCCCACGCTCTTTGTGTAAGGCGTTTTCGTTTTTGGCTAGGTCGGTGGCAAATAGGTGCATTTTGCCATTTTGAACGAGATTTAACATTTTTAAAGCATCGTCATAGGCAGTCTGCAAGGTTTTTGGCATTTCACTGGCGTTAATCCGCCGTTTGTGTAGCCAATAGCGGGCAATGTCGCCACACCAAGTATTTAAAAGCGTTGGCACAGATTGCAAAGGCAGAGCATAACGCCCCGCCAAATAACCGTCCGCCACTTGGCAAGCGTGGCTGATTGCCTTATCCACCACCGCCCAATCAGGCTCGAAACCTTGATAATCATAATGGTTTGTCAAGTCATCACGACTAAGCTGGATAAGCTCTACCTTGCTACACAAGGCGACCATATCTTCACGGCTGATATAAGGGGCGGTGTGGTTCATTGGTTAAGCCTTTTTAGTTAAGCCTTTTTACGAGTGGATTTTTTAGGTTCGGCAGTTTCGGTGGTAGCCACTTCATCGCTGGTTGTGTTGCCATTAGCGGTTTCGTCCACTTGTGGAGCAACTTCATCAGGTGTTGGCTCATCTTGAATTTCTGGCATTGGCTGTGGCTCAACAACTGGCTCGTCCGCAGGTTCAAAAACAGGCTCATCTGACATTTCGTCATCAAGTAGCGTGGTATGGGCAGATACCTCGCTATATACTTCATCCGTCAAATCAATGATTTGACCTGTTTCGATACGCACCATTTCGCCATTTTGTTCAAGGATTAAAGGCGTGTTTACTTGCACTTTTTTCATTGGTTTTCCCCTTATCTTAATAGGACTTTGACAGGTTCGTTTGCACCGCTTGCCGATGATAGGGCAAGAAATTGCCCTGTTTCGGATTTGATGGCACAGCCTTGGGCATCGGAAGCCACTTTGTCGCCTTGCTCAATCGCACCGCCAGATTCCACAATGCCTACACCCAAAATTTCTACTGCTACGGACTCGCCAGATTTTGCGTCCACAGGCACGATACCAAAAATAGGGTCATCGGCTGTGGCTTGTTTGCCTTTGGCGGATACAAAACGGTTGCCGATAAGTTCGCTCATCGCCAGCATAGTAACGGCAACGATTGCCGATTTGGTTGGATTTGCCATTGTTATTCCCCTTGCAAAAGTGTGTTTTTGATGTGGTAGCCGTGCAATGCCCACAGCTCGTTAATGGCATTGTTGAAGGCAATTTTACGCCCAATGTTTTCGTCAAATTGCTTAGGGTCAATACAGCCAGATTTACCAATCACGGTATAGCCACTTTTTAAAGTTAAGGCACACACGGTGCAGGTTTCGCCAAAGCGAGCGTATTCTTCTTTTGCAATCAAGGCTTGCAAGTCTTCTTGGGTAATTTTGGTCATTTTAATCTCCAAAGGTTAAATCACATTTTCAAATAAGAAACCACACGCACCGCCCACGACAGCAGCCTTTCTGATGTCGGTATAACGCACATATTGCACCTTACCGCCTTCACCATCATATCTGTCCACGACAGGCAACCCACGACGGCGGAAAGTATAACCAAACGCAGGTACGCCCTCATCATTACCGCCTGGTACCTGGTCTGGGCGGACGATAAGGCTGGCAAAATTGCCCCAAATCGGTTTGGTTTGCTTGTTACCCACTGGGATTGATACCGCATTACCGATTAAAATTTCATCAAGTTCAAGTAACTGTTTAAGCGTAGCGATATTCAATAACGGCTTATTGGCATTATCGCTAATCAGTGAACGCAGTTTGGCACTTCTGCGGATTTGGGTGTAGACCTGACCGCTTAGCACCAATGTCTTAGGCGTTACGCCTGTTGCACTTCGTACCTGCTCTTTGGCATCGTCAATGATGGTTTGAATGTCGGCATCATCCGTCGTCCATTTTGCAGAGGTAAAATCTTTGGTATGGGCGTTGGCATAGACCGATTTTGTTTGAATAAGGCGAGCAATTTCAGCTTCTTGACGAAGTTGTACGCCTTGTACCACACGGCGAGTGGCTTTGGCATGTTCGTCAAATTGACTTTCGTGCTGTTCACGGTAGTCCACGCCTGCCGCCAAATCATGTTCTTCCAGCACCACAGGCATTGTCGTGGTTTTATCAAGCGTGATGATGTTGCTTGCTGCACCGACCGCTCGCTCGGTTTCATATTCCACGAGCGAACCCTTGCCAAAAACTGGCACTTTAATGCCTTCTTTATCGGTATAAACCACAGGCATAATCCGCTCGCCAATAAAATCCGACTGCATATAACCCAAGGCAAGATTGGTTAAGACTTCATCTTTGCCACGCAGATGTGATAGATGTGTTGCACTCATCATATACTCCTAAATTATTTTTTAAAATTAAGCTGTACGGCGGGCAGCTTCTTCATAACTGATGTTTTCGGATTTCATCAAGGCTGTGGCTCGCTCGTGGTGGGACATATTTTCGCTAAAATTGACCGTGCTTTTGGTAACTTTGTCGGTCAAATGCGAATGCTGTTTTGGCAAGTTACCCAAAAATTCTTTAAAGGCGACCGCCAATGGCTTTTTGTCATCGCCCTCGCCAAAGTCAGCAGTGGTGTCGTTTGGAAATTCGGCAAAGTTTAATACTTGGGTCAATAGCTCTTTGTCGCAGGGCTTAATCTTGCCATCTTTGACAAGGCTCTCAGCAAAATTGGCATTGACGGCATTTGCCACATCTCGCTCTTTTTGGCTTGCTCAGCTTTAAACTTAGCAAGTTCGGCTTCGGCTTTTTCGGCTCGTGCCACAGCATCATTTAATTCATTCATTGCAGTCTCGCTTTGGTTGTTGGGGGTTGGGTTAGGGTTATCAGATTTATCGCCACTGGTGTTAGTTTTTGATGGCTCATCCGTGCTTAAGCTTGGATTGGGGTTATCGTCTTGGCTGACAGGTGGTTCACTAAAATTAAAAAATCTGGCAAAGATACTTTTAATATCAAAGACAAGTTTTTCACTCTCGGACAGCTCGCCAAAGCTGACAACGCCGTCGCTATTATCATTAAAACTCACAGGCGATAAGCCCTTGACCGCAGGGGGCAACGCTCCTAAAAACCCAATGTGGCGTAAATACCAGTTATCAGGCTTAGGGTTGCTTGGGTGTTTGGGTGGGTAGAAGCTGGCGGAGAGTTTTTTGTAACGCCCAGATTTGACAAGCTCCACAAAGCCTTCGTCCATTTCGCCAAACTCTGCATACAGTTTGTCGCCTTTGGCGGATAGGGATTTGACCCAGCCATAAGCGGGAGCGTTGTCATCAGGGTGTCCGATGACGATGGGGGCTTCGTGAAAGCTCGGATTGTAGCCATTTGCAATGGCATTAAGGTCGTCAGGCGTGATGGTAACTTCTTTGCCTGAGTTATCAGCTCGTGTGCCAGCGATAAAGATTTCGTGTTGTATGGTTTGCATAACAAAATCCAATGTAATTTTGGGCTATTATGCAAAATTTTAGTATTATGGTCTTTTAAAGCGTTTTAAGAAATTTGGTGGGAAATTTAAGGATTTTAATAGGATTTGAAAATGGGCGATTTTAGGGGCTATTTTGGGGGTTTTGGGGCGTATTTTGGGCAAAGATGGGGATTTGGTGGGATAGGGGCGTTAAAAGCGGTTTTGACCGTTTTTGACCGCCTTTTGTGGGGCGTTTGGATAACATCAATCGTCCCACAAGGAGAATTGGCGGGTATTAAACTCAAATTGGCGTTGTTCTTTGATGATGGCGTAAATGCGTTGCAAGGTTACGCCATACTTTTGGCAAGGACTTCGTGGTTGTCGCCTGTGAACTCATCATAGATTTGGCGGTTACGGCGGGCGGCTTTGCCTGAGATGTTTTTTGGAATGTACAAATTCTCCCCGCCAAACTCATCAAGCACGGTGTCGGTACTCTCTTCGGCAATGGCGGTCGCCTGTGTCTTATCCACGCCTTGACCGAGCAGGGCGTGATAAATGATGTCATATAGGGCTTGACTAAATTCGTGTTGGCGGGATTTGCTCATTTTGGCTTCCTTTGGTTAAGTGTTGGTTTGGTTTGGTTTTTCTACCCGTTTACGCCAGCTTTTTAGGCGTTCTATGATGTTGCTGGCTTGCTCACTATCCAAATCATCTATGGCGGTTTGGGTTTGATTTTTGATATAAGTTGCCAATGCTTGCTCACTCTCATTTCTAACCGCTCCCAGTGCGTGTAAATCCAGCCACAGATGGCGGATAAGTTTGATTTGTTGTTCTATGTCAAGACTTGCCTTATCGTCTATGGGCTCTGGGTCTTTTTTTCTTATGTGTTACCACAAATCCAAGCTGTTTTAACCTTGTCAATACCTTGTTTAATTCACTGATAGTCATCGCTTTGGTGCTGTCTTTGCCAGTCATTGCCACAAGGAGCGAGCGGTAAGTGTCGTCATCAAGGCACAGTTTACTTTTGCCGATATGGATAAGCTGAATGAGTTTGGGCTTATTTAACGCAGTTCTTTTGGTTTTGTGTTGGCTCATTTTGATTTTCCTTAATGGGTAATGATAAGCAAAGCTTACCCCTGCTTATCATTTGGGCTTGGTGGGGTTAATTAACGGCTTCTTTTAGCCCTTTGCCCGCTTTAAACGATGGGACTTTTTTGGCTGGGACTTGGATTTTTTCGCCTGTTTTGGGGTTACGGGCGGTGCGGGCTTTTTGGGTTTTGATGGCAAACGAGCCAAAGCCCACCAGATTGATTTCGCCACCCTTTGCCAGTTCGTCTTTAATGCTACCCAGCACCGCATTGACCGCATTCTCGCATTGTTTGAGTGGCAAACCGTCTAGTTTGTCATAGACAGATTTAACGAGTTCTTGTTTGTTCATAATATGTTACCTTTTAAAGTTGGTCTTTTGGGACAATGACAAGGCGACCAACGCTTGCCATTGTTTTGATTTAGGGGGTTAAAGATTGGCAAAATCAAGGCTAATCTGTTGATATTTGCCGTGTTCATCTCGCTCATAAAACCGCATATATTCTTTTGATGAGATGATCTGTGTGGCATCACTAATCGCTTGCATTGCCTTTTGCCATTTGTCGTCCGTGATATTTAAGCTACGCAAGGACAAGACACGGCGGATATTGATTTTGCCTTCTTTGTCCACTGCAAAGGCGTTGTCAATGATGGCTTTGATGTTGTCGTTGCTGTCTTTTGTCCAATCACGCAAACATTCGTCAATCAAGGATTTGGCAACCTGCAAGCGTTCGTCAAACACAAGGTTATCTTGGATAGCAATTTGCACTTTGTATTTGCCGTCAAAGCTCATTAGGGTAACATTGCCCTTTTTACCGCCAATTTGGGTATCGTATTCTTGGGCGGAGAGTTCTACGAAGTTGTGAAATTCAGCAAAAAACTGCTCTTTTACCGCCCGCATTTGGATTTGTAGGCTTAGGGCTTGTTTGACAAGATTGATGACGGTTTCGTCTCGTAGCTTGTCAATTTCCTTGATTTTATCAAGGGGGATAAGGTGTCCCTTGTCGTTTAGACGGTAGCCGTCAGGAATGGCGGTATTAGCGATTGGGGTTTGTTCGGTCATAAAATACTCCGCAGGTTTGGTTAAGTTAGTTTACGATAACGACATTGCAAAGTGTGAGCGGTCATAAACAGTCGCATTTTTAGCAAGTGGTCGTCATTGTCTTGGTTGAGTTTAAATAAATCATCTTTGGCTTTCATAATCGCCGTTGCCAGTTTTTCTTTGTCAAGCTCGCCACGCTTAATCAAAATCTGCAAGGCTTCATCAAGCATTAGCATACCCAGCGAGTTTTTGGCATCGGTATTTAAATGCTTTTGATAATATCGCTATCTACCTTATCAAAACCCAAATAAACGGTTTCGTTCATAGCGTGGGCGACTAGGTTATTGACCGCCAAAGGATAAAGTAGGCTATGCTCGTGCGTACAAGCTTTGGTGCGAGATTTAACGGTTAGACGCTGACTTATGGCATCAAGGGCGGACTCATCTAGGATTTGTTTAATATCGCCCCCTGCTCGCTCAAATTTATGCTTTAAGTAACCCGCCAATTTACCATCGGTCAAAGGTTCTAAGGTGGCAATCTCACAGCGTTGCACCACTTCACGCACCGCAGGGTTATTTTCAGCCAGCTTGGTGGCAAGCTCGGTCTGTCCAATCAGCACAATGCCAAGCAAGCGGTCAAAGCCTGCTTTTAATTCATAAAAGCGTTTTAGGTGCTTTAAGGTGGGGATGGGCAAGCCGTGAGCTTCCTCAATGACAATCAAGTGGCGATTGCCCGCCTTGTGGCTTTCAGTCAGAGCCTTGTGGATTTGGCGAAAACGAGCTTCTGGACTTCTCTTGGGTTTTTCGCTTGGGGCGACTGCTTCTAGGATAGCCTCGGCAATGTGTACTGATTTTAAGGTTTTGCCCTTGATGTCATTATCCTCCATCGCCAGCACATACGGCTCAATGAGAGTAGTGGCTTTGCCGTCCTTAAAAAGTCGGTCGTGCAAATCCTCACGCAAGGTAGATTTGCCTGCACCGCTCTCGCCAATGACCGCAAGAAACCCGCCATTACTCGCCACATCATATAGGCGTTCACGGATATAGCGGACATCGTCAGATTTAAAAATATCGTCCGATGAGCGGATTTCGTCATCAAAGGGGTCTTTGGCAAGCCCAAAATGGCGACGAGTTTGGGGGTTTAGGGTGGATTTTCTAAGTAGCATAAGTTCATCCTTATCTTGACTTATGGGGGTTTTGGGGTTTTCGGTTTGGGTCAAAATGCTTGGCACGCTGACCCTATTTTTTATAAAATACTCGGCAAGATTTGCCTTAAATTGTTTGGTATTTTTGCTTGGAAAAACACCGTGAACCACAGCATTGACAAGAGCGGTTTTGCTAATGCCCAGCTCATTTGCTACGATCTGATAAGATTTTCCAAGCTCGTTAAAGGCGGTTTTCATTCCTAATCCTTATGCAATTTTTAAAATCGTTTTTAGCACGCTACTTTCGGTCAAAACCTCAAACACTTCATCAAGACCGCTTGCGTGAATGCCATTAGGATAGCGTTCTTGTAGTACCTTGACCGCCAAGCTCCAATCCGCTCCGAGTGCTTCTAGGCGTGGTTTTAATTGCTTGGCGATGTCCACTTTGGATAGGACAGGCTCGGCAATCACTCGCTCATAACGGCTTTGTTCTACGCTTTGTGTGCCTTTTTTGGGCATATACAGCGTGTTATCATTGTCAAGTACCGTATCGTTGTGCTTATAGGGGTCAAGTTTGCCATCAAACGGCAGAGCCTTGGCTTTGCGTTTGGCTTCGGCTTGTTCAAGCGTATCTGTCCCCATAGCGATTTTTTGAAGTTCTTTGGCGTGGGTTTGGGCTTTGGTGTCATTGTGAGCCTTATAGCCTTGACCCACGATGACGGCATTTTCACGAAAGCCCATCTCATCAAATAGCACTTCTGGCACAGCCACCCAATTCTCGCCAACACCATCTACCGTCGGTACACAGACCCTAGCACCGTCCACTTCCCACGGATTTTGGGCAACCAGCACCTTTTGTCCGACAAGTACAGGCAATGCCGACACATCATAAACTTTGCCTTTGTAGCGAATTTCAAGCTCTGGGGTAACTTTGGCTTCTTTTGGCACAGACAGAGCGAGCGATTTGCAATAGTCGGCTGGCGGGGCAATGACAAGTTCGTCCGACTTTATCTTTTGCCACGCTTTATAGCGGGTTAAACCATGCCGTGAATGAATGGCTTGGCTGTTAAAATAACGAAGCCACTTATCACACAAGGCATTTAGGGTATCAATGTCATTCACTTCCACAAACTTTAAGCCACTCTCAAAATGTGTTTCTACAATGTCGTTGGCTTTTTCCACTTGCCCTTTGGCTCGTGGGTTGTTAGGCTTATTGATTTGCACCACCACATCTAGGGCTTGGCATAAGGTCTTAAAAGCCGAGCTGGTGTTGGCAGAGCCAGGGTCTAGCATAACCATCTTTGGTACACCACGGATAGGGTCTTTGCCAATGTCAGCCTTGGGCGACATCATACGAATAAAAAAGTCGCACAAATTTGCCGAAGTCTCCCCACCAAAATAATAATGACAATACACCGCCCCACTGGTATGGTCTGTACCTGTGTATCGCCACACACGGTCATTGATGATTTTGACAACATTGGCGGGCTTGTTTTTATAAAATTCGTCGTGGCTTGCGACACGAAGTCCTGTATCTTTACCCGCTCGTGGCAGGTAATACAAAATGCACAAACTGGGGTCAATTTGCCACAGATGATTTGGGTGTAGGCTTTTCATAGACACCACGGGGGCAGGCTCTAACAGTTGGTCTGGGTGCAGATGATAGGCTTTTAGCCCACGCACAATCGCCCCCACCGACAATGCTGTGCCGTCTGTGTGGCACGCCTGTATCATGCCATTGGCACGAAGCATCATTACCGCTCGCTCCACCGTCATAATGCGTTTGCCATTTTTTCGCATACCCTCCATCACCACGCTACTGATGAGTTTGGCATCATCAAGGGTCAAAGTCATCTCGCCTTTATCACTTCTTGCTTTGCGAGTGGGCTTCACCGCTACGCTTTCTAGCTTGCGATACAGTGTTGAGACGCTCATACCCAGCTCGTCCGCTTTGGTTTGTAGATAGCGTGATTTTTCGCCATGCCCTAGGTTTTGGGCGGTTTTGGCGATTTCGCCTAGGCGTTCTATCAATACTGGATTGTCGGTTGCCATTGTTTTGACCCTTATGATTGTTTATTACACTTCGTCTTCTGAATAATCAAAAGGCAACGGCATATCTTGATCATCCGCTCCCATAGGCTCATCTTTTAGCCAAACAGGGACTTCGCCTGTTGGAGCGTCCGTTGGTAGCAGGTATTGCCCACGCAGGATTTCACAGTCTAGGATAAGCTGATTGATAGCCCCTACCATCAGAGCGGTATGGTCGCTTCCGTGTGCTTCTTTGTGAGCGACAAAGCCGTCAAAGATGTCTTTTAACTTACTAATCTCGGAGCGAGCCGATACCTCTGCACTTGCCAGCTGTGCCGATAATTCACGAGCGACATCGGCAGGTTTGGGCTGTTTGTTTTTATTTTTGGCAAGTTTTTCGGCAAGCTCATCAATCTTGGCATTTTTCTCGCTCATTACCTTGTCTTTGGCTTTGCTATCCTCACGGGCTTCTCGCAGGGCTAGGCGTAGCTCTTTGATGGTCATTCTGTCCACATCGTCCAGCTTATTACCGTTAATATCGCCACCTTCGGCAAGCTCCACTAGGGTGTCGTCATCTTCTACCAAAAGCTCAAGCAGTTTGGATTTACCAAGTGTGATAAGTTTGGGCTGAGCTTTTTGCATTTGTGGGGTGGCAAAGCGTTTGGTGGCGTTCATCAATCTTGCCACTTCGGTCTTTTTAATGCCAAATTCTTGCTCCGCTAACTCAACAAAACGACCGTGTTCAGTATGTTCTTTTAGGACAATCAACGCCTTGCCAAGCTCAAACATACCCTCTAAGGTTTTGACAACCGCTTGGCGACCTCGTTCAATCCAAGTGGCTTCGTTATACACCTCGCCATTACCCCATTGCTCCATCACCTGCATACTGTGCAGGGCTTGTTGGTTAATGACATCAGCGGTGATGACTTCTACGCTTGTGGCTTCACTCATTTTTGATACCTTTTGCTTTGGTTAATTTTTTTTTAAAAATCCCGACATCGGGATTTTTACCTAATAGCCGATACCGACATTGCGTTGGATTTCGTCCATTCTTGCTTTTAGCCGTTCGTGCTGTTTGCGATAATTTTCAGCGATTTGCAGGGTGCGGATACTGTACGCATAGTTGCCATTGTCCAGTTTTTGCACCAAGCCCTCACTGATTAAATCCGCCAAATCACGGCTGACTTGGGTGGGGGTAAATCCTAAGTTATCGGCAATTTCTTTATTGCTAATCCCAATCAAGGGGTGGTTATGCAATGCCTTAAAAACTTGCAGGATACGAGTGCCTTTACCGCTCATTGCCATCTCCCCAACTGTTTTCCAAATCCATCAATGACAACAGGCGTTCAATGGTGTTTCTATCCTCGTCATTTAATGAACGATAAATGGACAAAAACCATTGCTCCATCTGGGTTAAATCAGTGGAACGGATACCCAAATCCACTTCATCGCAAGAGCTGTTGTTATCAATCAAACCAAGTTCAATGGCGATTTTGTGAGCCTTGCCATATTTGGCTTGTACCGAGCCATTGATGATACGGCTGACATAAGTGGGGTTGTAGCCTCGTTCATTTGCCCAAGAGACAAAAGTTTTACCTTCTGTGGCAAATTCGGCTTTAAGTTGTTCAACTGTTTTAGCCATAATCTTTGTTCCTAAAAACCTTATAAAATAAGGGGTTGAAGTAGTAAAATGTGCAAATGTGTGCTAGAATATACCGAAATTTTAGACACGCATTTCGCCCTGTTTTAAACCAAAAAATACCGCAATATCGTGCGAACGCCCAAAATGTCCTTTGGCTTGTCCATTAAAGACTTTGTAGACTTCTTGCGGTGTCCAGCCTTGCTCACGAGCAACTTTGGCAATAGGAATGCCTTTGGCACGGTACTCGGCTTTGACCTGTTCAACGGTTTTGGTAGTCATAACAACTCCTGTGGATAAATGTGTGATTTAAGGTAAGTTTGTGTGATGTGTGTATTTTAATCCGAAAGGATTAAATTTGTCAATAATTTTTTATCAATTTGGGTTAAATTTATGGAAGACTGGGAAAAATTAACCATTGGTCAGCGGATTTTGGCGATTCGCGGCAAAGAGCCACGCCATTCGTTTGCCAAAAATCTCAACATTGGCACAGCCACATTGCAAAGATATGAGAATGATGAGCGTCAGCCAGACATAGATTTTTTAACCAAACTTCAAGAGCTGACAGGCTACTCATTAGATTATTTGGTATATGGCAAAGATAGGAATATGGGTAGGGGTGATTGCCAACCCAATTTGAGCAATGAAGAACAGCTTATTGTAGAAAAGTATCGCATCGCCAACGAACAAGTACGCAAACAGATATTATTGATGCTACTGGCGGATAGTCCCAGCATAGGCAACAATGAAGGGGTAACTTTCCAAAATACCGTTCACGGCAGTATCGGTTCACAGGTACAAGCAAAAGGCGATATTTATTTATGATTAAAAATTGATAAGACCGCCATTTTGGACGGTACAGGAGTGTTATGAATAATAAATTTTACGGCAACATTAACAAGCTCATACAGGCAGGAACAGCCAACATCACACTCAGCACGGCAGGGGAAAGCGTTTGGCAAATGTTTGGGCATTGTAGCGATGATGAGATTTTACAGATACAGGCACAAATGCAAGATGAAATCATTGCTTTTGAACGCAAGCGGTTTCAGCTTGTTTTATCCACAGTTGCGGTTGCCTTGATGTATGCTGGCTTATTTTACTTTGATGTTTATCAATGGGTTTTGGGCAAGGACAGTCTGTGGGGAATGGGTGTGGCGGTGCTTTGTCTTATGGCTTGGGTATCCACAATGGGTAATGCCATCAAACACGACATTGAGCCAAAAATAGATAAACTCAAAAAAGACTGTGAATGCCTAGATGACATTCTAAGATACCGTCAATACCTGCTTATCACGAAAAACAACTCAGCCAATCAGGATTTATAATATGAAAAGATTTATCCCCTTATGCTTGCCTTTGCTACTCATCGCCTGTGGCGAACCTAGCACTGACACCACCAAAGAGCCTACCACAAACACAGAAACCACCGAACCATCAAAAGAACCCGAAACACCCAAAGCAAACAAACCCACCAAGCCGAGCAGTGAAGACTTTGATAGCCTGCAACTTGCCTATATTCAGCTTAAACAAGGCACGGTAGATTGCAGAAGCAAAATCGTGGGCAATTATTCTTATTCGGCTTGTCGTTATGTCTCATTAAATGGCAATTCCGCTTGGCAAGTTTGGTATTATGACACCCAAAAAGACCCACAAAAACGCTATTACGCCTTAAATGGCACGGCTCGTAGCACCTACGAAACACATTTACAGTCCAATGCTGTGCTTGGCGATTATGAAGCAGGGTTTGGCTTGCCAATGCCTGATGATATGAAATTGGATGAAGTGATTGGAGCGTTTGGCGAGTAACCTATGACAAATATGGAATTGGACACATTAAAAAATGACAGTCAGGCAATCATTGATGAAGCCATCGCATTATTAAAGCCCAATAAACCCTATCTTAGAAAGTCCTTTGATAATGACTTATTGTCCACCAAGGATATTTCCAAATTAAATGGCTATGCCACCAAATTCAAAGAGGGTAAGGAATGGGACTTAGCCATAGAATGCTTGTTTTTGGTTAAAGAATATGGCTTTTTGGATACCGCTTATCCTGCAAAAACTTTTACCAGATTACCTTATTTTTTATCACAATCTGGACAATTTGACGAAGCCAAACACGAATTACAATGGCTCTTAGAAAATGTTCACACTTATGCAAAATCTCGCTCCTACAAGCGTTCGGATAATGAGCCTAAAGCAACACAACAAATCCGAATGCTATTTTATACCGAGCTTTTTCTTGCAACAGTTTTTGAATGGTCGGCAAAAATTTTTAAAAAACATAAAGACTTGGATAAGGCAAGCATATTTGAAAAACTATCCATTGAATGTTCTGATAGAAGTCAGGCAATCCGTGAAGTCTTAGACCAGTCAAGAAAAACACATCTTACTAATCAAAGAGAGCGGTTAAACTTACCTACACCAACTCATTCAAATAACTCTCCCAGTCAAGGCTGTTTGGGTGTGATTGTATGGTTTGGTATTTTTGGCATTACCGCCAGTTATTTTGCGATAGATAAATTCTTATTTTAATTCCAAAAACAAGCCCCCAAGCATAAACTTAGGGGCTTTGGCTATCTAGTAGCTCTGTTCATATCATACCAACAAGACTTGTTTTTAGCAAATCTTTTTTTGTTGTCATCAAACTGTCCACCCAAGCAATTTTTAAAACGCTTTAAAGGACTTATCACGCCCATCTTGGCATAATATCCCCCAAATTTTAGCATAAGTTTGACAATGAAAATTCTTGACCTTATCACAAACCCACAAACAGGACGGCTGTCGCACACTCGCCTTTGGGCTAATGTGGCAAGCCTGATTGCCAGCGTTCAATTTGTGCGATTAAACACCACCGACTGGCAATTATGGCTGGTTTATCTTGGGTGTGTTGGCGGTTATGCGGTTGCTCGTTGTCTGATTGCACAGAGCGGTAGCGTCCTACCCACCAAAGGAGAGAGCCTGTGAGCGACACCATAGACCAAGCCCAAATGCAAAGTGAGCTGATTTTGGAGCACCAAATCAGACAAGCGACCCAAAAGACAAGTCTACCCACCCGCACCCATTGCATTGACTGTGATGAACCCATTCCGCTTTTAAGGCAACAAAAAGTCGCAGGTTGTCAAAGGTGTGTGGTGTGCCAAACCCAGTTTGAAACTGGCAAAGCAAGGGGGCAATAAGTGGATAAGACTTTTATTAACATTGATTTTTGGCAACTCGTTGGTTTTTTATTGTCATTTTTGGGCGTGTGCTGGGGCTTTGGCAAAATGCTCCTTGCTCAGTTTCAAGCCCAGCAAGACGAACGCCAAAAGATGCAAGACAAATTATCTGACAAGGTTGAACATTTAGAAACCCTATTTGCCGAACAAAAAGCCGTCTTGCCCGAAAAATTTGTCCTACGAGAAGATTATATCCGTAACCAAGCCGTCCTAGAAGCCAAAATGGACAGCATTCAAAAAACCTTGACCGACCTGTATAAAATGGAGAGCCAAAGACAATGAACGAAAAAGCACGCCGCGAAGGTATGCGTTGGCATATCATCAATACCCTGCACAAGGCTCGTCCGTACACCACCAGCGAGATTTTTTTTGCTGGATGTGATGTACGGGATTTATGCTGACATTACCGCCTTAGAACTTCGTCAGCAACTTGAATACTTATCCAATGCCAGCTTTATCCAACTTACTAAACAGCCCAATGGCATATGGTATGCTGACCTAACTTATCAAGGCGTGGACATTGCCGAGCACACCACCGATTGTCCACTGGGGATTGGACGACCTGACAAATACTGGCAATCTTAGGGTATGTTATGGCACAAAGAAGCAGTGTTGAGCGGTTGCCAGAACCTATCCGCCACGAATTAGAACGCAAACTTGCCGACAATGGCTTTGGCAACTATACCGAACTTGCCGACTGGCTAAAATCGCAAGGCTATGAAATCAGCCGAAGTGCCGTCCATCGCTACGGTTCAAAAGTACAAAAACGCTTTGCCAGTATCAAAGCAAGCACCGAGGCGGCACGGCTGATTGCAGAGGGTGCATCTGATGAAGGCGACACTCGCTCGGAAGCACTGATGGCAATGGTGCAGACCGAATTATTTGACGCACTTGTAGAAATTGGTGATATGGACAATTTGGGGGCGGTTGAGCGATTTAATATGGTTGCCAAAGCCTCCAAAAATATCGCTGCTTTGACTTCGGCAAGTACCAATTTAAAAGAATATCAAGCCAAATTACAAGTCAAAATTGAACAAACCGCCAGCGAAGTTGCCAAAGTGGTTAAAAAAGGCGGGCTGTCTGACGAAACAGCTGACGAAATCCGCCGTAAGATTTTGGGGATTGGGGAATGAGCCAGCCAAAACGTACCAAATTTAGTCAGGAAATTAGCAACATTTCTCGTAGCCCAATGGTGCTATTACCCTACCAACAACGCTGGTGTGCTGACACATCGGCAGTTAAAGTGTGTGAAAAATCACGGCGTATTGGTTTAACTTGGGGCGAAGCGGCTGATTCGGCTCTTTTGGCAGCCAAGACAAATGGAATGAATGTTTGGTATGTCGGCTATAACAAAGATATGGCGTTAGAATTTATCAATGACTGTGGCAACTGGGCGAAGTTTTATGGCTTGGTGGCAGGCGAAGTGGAAGAGACTGAAGAGGTCTTTGTGGACGGCAATGACAGACAGGCGATTTTTGGCGTTTGTCATTCGTTTTGCATCAGGACACCGCATTACCGCCTTGTCGTCTCGCCCCAACAACTTGCGTGGTAAACAAGGGCGTGTCATTTTGGACGAAGCAGCTTTCCACGAAAACTTGCCAGAGCTATTAAAATCAGCGATGGCTCTGTTAATGTGGGGCGGTCAGGTGCATATCATTTCTACCCACGATGGGGTGGACAATGCCTTTAACGAGCTTGTCAATGACATCAGAGCAGGCAAAAAACCTTATTCTTTGCACCGTATTAGCTTTGATGATGCCATTGCCGATGGTTTGTACCAACGCATTTGTCTAAGGCTTGGCATAGAGTGGACGCCAGAGGGCGAAACCGAGTGGATAGCGGACATTCGGGCAAGTTATGGCGAAGATGCCAAAGAAGAGCTGGATTGTATTCCTAAAAATGGTGGTGGCAAATGGCTAAACCGTGCTTTGATTGAAAGTCGTATGAATGCCTACACGCCTGTCATTCGTCTTGATAAAAATGACGAGTTTGCCTTGTTACCTGAACATATTCGTGCCAAAGAAATTGATGATTGGATAGCAGACACCTTAGAGCCACTCCTTGATGGCTTAGATAAAAGCCGCCTTAGCTTTGTGGGCGAAGACTTTGCCAGAAGTGGCGACAAAACTGTGATTGTGCCACTTTTGCAGTACCCAAATTTAATCCTAAAACCACCTTTTATCCTAGAACTGGGCAATATGCCCTTTGCCCAGCAAGAGCAGATTATGATTGCTTTATTAAAAGGATTGCCCAATTTGCGTGGCGGTGCGTTTGACGCAAGGGGTAACGGTCAGTCATTGGCTGAAAAAATGCAAGACAAGTTTGGGGCAGATGTTATCCAAGCCATTATGCTGTCTGAAAGCTGGTATCGCAATCATACCGCTCCTTTTAAGTCCGCCCTAGAAGACGGCACATTGGACGACTTACCCAAAGACGAAGATATTTTAAACGACTTGCGAGCCTTTGAGCTCATCAATGGCGTGCCACGCATTCCCGCCACTCGCACGCAGGGTGCAGATGGTAAAAAACGCCACGGAGACGCAGGTATTGCTTTATTGCTTGCTCATTATGCCAGCCGTGAACTCAATGTTGGACAAATTAAGGTTGCCACTCGCAAAGTTAAAAGAAAAAGCAAACTCACCCAAGGATTTTAAATGACAAACCCTACCCAAGCCCCTAAGTTAGACAAAAAAGAACTCTCCACCCAAATTGCCACCGCCCACCGTTATTTTGGGTTATATGGATTTAGTCAAATCCTACCAAACCCTGACATTATCCTAAAACGATTGGGCAAATCTAGCCTGTCTGCGTATCGTGAATTACTCATTGACCCCATTGTCAGCGGTGCGGTACGCCGTCGCAAGGCAAGTGTGGCGAGCTTAAATTACCGCCTTGACAGCGATTTGTCTGACAAACAGCAAGCCGTCATAGACCAGATTTTTGACAGCCTAGACATTTATGGGCTGATTGGGCAGATTTTAGAGGCGGTGTTGTATGGCTATCAGCCCATTGAAGTGATTTGGCAGTTTAAAAATGGTGTTTGGATACCTGTCAAACTCATCGCAATCCCCCAAGAATGGACAGGCTTTGACGCTGATGGCGAGCTTTTACTGATTGACGGCATTACCAAGACCACGCCACCACCCTTTAAAATCCTTTGCCCGACCAACAACGCCAGCTTTACCAATCCTTATGGCACAGCCGAGCTGTCTTGTGTGTATTGGGCGACCGTCTTTAAGCGTGGCGGGTTAAAGTTTTGGGCAGAATTTGCCGAAAAGTTTGGCTCACCTTGGATTATTGGACACGAACCACGCTCCAACACAGACGAGGACACCAACAAGCTCCTTGACGCCCTAGAAGACTTAATGGGCAATGCGGTGGCGACAATCCCCAACGACAGTAGCGTGGAAATCAAAGAAGCCACAGGCAAAACAGGCTCATCGCAGGTGTTTGACGACTTTATCCGTTATTGCCGTAGCGAGATTAACATCGCCTTACTGGGTCAAGACCAAACCACCGAAAAAGACACAAGCCACGCCAGTGCAATGGCAGGACTTACCGTAACAAAAGACATTCGTGATAATGATTGCCGAGTGGTAGAGAGCTGTTTTAATACGCTTTTGGCGTGGATTTGTGAGCTTAATTTTCACAATGTGAGTCCACCCAAATTTGTGCTATATGAAGACGAGGTGGGCGACAAAACCCTAGCGGAGCGAGACCAGATTTTGACCGCTCTTGGCGTGTCTTTTAATCAAAGCTATTATGAGCGGGCTTATAATTTATCGGCTGATGAATTTACCCTAAATGCCAAGCCAATGCCTACAAACACCGTACCAACCACCCCCAATTTTTAGTGAAAAATCCTTCGCACCACAGGGCGATTTGTCTGACAAATTGGCGATAGCGTGCCAAGTGATGATGATTTGACCGCCCAAGTGGTGCAAATGCTGAATGATTTTACCAGTTTGGACAATGCCAATCTGGATAATGAAACTGCACTTTTGGAAAAATTAGCCAGCCTCTACCCCAAAATGAACATTGACGAACTGCAAGACAAACTGACTCAAATGCTGTTTATCGCTGATACACTCTCACGGCTACAAACCGAGCAAGAAATGGGGCTAAATTAAGATGAGTAGTATTGATAAACTCACAAATAAAGAGCTAAAAGCCTTATTTGATATGCCGCCCGAGCGAGCCATTGAACACCTAAAATCCAAAGGCTTGCACATCGGCTGGGATTGGACGGACACGCACGCTTTGGCTCACGCAAGAAGTTTCACAATCGCCAAAATGACCGCTCTTGATATGCTCTCCGCCACCAAAAAAGCGATAGAGCAGGCAATGACGGACGGCACAGGCTATAAGGGCTTTGAAAATACCATCAAGCCTTATTTGATAAGTCAGGGCTGGTGGGGTGAAACGCTTGCAAGAAACCCAAAAACAGGTCAGCTTGAACAAGTAAAATTAGGGTCAAATCGCCGTCTTAGAACCATTTATCACACCAATCGCCGAACGGCTGTAATGAGTGCCAAATACGAGCGAATGAAAGAAGCGGCTCACACCCACCCTTATTGGCAATATTCCGCTGTCCTAGACCGCCGTACCCGTCCAAGCCACTCGGCAAGGCACGGAGCGGTCTATGCCCACGATGACCCCTTTTGGTCGCATTCTTATCCGCCAAACGGCTTTGGTTGCCGATGCACGGTCAAGGCAATCACGACAAAACAAGCCGAAAAGGTGGGCATTAAACAAAGTGATGAGCGAGTTTTGGGCGAAAATGGCTTTGGCGGCAGTCCTGTTGCCAGTCATTTGTTTGATAAACTTTGGTATGACAAAGCCTGCCAAGCCCTAGGACAAAAACACGCTCTCGCCCAAATTACCAAAGATATGGCATCTGATGTGCGAGTGGCGGGGTTTTTGGCGTGGGTCAGGCAAAGCCAAATCAATGGACAAGTGCAGGGGCGGACTTATGGGGTGGGCGTATTGCCCCAAAAGTCCTTTGAAAGATTGGCAGAGAAAGAAGGGCTTGATTTGGACGAACTGTCGCCTGTGGTTGGTTTTCGTGATAAGGTCATTACAGGGCGTAAAAACACACGCCATACCGCCCATAATGACGCATTGGACGAAGTGGCGTTAGAAAAAATTGTGCGTGAGTTTGGCAAGCCAGATTGGGAACTTTGGGACACCCAAAATAACAATTTATTGCTTGTTTATAAAATGTCTGATGATAAAGTGCTTAAGCTGACGGTGCAGATGACCAAGAATGGGGCGGAAGTGATAAGTGGGTTTTATCAAGATTTAAACAGCATTAAAGGGTCTATTAATGGCAATGTATTTGCCAAAATCCAATAAAAAAATCTGCAACTTTGACGGACTCGAACCGTAACCGAACTGGCACACCTAAGTGTGTTACTCCCCCCGCCCACGCAGGACTCGTTGCAGAATATCCACATTATACCAAACTTAGGAAACTTTGCCAATGCTCATTATCAACCTAGACGACAGCCAAGCCCACAGCACCTTAGCTCAATTACTAAGAAATGCCAGTAATAGTCGTGTTATTATGCAACGACTTGCCACAGAATTAGAGACAATGACCGCCGATAACTTTGAAAATGAAGCCTTTGGTGGACAGGCGTGGGTGCGTAAAGCCTTTGGTAATGGCAAAACCTTGACCGATACGGGTGAGTTAAAAGACAGCGTTACAAGTTCGGCAAGCAGTACAACCGCCACCATTGGCACGAATATGATTTATGCCCGCATTCATCATTTTGGTGGCACAATCAGACCAAAACAAAAATCCCATCTTGTTTTTGCCACGCCAAACGGCTTTGCAAAAGTCAAATCAGTAACACTACCAGCCCGTCCATTTTTACCCGTTTCCCCTGACGGGCAATTACAAAGCGATGGAGATAGACGGCTAATAGAAGTCGCCTTATCCGCCTTGACATCTGGTACCTAAAAACCCGCCCGCCAGTTTATGTGTTAAAATAAGGCAATAAAAAAAAGACAGGCATTTTTACCTGTCTTTTCCCAAAACTCAAAATTATACCCCACCCAACTTGTTGCACCCAGTGTAACGCCCTTGCAAAATGGTCTGTCTTAACTTGTACCACATTGTTTTACATTATCCCATTTATTGCAGAGTATATGGTTGGTTTATTGTGGTGGAGTTTAGTATAAAAGACAAACACGCTAAAGTACTGACCAAATTAGCTAAGCAAGTTAATTTCGTATGGAACTACGTTAATGACTTGAGTTACAAGTATTTAAAACAAAAAAACAAATTCCTATCCGCTTACGATATAGCCCCATATACCAAAGGCACATCAAAAGAATGTGATTTACATAGTCAAACCGTACAAGCCATTACAGAAGAATATGTATTACGCAGAAAACAATTTAAAAAAACAAAATTACAATGGCGAGTATCTAATCCTAAATCAAGCCGTAAAAGTTTAGGTTGGATTCCCTTTAAAAAAGTCGCAATAAAATATAGTGATGGTTGGATAAGTTATGGCAAACACATTTTTAAACTATGGGATAGTTACAGATTATCAAAATATCAAGTAAAAACAGGTTGTTTTGTCCAAGATAGCCGTAATCATTGGTATGTGTGTATAGTCATTGAAACAGAAAAAATCCAAACTAAAGGCACAAAATCCATCGGTATTGATTTAGGAACTAAAAGATTTAGCAACTTGTTCAGACGGAACAAAAATCACTAACCCAAAATACTATAAACAATACCAACAAAAATTGGCAAAGGCACAACGAGCCA
>CAKMOY010000208.1 GCA_927911235.1 uncultured Moraxella sp.
CGTCAAAGACCCTGTGCAAGACAAGGCGGTATTGGAAGAAATATTTGGAAACGGTACTCCAAAAAACGCAAAGATTATGCCCAGTTTTTATCATCAATTTGAATGATGTTTTATAAAAACTAATGTGCCAAAAAAATTTACCCCCACCCCAGCCCTCCCCCAAAGGTGGAGGGAATTCCCCTCCCTAATGGAGGGGTTAGGGGAGGGAAAAGATTAACACGCTAAAAGGTTATTTATCGTGTCAAAACCAAACAAAAACACCTATTATCTTGGCATTCGTCATCATGGCGTTGGTTCTAGCACTCGGTTGTTGTCGGTGTTAAACAAACTCAAACCTGCCAAAGTGCTGATTGAAGGGGCGAGCGACTGTAGCGAGCTTTTAGCCCTGCTTGCCCATCGGCAGATGAAACCACCTGTTGCCTTGCTTGCCTATGCCACCGATTATCCAGAATCGCATTTTTATTATCCTTTTGCCGAATTTTCGCCAGAATATCAAGCAACCGTATGGGCGATGAAATATGGGGCAGAAGTGGCGTTTATTGATTTGCCTGTGGCGGTCAAACTTGCCAAACAAGTGGCGGACATTGAAAAAGCCAAACAAGCCCAATTGGACAATGAAAACCAAACGGATAATGATGGCGAAACTGACGAAACCGAAACGGACGCTAACACCGATTTTGCCGAAACACAAAAAAGTGAGTTATCAGACGATGATAAATTGACCTTACGCCTAAAACATGACCCCATTGGCGTGTTGGCACAGTTGGCAGGGTATGGCGATGGTGAAGATTGGTGGAATGACACCATTGAGCAAAATCGTGAAGCGGACGATTTAGCCGATGATTTGGCAACTTTTGATGCGGTGGGCGATGCCATGTTTGCCTTACGCCAAAAACTCTTAGAACGTGATGACATTCAAACCCATCTTGATGATGACATTGGTGATGATGAGCGTGAAGCCTATATGCGTCAGCAAATTGCCAGTCATCAAAAAACTGCCCACAATGATGACGTGATTGTGGTGGTGTGTGGGGCGTGGCACGTCCCTGCTCTTGACCCTAAGCGGTTTGCCGAATTGACCGACAAAGACGGCAACGCCCTAACTTTTAACAGCAAAAACGACAACGCCATCATCAAAACCTTGCCAAAAAAACTTGCCCAATCAAAGGTAAAAACCACCTGGATTCCGTGGACTTCACCACGTTTGGCAAGCTCGCAAGGCTATAGGGCAGGGGTAAAAGCCCCCATGTGGTACTTACACCTGTGGCAAAACCGAGAATATGCTGACATTTATGAACATTGGCTCAGTCTTGTCGCCAATCGTTTGCGTGAACAAGGTCATGTCATCTCTACAGCGTCCGTCATTGAAGCGGTACGCCTAAGCCAGATGCTTGCGGTGGTGCGTGGTCGCCCATCGGTCGGCTTTGAAGAGTTGATTGACAGCAGTATCGCTTGTTTGTGTTTTGGCGAGCCGTTGTTGTGGCAACAGCTTGAACAATCGCTACTGCTTGGCAATCAGGTCGGACAAATTCCAGACGATATGCCCCTTGCACCGCTGTTGGAAGATTTACAGCGTTTGCAAAAACAAACCAAACTTGCCCCAGAGAGCCTTGCCAAAGAAATTTCGGTAGATTTACGCAGTGAAATTGGCTTAAAAAAATCGCACTTGTTGCACCGTTTGCAAATTTTGGGCGTGCCTTGGGGCAAAGTGCTGGGCAGCGGTGGCAGTCGTGGTACGTTTCGTGAAAAGTGGTTGTTAAAATGGAAACCTGAATTTGCGGTGGCGTTGGTGGAAAATTTGGTGTACGGCAACACCATTTTGCAAGCGTCCGCCAACAAACTTACCGAAACCATGCAAAAAACCACCAAATTAAACCAACTGGTCAGCGATGTACAGCTTGCCCTACAAGCCGATTTGACCCATACTGCAAGCGTGGGACTGGAGCGACTTGGCGTATTGGCAAACCAAACGGACAATACCGATGAGCTTTTGCAAAGCCTATCGCCTTTGGTGCATTTAGAGCGTTATGGGACGGCTCGTGCCATGTCGCTGGCTCAAGTGGGCGAATTGGTGCGACAGCTTGCCATTAAAGTGGCAATCGCCCTGCCGTATGCGTGCCGAAATCTTGACAACGAAACCGCCGAACGCCTGCACGATCTGATAAAAAACGCTCATCATGCCCTACTACTTGGCGAAGTGGAAAGCGATGTCATGGACGTGTGGTGGCAAGCGTTGGCGGAGATTAGCGATGGTTTGCACCAACACAGCCAAACTAGCAAAATGTTGGTTGGTTTGTGTAATCTATTGCTATATCAAGCGGAAAAAATTGACAGCGAACAACTAGAAGAGCGATTACAAAAAGCCCTATCGTCCGCTTTTGCTACCCAAGATTCGGCACAATTTTTTGTGGGGTTTTTTAAGGGTGTGAGCAAAAATTTGTTGTATGATGACGTGTTGTTGCAAGCGGTGCAAAATTGGCTCACTCGTTTAAATGGTGATGAATTTGTGGAATATTTGCCCCTGTTTCGCCGTGTGTTTGCTGACCTTGACCCCACCGAACGCAAGCATTTACTAGAAAAAGCCACCAAAGGCAAGGCGGTGGAAAATACCCAGCAACTTAATCAAGCCATGTATCCGCTTTTGCAAACGCATTTAACGGTTTTGCAAAAATTGCTGGGTGGGGATAAAAATTGGGCGAGTGGTTAAATTTTGAAAAATAATTGCATTTAGCCTAAAGTTTATGGAAAGCCCCTACATTTCAATAACTTAAAAAAAGAAAACCATTATGAACGACATCACCGAACCACAACTTGACGAAACTCAAACCCCAACCAATCAAGACGAACAATCCCGCCGTTGGCAACTGGTATTAGGCGTTGATGACGACCAACGCCCCCTAAACAGCCACGACCAACGTCTATCCCAAGCCCTAAATATGCTTTATGACAACGATTCATCTGGCAAAAAAGGACGTGGCGGACTGGGACGCTCTGCCCCAAACGTTGCCAAATGGCTAGGTGATATCAGAGAATTTTTTCCAAGCTCGGTGGTGCAAGTGGTGCAAAAAGACGCTTTTGAGCGGTTAAATTTGACCCAAATGCTCTTAGAACCTGAATTTTTGGCAGTGATGGAAGCGGATGTGCATTTGGTGGCGGATTTGGTGAGTTTACGTTCCGCCATGCCAGAAAAAACCCTAGAAACCGCTCGCCAAGTGGTGAAAAAAGTTGTTGATGAACTCATGGCTCGCCTTGAACAACAAACCACCGAAGCCATTCGTGGGGCGGTCAATAAATCCAAACGCACCCACCGCCCACGTTTTAACGACATTGACTGGACAAAAACCATCGGAGCAAACCTACGCCATTATCAGCACAGCCATCAGACCATCATTCCTGAAAAACTGGTCGGCTATCTTCGCCAAAGCAAACGCATGACCGACCTTGATGAAGTGGTGCTGTGCGTTGACCAATCTGGAAGTATGGCAAGCTCAGTGGTGTATAGTGCGATTTTTTCGGCGGTGATGGCATCAATTCCTAGCGTCAAAACCAAACTGGTGTGCTTTGATACGGCGATTTTTGACTTGACTGATGATTTAGAAGACCCTGTCAGCGTGCTGTTTGGCGTGCAATTGGGCGGTGGCACGGACATCAACCAAGCGGTGGCGTATTGTGCCAATAAGATTGAAACGCCAAGCAAAGCCCATTTGGTGCTAATCACCGATTTGTACGAAGGCGGAAATGCCAAAGAACTGGTGAGCCGTATCGCCACCTTACAAAAACAAGGGGTAAATGTGATAATCCTGCTTGCTCTAAGCGATGACGGCAGACCGTCTTATGACGCTGATTTGGCAGGCGTGTTTGCCAGTATGAAAATCCCTGTGTTTGCCTGTACGCCAGACCAATTTCCAGACTTGATGGCAACGGCTCTAAAACGTGAAGACGTGATGGCGTGGGCATCTGACCAAGATATTAAGGTGGTGAGAGGAAGTGATGAGGTAAAGGTGGTGTAGGTATTACATAAACATTTATCACAAAAACATTTAAAAATACCGCCAAGTTTTGTGCATAAATTGGATAATGTCGTTTAAACGGCAACAAAAATTTGCCATGAATGTCAGCAAAAATCGCAAAACGGAGCATTTTTCTCTCCTACTTAAACGCCACCACAGACGCAAAATTTAAAAACATAAACCACGTCAAACTTCGCTCAAACCCTGCCTCTGCCAGCCTTTCGTGATGAAATTCTAGCGTGTCGGTAATTAGCACATTTTCTAGGGCGTTGCGTTTGCCACTGATTTCCATTTCACTATAGTCATTGGCTCGTTTAAAATCATAATACCGCTCCACACGCCACGCATCGTCTTGCTCGTCCGTTAGGTGCGTTTTTTCGGTCAAAATCAAAATGCCACCGTCTGTAAGTGCATCATAACATTTTTTTAATAAAATCAACCGCTTATCCACAGGCAAAAACTGCAAAGTCAAATTTAGCACAATCATATCGCACGGCTCAAACACCACATCGCACACATCAGCACAAACCAAATTAATGTCATGCGTGGGAAAATGCTCATCAAGCACGGTTTTTGCCTTGTCAATCATCGGCTGTGAAATGTCAATCGCAAAAATTTGCAAATCATCTGGGGCAAATTCCCCTGCCAAAGCAAAACTCACCGCACCGAGCGAACAGCCCAAATCATACACACGGCTGACTTTTTTGCCATTGGTGCCAACTTGACGAAAATTGCAATGGCGTTTGGCAAAAATCGGCAACATCGCAAGCATTTGCCCATACCCCGGCACGCTACGGCGTATCATATCAGGAAAACAGGCGACCACTTGTTCATCAAAGCTAAAGCGAGCGGATTTGTCAAGCGGTGTGGTAAATAAGGTATCGTGGTTATTTTTTTTCATGGTTTTTATGGTTTTTTGTCATCAAGTTTTTGGATTTATTCTAAACTGTCTAAAATTAACAGATGATGTTGCGTTGCATTTTTGACAATATGATAATCAATTCGCTTGTCAAAAGTTAGCAAGACGGCTTGATTTGCCACCGCCAAAGCGAGCAAATACGCATCGGTCAGTTGTCTATGCCCTTGCAAATGTCGCCAATTAAAAATGTCATGTTGAATCACATCTAATTCACAAGTCAAAAACTGATGACGAGTCTTAACAATTGCCTTATCAAAAATCTGTTGAATATCACTAAAACTATAATTTGCAGGATAACTTGGCAAAGACAAAATCCTTAAATACGCCATTTGCGTGATTGCACAACTCAGCCATACTTTATTTTGAGCAATAATATGATGAGAAAACCACTTTTTTACCAACGAATGATTGGCATTTTTATTGTCAAATAAAGCCATTAAAACATTGGCATCAAGTAAAAATTTTGTCGTCATTAAATGCCTTCTTGTTCACGAAGCTGGTTAATAAAATCATTCGTTACAACTTGTCTGGTTTGCGACAATACTTCAAACGGCAATTCAATTTCAGGCTTTTTTCTATTTTCTAAATAATTTTTTAATAAATCGGCAATGACCGATGAGCGTTTGTTTTCGGGGACTTGTTGATAAAAGTCATGAATTAACTCATCAGAAAAATCTAACGTCATTTGCATGATTTGCACCTTTTTGATGAAATTGATAAAGTGATAGAAAATTTAAACAAAAATTTACAACGTGCGTGAAAAATAATATTCCAACACCATTTTTATCAAAAAATCCAAAAAATCCACCGCCCAATGCGAACAAAAATCCAAAACGTGCCTTGTTTGCCCGCTTTATTTTTTTTGGATAAATCCCACATAATAAAAAATAAAAATGCAATAAAAACAGGAACTAACACATTCATACCAAGTTTGGTAATGGTTTCATTTGAAATAAGAAATAACATTCGTTCACCTTTTTAATCATGTTATGTTGGGAGATTTTTACTTTTTTTAATAGGCTTGTATAATTTTTTTGTAAAATCATTCGCCCAAATGGTTGCTAAAAAATTTAAAATTGCGGTTATTATACTCCAAAATTAACCTGACTGCTTTATCACTGACAATTTATCATGGAAAAACCATGAAAAATTACGAAAAATTACCGAAAAAATAATTATTTTGTTATAATTTAGCACGTTTATTTTTTTAACAATTTTTTTTATACATTTTACAAAATTTTAATGAGAAATATTATGTCAGAACAAGTTCCTGTGATTGAAGAATCTTTACAAGCGGTGATTGACACGCTAAAAGCACAACAAGTTTTGCCAGAAGATTGGCAAAATAACAGCACGATTAGTCGCACCAAAGACCAAGCCCACGGCGATTTTGCCAGTAATTTGGCGATGGTCGCCTCAAAAGTGGCTGGGATGAAACCACGAGAGCTTGCCGAAAAAATCGTAAGCCTAATCCCAAGTCATGACAATATTGCCAAAATTGAGATTGCTGGGGCGGGTTTTATTAACTTTTTCTTAAATGACAATGCACGTTTTGCGGTGCTTGACAACATTATGCAGTTAAAAGGCGAGTTTGGCACGAGCCAAGATTTTACAGGCAAAAAAATTCAAGTAGAATTTGTGTCCGCCAACCCAACGTCAAGCCTACACGTGGGACATGGGCGTGGGGCAGCGTTTGGCATGAGCGTTGCCAATTTGCTTGAAGCGGTCGGCTACCAAGTCGGACGTGAGTATTACGTCAATGATGCAGGCCGTCAGATGGATATTTTGGCGACCAGCACCTATTTGCGTTATCTTGAGTTGTGCGGTGAGCCGATTGTTTTCCCAACAAATGCCTATCAAGGGGATTATGTCAAAGACATTGCCAAGCCGATTTTTGCCGATTTTGGCGATAAATTAAAAACCAATTGGCAAAATATGCTTGTCAATGTGCCTAATGATGCGGTGTACAAAACTGATGACAAAGGTGAAAAAGCACTGGTTTCTGGCGATAAAGAAGGGCATATTGACGGTTTAATTGACAATGCCAAAGCCAATTTGGGCGACAATTACAAGATTTTTCATGAAAAGCCTTATACAGCATTTTGACCGATATTCAAGATGATTTGGCAGATTTTAACGTACATTTTGACCAATGGTTTAGCGAAAAATCAATTCAAGACGACATTTTGCCTGCGTTGGATTTGCTTAACGAACGTGGTTTTTTGTATGAAAAAGACGGCAATTTGTGGTTTAAATCTACCGAATTTGGCGATGAAAAAGACCGTGTCGTTCGCCGTGCCAACGGACAATTTACCTATTTTGCGTCCGATATCGCCTATCACAAAAATAAACTTGACCGTGGTTTTGACCGCATTATTGACGTGTGGGGGTCAGACCATCACGGCTATATCAAGCGTGTGAAATCAGCACTCACAGCGATGGGCTATGACGAAAATAAAATGGACGTGATTTTGGTGCAGTTTGTGACGCTATGGCGTGGCGAAGAGCAAGTACAAATGTCTAGCCGTTCTGGGCAGTTTGTAACTTTGCGTGAACTGCGTGAAGAAGTTGGCAACGATGCGGCACGTTTTTATTATGTCGCTCGCAAACCTGAACAACATATTGATTTTGATTTGGAATTGGCAAAATCGCAAAGCAAAGACAATGCCGTTTATTATATCCAGTACGCTCACGCACGGATTTGTAGTATCTTGGAGCGACTAGAAACGCATGGTCTAAGTGCCGATGATACGCTCGGCAAACAGTACCAATCGCTTTTAACCAAGCCGATTGAAACCGATTTAATCAGCCTGTTATCCGCCTACCCAGACACGCTCAAACGCTCGGCAACCCAATATGAACCCCATATTTTGACCAATTATCTAAAAGATTTGGCAAGTTTGTTTCACGCATGGTATAACGACAATCGCATTTTGCCAAAAGAAGACGAAATCGGCGACCAAGACAAGCTACACCTAATGCAAGCTCGTTTGCGTTTGTCAAAAGCGGTGCGTCAAGTGGTGCAAAATGGCTTAACATTGTTGGGGCTTTCTGCACCGACCAGTATGTAGTTTTATTTATCATATTGTTAATAAATTTGGTGGTGTCCTGAAAAGTGTGCTGTAAAAAATAAGCAATAAAAAAGCAGCGAGAACAGAGTATTATTGAATGTGTGAAAATACAAATAACTCTGAAATGTCCTCGCTGCCAAGGACAAAATATAAAGAAAAATGGCTACTCTGGCAATCGTAAACAAAAGTATTTTTGTAAAGATTGCTGCCGTAATTTTATTGGCGACCATAACCTTACCTATAAGGGTTGTCATTCCAAAGCTGATGAGCAGGTTTGGAGAATGACCGTTAGAGGTTGTGGCATTCGAGATATTGCAGCAATTACGGGTTACAGCAAAGACAAAGTTCAGGCTGCTTTAAAACGCCATGAGTTTGAGCCATTTCCTAAACAAAAACATTACCCTACACTTGAAATAGACGAGTTTTGGACATTTGTCGGTAACAAGTCTAATAAAGTGTGGCTAGTCTATGCCTATCACAGAGAAAGTGGCGAAATTGTCGCTTACGTTTGGGGTAAGCGCGATTTAGCAACAGCGCGAGCACTCAAACGGCGTTTGAAAGAGTTGCGTGTAACCTATGACAGAATTGCGACCGACGCTGGGCTGCATTTTTAAATGTCTTTTCAAATGAAGAATGGCATCTAGTTGGTAAGCAACACACAGTTGGCATTGAGGGTAATAACTGTCGTTTACGGCACAAAGTAAGGCGAGCGTTTAGAAAAACGTGTTGCTTTTCTAAAAGTATGTTTTATCATAAGAAAGTTTTTGATTTGGCTTTCTTTGATATTCACTTTGGCATTGTTTAGTTTTACAGCACACTTTTCAGGACACTACC
>CAKMOY010000209.1 GCA_927911235.1 uncultured Moraxella sp.
AAGATTTAGCCATTTTTCATGCAAAAGCAAATAAATATTGATTAAAAAACTTGTAAGATTTTACTGCGTAACATTGTGAATACAGGTTCTAAGAATTTATGAATAAATGGCATGGCAATTTTTGTACAAAAACGGTATAATAACCACCATTTTTATTGCTGTAGGGTCGTGACGCTTATGAATTACTCAACTTTTGTCCAAATCAAAAACAATCCTTTAACCGAACCGATGTTTTTTGGGCAACCTGTGAATGTGGCACGCTACGACCAACAAAAATTCCCTGTTTTTGAGCAACTGATTGAAAAACAATTGTCATTTTTTTTGGCGACCCGAAGAAATTGACGTATCACGAGATAGATTGGATTTTGCTAATTTGCCAGACCACGAACAACACATCTTTTTAAGCAATCTAAAATACCAAACATTACTTGACAGTATTCAAGGACGTAGCCCCAATGCGGTGTTATTGCCGTTGGTGTCTTTACCAGAGCTGGAAACTTGGATTGAAACGTGGTCGTTTTACGAAACCATTCATTCACGCAGTTACACCCATATCATTCGCAATATCATGACCGACCCAAGCCGTGTTTTTGATGAAATTGTGGAAAATGAACAAATTTTGGAACGTGCGACCGACATTGCCAAATATTATGATGATTTGTATGAAACTTCACAATTGTACAATCTTTATGGTGAAAGTGAACAAATCATTCATGGCAAACCATCAAAATCAGCTTAAGAGAACTTAAGAAAAAATTATATCTGTGTTTAATGGCGATTAACGTTTTAGAAGCGATTCGTTTTTATGTGTCGTTTGCTTGCTCATTTGCCTTTGCCGAACGCAAAGTCATGGAAGGCAATGCCAAAATTATCAAATTGATTGCTCGTGATGAAGCCTTGCATTTAAACGGCACACAACACATGATTAATCTTATGCAGTCAGGTCGTGATGACCCAGAAATGGCACAAATTGCCCAAGAATGTCAGCAAGATTGTATTGAAATTTTTAAAGTCGCTTCCGAGCAAGAAAAAGCATGGGCAAAATATCTGTTTAAAGATGGCTCAATGATTGGCTTAAATGAAAATATCTTAGCACAGTATGTAGAATATATTACCAATCTGCGTATGGAAGCGGTTGGTTTGCCATCTATTTTTGCCAATAGCAAAAACAACCCTATCCCTTGGATTAACAATTGGTTGTCATCAGACAATGTACAAGTCGCGCCACAAGAGTCGGAGATTACCACCTATTTGGTCGGTCAGATTGACGCAGAATTGGGCGATGGTGCGTTTGATGATTTTGAATTGTAATATTCTTTTTTAACAGTTTTATTAATAACTTTAACAAATAATACCGTTGCTTTTATGGCGTGGATAATTACCAAAGACAGCCAATTTTATTTGCATGACAATGAAACTTTGTTGGCAGGGTTACAGCGTGTGGGCGTGGTTGCCGATTTTGAATGTCAGCAAGGTTATTGTGGCACTTGTAAAAAAAAGTTCAAAGCGATGAATGAACAAACCCAACTTCACTACCCTAGCCCACCGCTTGTGATGTTAATGATGATGAGATTTTGCCGTGTTGTTGTTATGTTAAAGGGGTTTTGGCGTTAATTTGACGCATGTTTTATAAAAAAAATTTATTCTTACCCTTTATAAATTTACCAACAATCCCCATTTTTTCAGCTATAATATACGATTAACTTTTTCTTTCCAAATTTTTAATATTTCCCACAATTATTTTTATATAATAAAAGCGAGCCAGCATGAGCGATTATGACGAACATTCAACTTCCCAACTAGCCACGTTAATCCAAATGGGTAAAGAACAAGGCTACTTGACTTATGCCGAAATCAATGACCAACTGCCTGACTCGGTAACTGAAAGCGACCAAATTGAAGACATCATTCAGATGTTATCTGATGTCGGTATCAAAATTTATGATGTCGCCCCTGATGAAGACGACATGATGCTGAGCAACGATGGCGATGATGACGAGATTGCGGTAGATGAAGCGGCGGCGGTGCTGGCATCGGTTGAATCAGAACCGGGGCGTACCACAGACCCTGTGCGTATGTATATGCGTGAGATGGGGACGGTGGATTTGCTCACGCGTGAAGGTGAAATCGCCATTGCCAAACGCATTGAAGATGGCGTGCGTGATGTGCAATATGCCATGACATTTTGGCCTGGTACTGTTGAGCTTGTCTTAAAAGAGTATCAAGAAATATTTGAAGGTGAAAAAAAGGTTTCGGACATTATCACAGGTTTTTTAGATGCAGGGACTGATGATATTGAGATTGGTGAAGGCTCTGATGACATTCAATTGCCTGTCATTGCCAAAAAATCCGTTAAAGATGAAGAGCTTGATGAGTTGGACGAAGTTGCAGAAGATGAAGAATCGCTTGATAGCGATGATATCAGTGATGACGCTGAAGCTGACGATACCAGCGGTCTTGACCCTGAAGAAGTAAAAACCCGTTTTGAAGAATTAGAAAAAATTTATCTAGTCGCCAAAAAAACCATAGAAAAACACGGTCGTGATAGTAAACAAGCCAACAAAGCCTACGAAGATTTGGCAAACTGCTTTATGCTGTTTAAATTAACAGGGCGTATGTCTGATATTATCATGAATATGATGCGTGAAGTGTACGAAGATGTACGCCAAAACGAACGCCAAATCATGAAGATCGTCATTCGCCGTGGTAAAATGCCAAAAGAAGAATTTCGTAAATCATTCCCAAGTAACGAAACCAATTTGGACTGGTTGCCAAACCGTATCGCTGGCAAGCCTGATTTTGCCGATACCTTGGCAAAAGTATTGGACGAAGTTTTGCCTTACCAACAGCGTATTGCCAACTATGAACAACAGTTGGGTATGGAAATTAACCAAATGAAAGTGGTGGCTCGCAATATGTCTGTGGGCGAAGCCAAAGCCCGCCGTGCCAAAAAGGAAATGGTAGAAGCCAACTTGCGTCTAGTAATTTCTATTGCCAAAAAATATACCAATCGTGGTTTACAATTCCTTGACCTTATCCAAGAAGGTAATATCGGCTTGATGAAAGCGGTTGATAAATTTGAATACCGCCGTGGTTACAAATTCTCAACTTATGCAACTTGGTGGATTCGCCAAGCCATCACTCGCTCTATCGCCGACCAAGCTCGCACCATTCGTATTCCTGTGCATATGATTGAAACAATTAATAAAATCAACCGTGTTTCTCGTCAATTGTTGCAAGAAATGGGACGTGAGCCAACGCCAGAAGAGTTAGGCGAACGCTTAGACATGGACGAGGCAAAAGTGCGTAAAGTGCTAAAAATCGCCAAAGAGCCGATTTCAATGGAAACGCCGATTGGTGATGATGAAGATAGCCATTTGGGTGATTTTATTGAAGATTCTAGCATTAGCAGTCCTGTTGATGAAGCGACCGCTCAAGGTTTACGTGATGCCACTCGTGAAGTGTTGGAAAACTTGACAGAAAGAGAAGCCAAAGTGTTAAAAATGCGTTTTGGTATTGATATGGCGACCGACCATACGCTTGAAGAAGTTGGCAAGCAGTTTGATGTTACTCGTGAGCGGATTCGTCAAATAGAAGCCAAAGCGTTACGCAAACTTCGCCACCCTAGCCGTTCGGAGCATTTACGTTCGTTCCTTGAGAATGATTGATTTTTTATGTAAAAAATGATTGATATAATATAGATAACAAGATTATTGCAATTTTGCGTAAAAATGGGCGGATTTCTCTTACCGAACTTGCTGAAAAAGTAGGCATTAGTTTATCACCTGTCCAACGCCGAGTAAAAGCATTGGAAGAAAACGGCACAATTTTGGGCTATCGCACCGATATTGATAATGCCCATTTGGGCTTGAATTTTTCCATCATGTTGTTTGTTAATTTAAAAGAAACGACCCAAGATAATATTTTGGCATTTGAAAATGCGTTGGCAACTATTGATGAAATCGTGGAAGCGGTGCGATTATTTGGCGAGCCTGATTATTTGGTAAAAATACTCACGCAAGATTTGGCAAGCTATCAAAAATTGTACGATACCCAATTATCAAGCCTGCCAAATGTGCAAAAATCACATCAACGCTTGTAATGAAAGATATTCAATTAAACAATATTAATTAACAAAATTATAAATATTTTTTAATAAAATTTGTCAAAGTTGATTTTTTTAATAAAAATCTCCATTCAACATAACAACTTAAAAAAATCAAAAGGCAAACAAAATGACAAATAAAACTATCAATATCAACGATATCGCCACCACCGCCCTACAACAAAAAATCCAAAGCAAAAAAACCGACATCAAAAACCCAGAACTTTGGAACTTTCCGATGGACTACCCCATGAGTATCATCGGACATGAAGGGCATAAAGACACCTTGATGAACGAAGTCAAACTTATTTTGGCAAGTGTTTTTCCAGACTTTGACCTAGCCAGCTTAACCATGAACGCATCACGCACAGGGCGTTTTCATTCGGTGCGTGCCAATGTTTACGCCACAAAAGCCGAACAAATTAACAAACTTTATGAAATGTTAGACAATGCCGAAACGGTAAAAACCGTGTTTTAGTTTGGACCATATGATAAAAATCAGCAAATTTTTTGCAATAAAAAAGGCTAATTGATAGCCTTTTTTATGTTTGAACGTTTTGCAAGTTTTTGGATTTTGATAAATTAATATTGTTTTGTACCAAAAATCTTATCGCCTGCATCACCAAGCCCCGGCACGATATAGCCGTGTTCATTCAGATGACTGTCTAAGGCGGCGGTAAAAATGGTAACATCTGGGTGTGCGTCATTCACAACTTTTACGCCTTCTGGGGCGGCGACTAACACAAGGGCTTTGATATTTTTACAGCCATGTTTTTTTAACATATCAATGGTCGCAACCATGCTACCACCTGTGGCAAGCATAGGGTCAAGGATTAGGGCTGGACGGCGGTCAATATCTTTAACAAATTTTTCAAAAAATGGTACAGGCTCAAGCGTTTCTTCGTCACGTTGTAAGCCAACAACGGAGATTTTGGCAGTCGGAATCATGTCTAACACGCCGTCTAACATACCCAATCCCGCCCGCAAAATCGGCACAACGGTGACGGTTTTGCCTTTGATTTGGATGCCTTCAATGTCGTTGCCTTCCCAGCCTTTCATGGTGAATTTTTCAGTTTCAAAATCTCGGCTCGCTTCGTATGCCATCAGGCGGGCAAGCTCTTTGGTGAGTGTACGAAATTTGTAGGTACTACAGCCAGCTTCTCGCATTAGGCTAAGTTTGTGTTGAATGAGTGGATGGTCAATGACGGTGATTTTCATGGTTGGCTCTTTTTGATTTGGTTGTTATTTTTATCAAAAATTAATGGAATGATTACCCTAATTTTTGGTTGTTATTTTAACGAATTTTTATAAAAAAAACCACTGCTAAGGTATTCTAGCCATTCATATTTTTTATTAAATAAAAAAGTTTCTTACGAAAATAAAGTTTCCCAAATCCCAATTTGTCCTTCATGCAATTTTGGCACACCGCCCAGCACTCGCCACGGCATGGTCATCCCATGAAAATCACTACCGATAGACACCTTTAAACCATGCTCTTTAATCACCCTATCCACCATATGCCGAGTGGACGACGGTTCGTTACTGGCGGGCAATTCCACCGCATCACCACCCGCATTGGCAAAATCGGCGATTAACTTTCGCACCTTATTTGCCGTCAGATTGTAGCGAGTGGCGTGAGCCAAAGACGCTTTGCCACCGCAATCATGAATGAGTTTGACACAATCTTTTAAATTCAAACCGTCCAACGCCACATAACAGCTTTTGTGGTCGGCAAGGTAGCCTGTAAACGCCTTTTGCACGTCAGACACCAAACCTTTATCCGCCATGACTTTGGCGATATGGGTACGCCCCACCGCTTGTGGATTGCCTTTTGCTTGGATTAATACATCTTGCCAAATGTCATCTATCGGCAGATTAAAAGTTTTGGCGACTTTTTCGCACATGGCATAACCACGAGTTTCTCGATTGGCTTGAATGGCGGACAAGCGTGCGTTCATTTTTTCAAGATTATCAAAACCATAGCCCAACACATGAATGACTTTTTCGGTTTGGGCAGGTTTTTTGGAATAACCGCCAATCACACGATGGCGACAGCTAATTTCTACCGCATTAATTAGGTGCATTCCCAATTGTTCGGCGGTTTGGCGCGCTTCTGCAATCCCCAAAACCGTATCATGATCGCTTAATGCTAACACTTTTACGCCATTGTTAAAGGCTTTTTGCACCACTTCAGCAGGGCTAAACGTGCCGTCCGAACGGGTGCTATGACAATGCAAATCGATTGGCAAATGGGTGTAAATTGGGCTTTGGCTTAAAATATTTTGGATATTAGTAAAATTTTGTTGTATTATACTTGACATAAACAATTCCGTCATAAAATTTTGCGATAAAAACCTTGCGATTTTATCATAGATGTGTAAACTAACGGCATTAAATTATTTGGATTTTTGTATGACCGCAATATTAGACTTAATTCCACTGTTTGCGTTTTTTTATTTTGCCAAAACTTACGGCGTGCTGGCAGGTGCAGGGGCGTTGTTGGTGGCGACTTTGGCAGTTTATGTCGTGCATTTTATCAAACAAAAAGGCAAACTCAATAAACAACAATGGGTAACGCTGATTTTAACCATTGTTTTTTGTGGTTTAAGCCTTGCGTTTCATGACGAAGCCTTTATCAAATGGAAATCGGTGGTTATCAACGGTATTTTTGCCATCGCCCTACTCGTCAGCGTGATGATTGGCAAGCCATTGTTACAGATGGCAATGAAAAGTGTGTTTAATTTAACCAAAAAAGGTTGGCAAAATCTCACCCTTGCTTGGACAGTCTATTTTATCATCATGCAGGGTTGCAATATTATTTTGCCTTTTTTTACCAGTAATGAAACGTGGATTAACTTTAAAACTTACGGCTGGATGACCTGTCATGCTCATTTTTATGGTCGGTCAATTTGTCTTTTTAAAAAATAAAATCAACACAAACCTTACCGAAAAATCCACCGAAAAATAAGAAAAACACAAGGTAAAATCTCATGAATATGCCAAAAAATCCAGTTCTTACCGCTATTTTTTTAAACTTTTGTCTAATATTTAGCACCGCTCACGCCGAAGTCAATGTCGTGGTAAACGATCCCACCACAGGGCAACCGCTCACCACACAGCCGACCACAGCGACCGCCAGCAGCACCGCTCCTACACTCACCCAAACCAACAAACCCACTGATAGCCAATTATCACAAGCCAATCAACAACTATTGACACAAAATGCCGAATTGCAACGCCAAGTGAGCAGCTTAAACACCCAAAATAATGTACTTGTCAATGAAAAAAGCGGACAGTTGTTAGTTTATGGTGGATTTATTGCTCTATTGTCGGCAGTTATTGGCTTATTGCTGGGTTGGTTTATTTTTGGTAGAAACAAATCCACATGGTAAACCCAATAAATGTCAAAAATTAGCACCGCTCGCCTTGATTGGCAAACTGATAAAAATGGCTTAACCGTGCCAATTTCCGCCGATTTTGGCGATGTGTATTTTTGCAAAGAAAATGGACTTGCCGAAAGTCGCTATGTATTTATTGAACAAAATCAATTAACAGAACGTTTTGCCAAACTTAACAGCTATCAACGTTTTGTCATTGGTGAAATTGGTTTTGGCACAGGCTTAAATTTTTTGGCAACATGGCAACTTTGGCAAACTATTATTGATAAAAATCCCAATTTGGCGAACGCTCACCTACATTTTATCAGTACCGAAAAATTCCCATTAACCCAAGCCGACTTAGCAAAAGCCTTAAGCGTTTGGCATGAGCTTGCCCCATTTGCCAAGCCACTGATTGCCAACTATCCACCACCTTTGGCAGGTTGTCATCGCCTGTCGCTATCGCCCAATGTTACCCTAGATATTTGGCTTGGCGACGCCACCGACAGTCTATCGCAACTGACAGGCACGGCAAAAATTGATGCGTGGTTTTTGGACGGTTTTGCCCCCAGTTGTAATGATGAACTTTGGTCAAATAATTTATTCAATAAAATCAAACGTTTATCAAAAGCCAATACCACGTTATCAACTTTTAGCGTTGCCAATATTGTCAAACAAAACTTACTCAATCATGATTTTATCTTAAAAAAAAGTCAAAGGATTTGGCAAAAAGCGTGAAATGCTTACCGCTATATTTTCGCCAAAACAAAGCCAAATCAATTTTGCCGAATTAAAATTTCGCTATAACAAAAAAATCAAACCTTATTTTGTCAGCTTACCTTTTACCCAACATTTTGAAACTGCACAACGCAACCGCAAAAAACTTGCCAACAAATCCAAAAAATCAGACTTTTATTTGCCAAATCTACCAAAAATACACAAAAAATGTCCATTGCCGTTATCGGTGCAGGGGTGGCAGGGCTTACAACCGCTTATGCGTTGGCAAG
Organism: uncultured Moraxella sp.; assembly: GCA_927911235.1. Classification (GTDB taxonomy): domain Bacteria; phylum Pseudomonadota; class Gammaproteobacteria; order Pseudomonadales; family Moraxellaceae; genus Faucicola; species Faucicola mancuniensis. The sequence goes on from CAKMOY010000209.1 coordinate 8,490, forward strand.
TCGTGGGCATGACGTTACCATTTTTGACAAAGACAAGCCGTTATCGGGGGCATCGGGCAATGTCCGGGCATTTTTAGCCCCAAAACTTACCAGTTTAACATGCCTTGCCACCAATTTGCACGCCATTGGATTTTTGGCAAGTTGCCGATCTTATCCAACATTAAGCGAGCAAACAGGTATTGAGATTTTACAGACGACTGGCTGTTTGGATTTGTTATCGCACAATCGGCTTGAGCTTGATGAAGTGCAGAATTTTCCAAGCGAATTTGCCACGCTTTTGACCGAACAACAAGCCAAAAATCTGGTGGGATATGACGTTGGACAGGCGATTTTTTTGCCAAAAGCAGGGCTGATTGATACCGCTAAATTTGCCAAAGCAGTATTAAGTCATACTAATATCAGTTTTAAACAATTAGCTTTAAATAGTATCGCACAACAAGATAACAAGGTTACGCTAAATTTTGCCAATTTTAATCAAGTATTTGACCATGTTGTGCTTTGTACCGCATTGGCAACTTGCGATTTTTTGCCAAAAATCAAACGCTTTAACCACAGTCGTGGGCAAGTCAGTTGGTGTGCGATTGACAAAAATACCCAAGCGAAAATGCCTAAATTGCCACTCAAATATGGCAGTTATTTTGCCAATTTTAGCCAAAAAGATGGCGAATATTCACAAAATTTTGCCTTACTTGGGGCGAGTTTTATCCGTGATACTTTTGACACCACGCCACAACGTGCCGACCATGATATCAATGTGCAAGATTTTTTGGCGGTTGTACCAAGCCTAAAAGACACGATAAAAGTTGATAAAAATTGGCAAACGGCTTGGCAAGGGCGAGCAAGTTTACGTTGTCAAACGGTGGATTATTTGCCGTTGGTGGGGCAAGTGGGCGAACCAAATAGCCGTATTTGGACGTTTTCGGCATTGGGGTCAAAGGGTTATGCCTATGCTCCGATTTGTAGCGAGCTATTGGCAGGTTTAATATGTGGTGAAATGTTGCCACTTGGCAAAAATATGGTCGCAAAATTAAGCCCAAATCGCAAAGTGTTAAATGCTTAGGCTATTTTCTCAAAAAATTCATGTAATTTGTCGGTAACATGAAAATCCTTCAACTTACCTTGAAAAATCATAGTTTGAAAAAATCACTGATAGAGTTTATAGTTGCGTTAAAATTTTATTAAAAATGTAGCTAAGAGAGAATATCATGAGCCAACAATTTCCAATCGCCACCACACGTACAATTGCCCCATTTCGCAATGACGTGGTCGGTTCGTTTCTACGCCCCCAAGCATTAAAACAAGCAAAAGTTGATTTAAAAGACGGTAAAATTAATCAAACAGAATTTGATAAAATTTTAACAGATGAAGTGCAAAAACTTGTAGATTTGCAAAAACAGCACGGTTTAAAAGCCGTTACCGATGGCGAATTTAGCCGTGTGTGGTGGCATTTGGACTTTTTGGCAGGGCTTGATGGCGTAGAGATGATTGACCTTGAAAAATTCCCTGTGCATTTTCAAGGCGTAAAACCAAAGGGCAACACGGTCAAAATCGTGGGCAAAATTGACTTCAGCGACAGCCACCCATTTGTCAAAGCCTACCAAATTTTAAAAGACTGTGCAGGCGACTACCCAACCAAATTCACCATTCCATCGCCTTGTATGCTCCACATCATCGCCACCATTCGTGAAGAAAACTATGTTCCGCTTGACATTTATCAAGACGAAGAAAAATTGTACGATGACATCGCCAACGCCTACATCAAGGCAATGAACAAATTTTATGCACAAGGCTTGCGTTATTTGCAATTGGACGACACCAGTTGGGGACAGTTTTGTGCGTTGGATAAGCGTGAAGAATATAAGGTTCGTGGCATTGATTTGGACAAAGTTGCCAAAGATTATGTCAAACTTTTAAACCGCATTATGGACGCAAAACCTGCCGATATGCAAATCACAATGCACATTTGCCGTGGTAATTTCCGCTCAACGTGGTTTTCTGAAGGCGGTTACGCTCCTGTTGCCGAAGAGTTATTTGGCAATTGCAAAATTGATGGGTTCTTTTTGGAATACGACAGCGAGCGAGCAGGCGACTTTGCACCATTAAAACACATTAAAAATCAACAAGTTGTGCTAGGTTTAATCACGTCAAAAACAGGTGATTTGGAAGACAAAACGGCGGTTATTGAGCGTATCAAAGAAGCCACGCAATTTGTGGATATTAATCAGCTTTGCCTGTCGCCACAATGCGGATTTGCCAGCACCGAAGAAGGCAATATTTTGACCGAACAAGCACAATGGGCAAAACTTGATTTGATAAAAGAAATCAGTGATGAAGTGTGGAGCTAATTTAAATTTTAATCAAACAAAAAGCGATAATTTCGGTTATCGCTTTTTTATTACCATTAAAGAAAAACAATTTTGTATCTTTTCTTAACCAGATGTAAAATATTGTTGTGTTATTTAAGATAAATTTTTCTAAAATAACATATTAAAAAAATATAAGATAATTGTAAAAACCAAAATATTATTAAAACATTTACGGAGAAAACCGATGAAGTTCAAACTTATCGTTGCTTTATCAACAGCAATTTTGTTAGCAGGTTGTGAAAAAACACCTGAAGAGCCACAACCTCAAGCCTCTACACCTGCGGTAACAGAGACACAAACGGCGACAACCAAGCAATCCTCACCTGCAACCTTAGCCACTTACAAAATGGCTGTTGAAGCCTCAGGACAACCATTCACATTTAAAGATGAATCTGGCAAATTAACAGGATTTGATGTAGATTTAATCAATGCTATTGGTGAAAAACAAGGCTTTAAGGTGGAAACATTTGCACACGACTGGAATACGATTTTTGAGACTTTAAATGATGATAAAAGTGATATTGTTGCCTCGGGTGTAGCAATTTCAGATGAAAGATTGCAAAAATGGATTTTTCTGAGCCGTATATGGATAGCTAACATGGCAGTTGCTTTTATTTCACCTGATATCAAAAGCTACGCAGACTTAACACATAAAAAAGTTGGTGCACAAGTTAGTACAAACTATAGCGAGTTTGCCAAAGCCAATTTTGCCAGTGCAAAAGAATTTCCAACAATGTTTTTGGCGTACAAAGCCATGCTAAAAAACGAAGCAGATGCTGTGATTGATGATGTGAATATGATTAATTCACAAAATAGACCTCTTTCCAAACCTTAATAGTGATTTGGTATAATACTGATTTTTAGAAAAAACAGCAAAAGCATGATACCCGAACAAGCAGAAAAACTCAGTGACGCACAATTTAAACGCTACTTTGGCATCCAAAGAAGTAC
>CAKMOY010000210.1 GCA_927911235.1 uncultured Moraxella sp.
TAGAACAGGAAAAACTTGCACTAATTTTAAAGCCTTGATTAAATATTATTATCAAGGTGATTTACCAAAAATTTGATATTAAACCCAAAAAAGATTTTGGTCATCAAAAATCATTTGGCAGTACTGGGGGCAGGGTATTGATGATAATTTACCTGAAATCGTGAAGTTATGTTTTGCCAGTATTGATAAATATAAAGGCGACTATACCGTTATACGCTTAACTGATGATACTTTATCAGAATATATTGATTTACCTGATTTTATTTGGCAAAACGACAAAATTCTGAATTTAAATACGCTTTTTTTGCTGATTTATTGCGTTTTATCATTGTTAAATACTTATGGCGGTATTTGGGCTGATGCGACTATTTTATTAACATCACCTATTTCTGATAAAATAGTAAATCAAGATTTTTTTATGTTTCAACGAGATATGAACGCAAAAAATCAAGATTTTTGGACAAAGTTTAATACAGATTATTTTGGCTGGCATGATAAACATTATATTAATGTATTAAATAGTTTTATTGTTGCAAAAAAAGACAATGAAGTGATTAATACTTGTTTAAATTTATTGCTTAATTATTGGCAAAATCAAAACTATGTTACGCATTATTTCTTTTTTCAGATTATGTTTGATGTATTGATTAAAGATTATTTAATGAACAAAAAATTGTGAAATTATAGATGATACTTTACCACATTTATTGATTTCTCAAATTAATAAGCCATTTAATCAAGATGAATTTGAAAATATTATAAGTAAAATAAATATTCATAAGCTAACTTATGTTGATTATTGCAGTATAGGTAGCTATTATGACTATTTAAAATCAGTCAAAATATAGCATTCATTACAGTTCTTCCATGTTTCAATCTATTTTAATGAGAAAACTTTTATGACAAAAAATTGGTACAGGCAAATCTATTATTTTAATCATGCCTAATTACGCTGGATTGGATAAATTTATCAAAAAAACCTTGAATTTCATGGTTTTGATGTCGTTTACCGTGAAATACAACCGTACCAATATCAGAGTTTTTCTGAAAAAATCACCAATTTTTTTTGGGGCTGTACTAGATTAGCTATCATATAATCTTGTAAATTTTGTGGTGTGATTAACACAATTTCAACATCAGATTTATCTTTGAGTGCTTGCAAACAACGCTGACGATTTTCTGTTAATGGGTTATCGCCTGTCCAAAAAACATAAATTTTTTTATCAACTTTTGTATCAATATCTACATAATTAGGAGCATGATGATTTAAAAAAGTATCTTGGTACAATTTTTGATTGTAATGATAAGGAAAAAATTTTGATTTTTGTTGATTAATAAATAATCTAATCTTATGCTTGAGTTCCATTTTTCACCACAGATAAAGGAGTATACTAACAAAAAATTGTTTTTAAAAAACACAATTTTCTTTTATTTTAGCATAAAATACCAATATATGATAGAATTATGCAAAGATTATAGCAACAAAGAAATTTAATAATGCTCCACAAACTCACCTTCGGCACATTTTCCGAGAAAGACACCGCCAGTTTTATGCGATTGATGATGTATATCAAACCCTACAAAACTCGCATCATCATCGCCCTACTGGCAATTTTGGGTATCGCCATTTGTGAAAGCTACTTATCTGCCTTTATCGCCCCCTTAATCAATCAAGGCTTTGCCATACCTGACAACATCGCCCCTGTACAACAAAATAGCGGTTTGATGGCTGACTTAATCCATTTAAAAGACCAATTTCACCACTTAATTTGGGGAACAGAAAATAAAATTTGGATTGTGCCGATTTTTTTTATGGTGTTGGTCGTGTTTCGTGGCGTTTGTCGTTATGTCAGCAGCTATCTATTGACGTGGGTGTCTATCATGGCGGTCAGTCATTTACGCCGTGATATGTTTGATAAAATGCTGTCGCTGTCGGTAAAATATCACCAAGAAAAGTCGGCTGGCGATATGCTGATGAACATCTCGCACATGGCAACCACCGCCCTGAGCAGTGCAAGCGATGTCTTTATCACACTCGCTCGTGATACGCTGATTGTCGTGGGTTTGGTGTGCGTGCTGTTTTATTTAAACTGGCAATTGACCTTGATTATTTTGGTGATGTTTCCGATTTTATCTTTTATTTCAAAATATTACCGCAATCGTCTAAAAAAACATCATTGACACTTCGCAAAAAAGCGTGGGCGTGTTAAATACCGTCATCAATGAAACACACGAAGGCAACCGTGTGATTAAACTGTTTGGCGGTCAAGGTCAAGCTCGTGATAAATTTACGCAAGTCAATGAGTTAATTGTACATTTAAACAAAAAAAATTACCCAAGCCAACGTAGCTCGCTCGCCAATTAATGAAATCATTGGTTCTATCGCCCTTGCTATTGTTATTTTTATCGCACTTTGGCAAAGTCAAAAGGAGTAACCACCATTGGCGAATTTATGGCGTTTATCGTGGCGATGATGCAGATGTTTGGCCCAATTAAAAATTTGGCAAACATCAGCGTCCCTATGCAAACCATGTTTTTGGCGGCGGATTCGGTCTGTGAATTTTTGGACACCAAGCCAGAAGAAGACAACGGAAAGGTAGAATTGACAAACATCACAGGCACTTTAGAGTTTTGCCATATTAGCGTACAATACAATGCCGATAGCAAAAAAGCCCTTGATGAGTTTAACCTATACATCAAAGCAGGCGAAAAAGTCGCCTTAGTGGGCAAATCAGGGTCGGGCAAAACCACGGCAGTAAACTTGCTCCCACGTTTTATTTTGCCAACTGATGGCAAAATTTTGCTAGATGGTGTGGATATTCAAGACGTAAAATTGGATAATTTGCGTTCACAATTTTCGCTCGTTTCGCAAGATACCTTTTTGTTTGATGATACGTTGTTTAACAATGTGCGTTATTCTCGCCCTACTGCTACCGAAGAAGAAGTCATTAAGGCGTTAGAATCAGCTAATTTGATGGAAGTGGTAAAACAATTACCGCAAGGCATTCATCAGCCGATTGGGGCAAATGGCAGTCAGCTCTCTGGCGGTCAGCGTCAGCGTGTGTCTATCGCAAGGGCAATTTTAAAAGATGCACCGATTTTATTACTTGATGAGGCGACCAGTGCGTTAGATAACGAGTCCGAACGCCTTGTACAGCAAGCCTTAGAACGCTTAATGCAAGGGCGGACAAGTATTATTATCGCACACCGTTTAACTACCATTGAACAAGCCGACCGCATTATCGTGATGGACGAGGGCAAAATTATTGAACAAGGCTCACATGATGAGCTGATGATGGCGAATGGGTATTATGCTAAACTTAAGAATTTAACCAATTTGACTAATTAGTTAAGCAACGAAACAACATAAGGATTATAATACAATGAAAATCCTACTCACAGGCGGTGCAGGCTTTATCGGTTCTGCAGTTATTCACCATTTAATCAACGACACCGACCACAGCGTTTTAAACGTAGATAAACTCCCTATGCAGGCAATTTAGAATCGCTCATCAGTGTGGCGGACAATCCACGCTATCAATTTAGTCAAACTGACATTTGCAATCAAGCCGAAATTAAACTTTTGTTTAATGAATTTACCCCTAACATTGTCATGCACCTAGTGGCAGAGAGTCATGTAGACCGCTCTATTACAGGCTCTCGTGAGTTCATTGAAACCAACATCATCGGCACTTACACCCTACTGGAAGTGGCTCGCACCTATTATGCCAAGTTGTCGGACGATAAAAAAGCAACTTTCCGCTTTCACCACATTTCTACCGATGAAGTGTATGGCGATTTGCACGGCACGGACAATTTATTCACCGAAACCACGCCTTACGCCCCCAAGCTCGCCCTATTCGGCAAGTAAAGCCAGCTCCGACCATTTGGTGCGTGCATGGCACAGAACCTATGGCTTGCCTATGGTGATTACCAATTGTTCAAACAATTACGATCCGTATCATTTCCCAGAAAAACTCATTCCACTGATGATTTTAAACGCCCTAAACGGTAAAAACCTGCCTGTTTATGTTAATGGCAAGCAAATCCGAGATTGGCTGTATAAGGCGGTAAACAAGGAATCAGCTGAGATTGCTCTTGATGAGCTTGATAGAGTCTAGGGTGGCAAATACCCCACTGTTATTGCTTCTTGGCGGGATAAGTGGCATTTACTCAGTGCTTATTTCAAATACCCTGAAGCGGTGAGAAAGCCAATCTATACCACGAATGCGGTTGAAGCGGTTCATCGTCAATTCAGAAAAGTTACCAAAACTAAAGGAGCATTTCCTAATGAAACAAGCTTGCTAAAATTACTGTATGTTGGTATGCTAAATGCGTCAGAGAAATGGACGATGCTAAT
>CAKMOY010000211.1 GCA_927911235.1 uncultured Moraxella sp.
CATTGCCCAGCGTTTCTTTGCCACGTTGTCTTTTTCCACATAGTTCTGAATACTTTGTTCTATATTTTGTTCAAAGTTTTCATCTTGGTTTGGCTGTGTGGTGATAGGTGTGGTTGTCGTGGTTTGTGCTTTTAAATAAGCACTCACAAACTGACCTTCACGAATCAAGCGTTCACCTTCTTCGCCCAGTTTTTCTAGCACAAACGCCCCTGCACTGCCCTTTGGATAGGTTGTTTGGTTTTGGGTGATATTTTGCTCAACTTTTATTGATTTAACAGCTTTATCAATATTTTGTCCAACTAATGTTGGCAAAACATCGCTACTTGCTACAATCTGTCCACGTGGGTCATTACTGGCTCGCTGTGTAACAGGTGCAGGGCATGCATCGGTCTTGCCTGCGGCCGTATGGAACTGTGCATTAGGAGCAATCAAGCTATGATAACTGTCAAGGTTTTCTTGGCTTAAGTTGTGATAGCCATAGTTGCGGAAAAATTGGTTAAATTCTTCCGTTGCGTCAGCATTTTGCACGTTATCGGACGTTGGTGCAACGCTGTCAAACTGACTAAACTGTGCATGATATGCCGATACCGCACCGATAAAAGCTTTGGCAACGCCAACTTCGGCAATTTGTGCCTGTGCATCAGTCAGATACTGGGCGATAAATTGTCCAACTGTGCCTGTGATTTTTGGCAACGCTCCCTTTGATGGTGTATTTGGTACAGTTGCAACTGTGCCAGTTGGTTGCTGAACTTCACAAAACGCACGGTACACTTCTCGTGGGTCGTTTTTGGCACGTCCTTGCATTGGCACAACGTCTAGCACGATTTTTGGCGTGCTTGGCCCTGCTGCTTGAACTTCCGTTACTGGTGTGGTAACAACAGGCGTATCAGCGGTGTTATCCGTTGGTACGACTGCTGCGAGCATTTCTGTTTTAGCAGTTTCAATTTCAACATTTTCAACTGTAACATTTTCAACCCTTTCTACAGGCGTTTCAACAATTTCGCCTTTGCTGTTGTCTAGCGAGATGTGCGTGCTGTTGTTATCAGCTTTCACATTATCATTTTTGTGGACTTGCACTTGTACTTGGTTGATGTCCACCGTGTCACTTTTGCTTTCGGTGGGTTGTTTTTGTACTGATTTTTCGGTTTTTACATCAGCCTTGACGATAGGTTCAGCCATTTGTTTGCTATCCAATGTTTCATTGGACACGGCATTGGCATTGTCAAAAGTGCCGTCTTTGGCGACCAATGTTTCGTTGCGTTGTTTTTCGCCACGGCTTTCACGGCGTGAGTTTGGCTCACGTTTTGGTAAACTGTCAGTTTTTGCTGATTTTTCTACATGGGTAGATTTTTCTTTGTCATCATTGTCAAAACGTTTGCCTTTTTTGGTTAGTTTTGCTTTACGACTGTTACGTTTTGTGCTGTCGGTTTTTTCGGCATTGTCATTATTAAAGTTTTGTGCCGTTTGTGCAGTCGACTGATTGGTTACACCTGTTACTTGGTTCGCATTGCTTGGTGCAACGCTTGGCTCGACGATAGGTGCAGTTGGGTATTGGATTTGACCTTGTACCCCCAGACTTTTTGCCCCTGTATTGACAATGCTTTCAATGGCAGCTGCCGCATCATGGCTATTAATGCTATGGGTGACTTGGGCTTGCTCGGTTGGGGCAAATAAGTTTGACAACCAAGCGACCGCACTTGGCGCAGGTATAGCCACTGCCGTATTTTGTGCGACAGTTTGCGTTTGCTCGGCTTTTGGTTGTGCGACAGGTTGATTGTTTGACTTTTGTTTATTTTGTGCTTTGTCTTGTGGTTGTGCATTGGCACTGTTTGACCATGTGTTATTTTGGTTTTGATTTACCACACGGTTTTCATTTTCTTCGGTATGCCAATCGCTTGTGTCATAACCACGGTCGTTGTATTCTTGTTCTTGGCTTTCGGCAATTCGCTCATAGCTTGATGGGGCGTAGCCGTCCGCATTGTAAGCAATGTGAAATTCTGGCGACTCTAAGTGAGCGTGTGGTAAAATGGTAATGCGTGTGCCACTTTCTCGCTCCAAATACACCAAACTATCTCGTTTTTCGTTTAACAAAAACGCCGCAATATCAGTCGGTACGTCTGCTTGGATTTCGCCATGACGTTCTTGTAGGGCTTTTTGCTCAATCTGACGCATGATAGACAACGCAAGCGAACGCAAATCACGAATCATACCTGTGCCATGGCAACGTGGGCAAAGATAGCCAGTTGCCTCTTCTAACGATGGACGCAGACGCTGACGGCTCATCTCAAGCAAGCCAAAACGAGAAATTTCGGCAAATTGGATTCTGGCTCTGTCGTTTTTGGTGGCTTCTTTGATACGGTTTTCTACTTGTTTTTGATGCTCTTCGGTTGCCATATCAATAAAATCAATGACAATCAAACCGCCCATATCCCGCAACCGCAACTGACGAGCGATTTCGTCCGCCGCCTCAAGATTGGTGTGAAAAGCAGTTGCCGATACGTCCGCACCTTTGGTAGATTTTGACGAGTTGATATCAATAGACACCATCGCCTCAGTTTGGTCAATCACGATTGAACCGCCACTTGGCAAACGCACCTCACGTTGATACGCCGTTTCAATCTGTTTTTCAATACCAAAACGGCTAAACATCGGCTCATAATCCACATATTTACGTAACTTGCCTAACTGTTGTGGCATCATGGTTTCAATAAAATGTGCCGCCTCATTATAAGCATACTCATTGTCCACCCACACTTCCACAATATCATCACGCAAATAATCACGCACCGCACGAGTAACCACGCTCGCCTCTTGATGGACAAGGCGTGGCGATGGGAAATTTTGATTTTGATATAAAATATTTTGCCAAGTGTTTAACAAATAGTCAAGGTCGTGCTGTAACTCATCTTTATTTCTGCCAATCCCTGCGGTACGGATAATCACGCTCATCTCTTTTGGCAATTTTAAACTTGCCAATGCCTGTTTCATCTCTTCACGCAATTTGCCCAAAATTTGACGAGAAATCCCACCACCTTTTGGATTGTTTGGCATTAACACCAAATAACGACCCGCCAGTGAAATATAAGTGGACAACGCCGCACCCTTGTTGCCACGCTCTTCTTTTTCCACTTGGATAATCAGCTCATCGCCTTCTTTGATTAACTGCTTGATACTGCCGTTACGCACATCGCCAGACAGATATTCAGGTGCGATTTCACGAATGGGCAAAAAACCTTGACGAGCCGAGCCATATTCCACAAAAACCGCTTCCAAAGACGGCTCAACACGGGTTACATGACCCTTATAAATATTGGCTTTTTTCTGCTCACGGGTACGATTTTCTAAATCAAAATCGTAAAGATGATTGCCATTACAAAGTGCCACACGCACTTCTTCGGCATGGGTGGCATTGATTAAAATACGTTTCATGTTAAATTCCTTAACACAAACCATATTCACAGATGAAAAAACATAACAAAAAACGATTTGTTTAAAAAAAATACTTTAAAAACAAATACTTATATTTATTAGCAGTGGTAAAATCAGCATTTACCACCCATTAAAAATTGGGGAAACACGCACGGTTCGTCATTAAAAAACCTTTATAAGTTTTGTGTGTTACGTTCGTTACTTGTTTAAATAAAAACTTAGCAAAAGATGATTTTTGCCAAAAAAATTGTTGATGTTTTTTGTTGGGTTGGTTTCGCCCAAATTGCTTATCGGTTCATACGGTTTGTGTTTTTTATGTCAATTTTAAAATAGGGGTTTAAAATATAGTTTTAAACTTTTGTCAACAAAAACACTTAAGCACAATCATAAAATTTTGTTTACCAACAATATATTACTCCATTATGCCAAAATAAAAATTTTTTGGGTTAATTTTTTGCACTTTTTTTTACATTTTTTTTTGGATAAAAATGGCAAATTTTTGCTAAAAAAGATAATTTACGCAAGATAAAATTAACGTGGTAAACTATAACAAATTTTTTCAAAAACGGCTATCAAAAAATGACAACAAAACCTTTTTCATCAAAAAAAACCGATAAAAACCATCAAAAATCTAATTTTGACCCAAAAAACAAAAATAAGTTTGGCAAAAATTCAAAAAACAAACAAAAGTTTGATAAAAAACCAAACAGCCAATTTAACAAAAAAATCAAACAATCGCCCACAAAAAATCCATACCAAACGATTTTAACAATGAACAATTTATCCAAGAATTGGCGGACGAACTTAACATTAACACCAAAGAAATGTTTAGCAATGAACAACCCAAAAGTAAAGATAAATATCAACATTTAACAGGTAATGATGATATTGAAGATTTTGGCAAAGTCAATTACATCACGGTTACTCGCCAACAGCACGACCAACGACTTGACAATTTTTTATTAGCTCGTTTAAAAGGATTGCCACGTTCGCACGTTTACAATCTGATTCGCTCGGACGAAGTGCGTGTTAATGGCAAACGTGCCAAAGCCTACGACAAACTGGAGCGTGGCGATGTCGTGCGGATTGCCCCTGTGCATCTGGCAACTCGTGAAAAACCTGTGATTAGCGAAGATTTTGCCAAAGGTTTGCTTGAGCGGATTGTGTATGAAGATGACGGTTTAATCGTGCTAAACAAGCCGTCTGGCATGGCAGTGCATGGCGGAAGTGGCGAGAGTTTTGGCGTGATTGAAGCCATGCGAGAAGCAACTGGCAAAAAATATTTGGAACTGGTTCACCGCATTGACAAAGATACGTCAGGGCTTTTGATGATTGCCAAAAAACGCTCAACACTCAAAGTTTTGCAAGACCATTTGCGTGAAAAAACTTTGCAAAAAAATTATCTGTGTATCGTAACAGGTTGGGTCAAACAAGACACGCAAATCATTGATAAACCGCTGTTAAAATACAGTCTTGCCAATGGTGAACGCCGTGTCAAAGTTGATGACAAAGCCCAAATCAATAAAGAGAGCAAGCCTGCCCAAACCCAAATCACGGTGTTAAGCCGTTTTGAGTTGCACGGTAAAAAGGTGAGCCTTGTCAAAGCCAGTCCTTTGACAGGTCGCACCCACCAAATTCGTGTGCATATGGCGTATATCGGTCATGCGTTATTGGGCGATGATAAATACAATTTGCAAGACAAATCAGGCGTTAGACGGCTTTGTTTGCACGCTTATGAATTGCACATTCCAGACTATGATGTGATAAAAGCTGAGTTGCCAAATGATTTGCAAAGTTTGATTGGTACAAATTTTTTTGATAATTAATTTTTTGTCAATTCACAAAGAAAAAAGGTGTGCTATGCAGTCCAACAACCCCACCCAACAACTACTTGACACCGCTTTAACCGACCAAATCATTACCCCTGACCAACACCAACAGTTGCTCGCTCGTTACGAGCAACTTGCTTCACACAATTTTGACAAAAATACGCAAATTCAAACAAACGACAGCCCAAAATTTGTGCTATCGCATTTGCTGTATTATCTAGGCGGCATGATAGCGATTGGGGCGATGAGCGTGTTTATGACGCTTGGCTTTAGCCTATACGGTAGCGGTGCGATGATGACAATTTGCGTGTGTTATGCGGTATTGGCAAGTTGTATTGCTCGCTTTTTGTACCAAAAAATCTGAAAACACCGTATAGCATTTTGCTTGGTTTTATTTTGTGCCTTGTACCGTTGTTTACATTTGCGTTGCAACATTATTTGGGATTTTGGCAAGAATACAGCGATTATCAGCAGTATCATCAATGGGTTAGCCCACAATGGTTGATTTTGGAAGTGGCGACTTTGCTGGTCGGTGTGGCGATGTTATGGCGTTTTCGCCGTAGTTTTTTGACTTTGCCGATTGCGCTTACGCTGTGGTATTTGTCAATGGATATCGCACCGTTATTGACCCAAAGCGAATTGGATTGGGATTTGCGTCAGTTGGTGTCGGTGTATTTTGGTTTGGCGGTGATTGTGGGGGCGATTTGGATAGACATTCGTCAGCATACTCGCCAAAGCGTGATTGAGCAAGATTTTGCATTTTGGTTGTATATTGTCGGTGTCATGACGTTTTGGGGCGGTTTGTCGTTGCAGGATTCGGACAGCGAATTGGCAAAATTTATGTATTGTATGATAAATGTCGCCTTGCTGTTGCTCGGTGTGGTGTTACGCAGACGGGTGTTTGCGGTGTTTGGCGGTATGGGGATTGCCATGTATCTTGGGCATTTGGCGTATGAAGTATTCAAAGACAGCATGATTTTTCCGCTAATCGTGGCGTTGATTGGCTTTGCGGTGATATTTTTGGGTGTGTTTTGGCAAAAAACGAAAGCCGTATTTATGCCAAATTGTTGTCTTTTTTACCAACTCATTGGCAACATACGCTCAAAAATTTACATCAATAAAGCTTTTTACCAACTATTTTTGACAAAACTTTTACCAAGCCTTTTGCCAATATTGTAAAAAATGCTTTTGTCAAATTTGACCTTTTGCCAAAGCCGACTGATAACTGGGCAAAGTTTCTATGCGTGTCAAATAGTCGTCAATCGCTGAATACCGTTCAAAGTTCGGCACGCTCACCGCCAATGCCGACAGCATAAACTGTATCAAAATATCCACCGCCGTCAAATGCTCACCCACAAAAAAAGCGGTATCAGATAGTTTTTTTGCCAAATGGGTGTTGATAAATGCCAATTGTTCGTACAAGGTGGGATTAAGATAATGGCTATCAACCGCTTGCCCTTTTGCATTTCGTTCACAAAAAATCAACTCAAACGACACGTCTAACGCAATGAACAGCCAATGATACGTTGTGAACGGGCGTTGGGTAAATGAAATAATTGATACATCGAAATATTTGTAAGAATTTGATTTTAATGAAATTTTTAGGAATATATTTGTTTATTCGGTGCAGTTTCTTTTAAGGTCATTAACACAGGCAATACACATAGTGCCACCACCATAATCATAATTCCTGCTGAATATGCTTTGCCTGTCGCATTGGTAAAAAGTTGTGCCAATAATGGCGTTAAACCGCCAAATACTGCCGTCGCAAGCGTTACACCTAACGCAAGCCCAGATAACCGCACATGGGTCGCAAACTGTTCAGACGTTGCCGAAGCCGCCACCGCACTCACTGCTCCTGCTGAACAGGCAAGCACCACCGCCCCAACCAATGCCATCATAACATGGGCTGTCGCCATCATATTAAACAGCACAATCGGCAAAATCATATTGGCAATACACGCACCGATTAATACAGGTTTGCGACCAATTTTATCAGATAAAGCCCCAATCATCGGTGTAATCACAATCACCGAAAAAGAAGCAATCGTGGATAGCCATAACGCAATATTTTGTGGAACTTTCACGGTCTCCACCAAAAAAACAGGCACAAAGGTAATACCGACATAATAAGTGATTGAACCCAAAGCCGAAATCGCAAAAGTTTTGGCAATCTCAGGTTTGTGATATTTTAACGCTAAAAGCAAAGGCGATGTGGCATTTTCTTTTGACACACCGTGATTTGACTTTGCTACAATGGACGTGTGATGGACTGACTGATTTTGCTGAATAAATTTGACAAACTCAGGCGTTTCTGCCATGCGATGACGAGAAATGAGTACAAGCAATGCCAAAACTGCACCAAAAATAAACGGCAATCGCCAACCATAAGTCAATAAATCTTCGGCAAAAAAATGCACCGTAACTGCACTGACAAACACCGCTAACAACCCACCTATCTCACTAAAGGCTGATGCCAAAGACGCAACAAAACCACGTTTATGCGGTTTTGCTCCTTCTACCAAATACGCTACCACACCTGTATATTCGCCACCCACAGAAAACGCCATCACACAACGTAACAACAACATCAAAATCCCAGACCAAATACCAATGCTCTCAAACGTTGGCAACAATGCTGTCAAAAACATAGCGATACTCATCATTGTCATCGTTACCAGCAAAGTTGCACGTCTGCCAAATCTATCGCCAAAATGCCCAAAAAACATCGCCCCCAACGGACGCATCAAATATGACACCGCAAAACCTGCCAACGTGATAACAATGGACGTTGGGTTATCTCCAAAAAACACTTTGGACAACACCGTAGCAAAGTACAAATATAAGGTAAAATCATACCATTCCACAATCGTGGAAAAAGAAGCAACCAATAACGAACTTTTAGGCAAAGGCTTACCGTCTTGATATGATTGGGTGTCAGAAAGGTTCAGAATTGATGCGTTAGTCATAGGCTTTTAAAATTATTTCAAAAAATCCAAATAATCAGCGATTAAAAACGTGGGTTTTTAAGCTCTTCAAGTTTTTGCCCCAAGGCTTTTTCCAATTTTTGACCAAACGACTGCCATTCACGCTCATCAGTTTTGATGACAACGTTTGAGTTACCACTGGTATTCGCCATGGTTTGGACTTACCATATTAACAGAACAACATGTAACAGCGAATGCCAAGGCTACAATCATTGTCATGTTTTTAGAAAATTTGTGTAAGTTGTGAGAATACATAAATTGTAAGAACCCGTATTCATAACATCTTTGCAATGAAAAATGCAATAAACTGTGAACAAATGCTAAACAAATCAATCAAAAAACCAATGATAACTCACAGTATAAGCCGTTTGGCTATCGTCATACAGTTTTTCATACTCCACGCCCACACGCACCGCTTGCTGTTTGCCAATATCATATTGGCCGCCTAGCGAAAAAATCGGCTGAAAATAGTGCGAACGCTCGTTATCTTCTGCACCGCCTTGATACCAATACGGCAAATTCACATCAGCAAGCACACGCATTTTTGGGCTTAAATGCACCGCACAGCCTGTATGTACGTTTACGCCCACTCGGTGGCCTTGATTGATTTTGCCGACTTGTCCGACACCGCCTGCCAACGCATAACACAGCGTATCAGGCAACTCGCCTGTGCCTTGCTTTTCTTGATTTGGGTCGCCTTGTCCTAGCACATACGACACGCCTTTTTCCATGCCGACACTTAGCACATGATACTCGTCATTTATTTGGTTACTCGCATCTATCACAGGCTTGATTTTTAGGTGCAAACCGTAGGACGTATGCGGGTCTGTGCCGTTTTTTGGGCTTAACGATAACACATCAATCAAAGTCGCTTCTTCTATCGTTATCTTATTGTTTTTATTAGAATTATCATCATCAAAACGATAGCCAAGCGATAGCGACATGGCATTCATGCTCCAATAATTGCGTTTGCCTGTCGGATTGTCCAACAAATCTTGATAACCACCACGCACACCGACAATTGCTTTACTTGACTGATTATTTTGCTTAATAGCAACAGTCGCTCGGTGCAATTTGTTAGCATTGACAGGATTATTATCGTTTGGCGTAAACGTTGGCAAATCGTTTAATCGTGCCAAAGTTGGATAATCCAAGTTATACGCTTGATGATTATTGATAAAGGCTTGTTTGACGGTGCGTTCTGACGGTAGATATTTGGCATTTTTTAACAAATGATGTTTTGCCAAAACTCGAGAAACTTCCGCAGGTGCGATGATTTTTCCGCCATCTTGTACAAAATGATACTGCTCATCAGTCGCATCTAGCAAGCGTAAAATCTCGGTCGCACAGTTATTATTCAAAAATTTGTAATAACGGTCGGCATTTTTCACTTCCCACAACTGTCGCATGACCTGATTAACCGTATCTTGGGGCAAATCTAGCTCATATTGCCAAATATCTCGTTGGTCGTTTATCAGATAATTGGCTTGTTTATCCGTGTATTTGCCAAAGGTCATCGCCCCTGCACCCTTGCCAGAAACCGTATGAATACTGCCTTTTAAGCCTGTTTCTTTCGTTTCATCTGTAGCAAAATTAAAAAAATACGCATCATCATTATTATTTGTTTTTAGGCTTTTTGCCGTGTCAATTTTGACAAGCGTATGCCCAAAAGACGAGCCGATACGGTTGTTATGCTCTTCAGCAAAAATCAGCGAAAATTGTTTTGCATCAAATTTGTTTAACCAAGCATCAAATTCCGAACAAGTGTTTAACTGCCAATCTTGGTGTAACTGTTTGATATTGGGTAAATTTTGTAAAAGCCAATGACTGCGAGCAGGAAAACGACACAAAAAATCTTCTGCCGTTTCTTTATTTTGCAAGGCATTAACACTGGCAATCAGCTCCGCTTTTGGCTCGGTGTTGCCATTTTGAGCGATAAAAAATCCGCATTTCGCACCGTACTTTTGCCGTTTTTGTATAATAACAAACGTTGCCAAACGATATTTTGGCTTAAGTTGTTAATTTGTTGCTCGTCAATTTGTGTGTTTTTGTTGTAAAACCATGTTTGTATTTTTTAACATTTGATTTTTCAACATTTTCGGCAATATCTTCAGCAACATTGTGAGCAAAAGCGACTGGGCTAATGCTTAACAGCAAGGCAAGTGTTAAAGGGGATTTTTTCATAAAATTATCTCAATTCGCAAGTGTTACAAAAAGGATTTTAATAAAAGGTTTTGGTAGGGTGGGTTAGCGGTAGCGTAACTACCATTTCTATAGTAAAATCAAATATTTGGTGGATTACGCCTTTGGCTAACCACACCCTACGATGTTATTTTGAATCTTCCATAAAAAAATCCTACCATAAAGATAGGATTTTTTGTGTCGCATTTTTGCAATTTTAAGTACAAATTATGCTTTTTTGCTTTCTAAATATTTGAAAAGCTCGTCTTTTAACGCCAATTTTTCTTTTTTCAACTCATCAATTTCGTCTGCACGGCTAACTGATGCAACTGGGTCGTTTTCCAAACCAGTGATTTTTTTCGTCCAATTCGTTGTGTGCATTGAATAATTTTTCAAAGTGTAAATCGTTTTGAGTTTTTAATTCAGTGATAAGTTCACGGTATTCTGGAAACATAGTTTCTTCCTTTTTGGTTAAAAACAGATTGATGTTAAAAACAAGTTTAAAAACACGATAAAAATTATCATGTCTGTTGGTTGATGACAAATGTCAAAAAGCCAATTTCTTTACCTACATTGTAACCAAAAAAAAGATGTTTGACTATATCTAGTTGCAAAAGTTTGTAAAAATACTTGTAAATTTATTAAAAAAATAAAAATTAAACTAAAAAACGTTTTGTTTTTTAAATTATAATCATTAACTATCTAACATTGTCAAATGTCAAAATTTTTATCATAATGGTTTTAACAAAATTAACCAAATTTCCAAAAACGGAGAAAAACCATGATTGACAAAAGTTTATTAGACGCCATTAAATCTTACAGCGAACGCATGACACGCCCAATTGAGTTTGTATTGGGTGCAGGTGAACACGCCAAACGTGCCGAATTGGTAGAGTTTTTAACTCAAGTGGCAAGCACCACTGACAAAATCAACTTAAGTTCAGATCTTGACGGCAATTTATTGCCAATGAGCTTTAAAATTCGCACACAAGACAGCGATACAGGCATTGTGTTTAGCGGTATTCCGTCTGGGCATGAGTTTACATCGTTGATTTTAGCAGTTTTACAGGCGGGTGGTAGTGAGTTGAAACTTGATGAAGGCATTCAAAACCTAATCAAAAACATCAAACAACCGTTACACTTTCAAACGATTGTGTCTTTAACTTGCCATAACTGCCCAGATGTGGTGCAATCGTTAAACCAATTTGCTTTGTTAAATGATGGCATTAGCAATGAAATGATTGACGGTGGTGTGTTCCCAGAGTTGGTTGCCGAAAAGAACATTCAAGGCGTGCCTGCGGTATTTTTAAACGGCAAACCGTTTGCCAATGGCAAAATTGACACGGCAAAATTGATTGAAAAATTGCAAGAACAATACCCAGATTTGCTAAACGGCATGGCAACAGGCGAACAGCTTGAACAACAAGATGTGGTTGTCATCGGTGGCGGCCCTGCAGGTACAGCAGCGGCGATTTATACCGCTCGTAAAGGCTTAAAAGTTACAGTAGTTGCCGACCGCATTGGCGGACAGGTCAAAGACACGCAAGACATTGAAAACTTGATTTCTGTGCCATTAACCAACGGCAACGAGCTTGCCAACAATTTTGCCAAACACATCAAAGAATACGCCATCACGGTCAAAGAAATGGTAAGCGTCAAAGAAATTGGCGAAAATGGTGACAATACTTACCAAATTACGCTGAACACAGGCGAGAGTTTTGCTACACGCTCAATCATCGTGGCGACAGGGGCAAAATGGCGTAAACTTGGCGTAAAAGGCGAAGATGAAAACATCGGCAATGGCGTGGCGTTTTGCCCACACTGTGATGGCCCATTCTTTAAAGGTAAAAATGTGGCGGTTGTCGGTGGCGGTAACTCTGGCGTGGAAGCGGCATTGGACTTGGCAGGGATTGTCAATCATGTAACCTTGATTGAATTTGGCGATAAATTGCGTGCTGACCAAGTGCTTGTAAACAAAGCCCAAGAACGTAGCAATATTGACATCATGACTTCTATCGCAACTCAAGAAATCGTGGCGGAAAATGGCAAAGTTACGTCCATCATCTATCAAGACCGCAACACAGGTGAAAACAAAACGCTGGATTTGTCGGCGGTGTTTATCCAAATCGGACTTGTACCAAACTCTGAAGTGGTGAAAAATTTGGTAAACGTAACCAAATTTGGCGAAATTGAGATTAACGAGCGTTGCCAAACGTCAAAACAAGGTATTTTTGCTTGTGGCGATGTAACGACTGTGCCATATAAGCAAATTAACATTGCGATGGGCGAAGGGGCAAAAGCTGGGTTGTCAGCGTTTGATTATTTGGTCATGCAATGATTGTGATTTTTAAAATTGTTAAAACCCACTTTTGATAAGTGGGTTTTTTCATGATTTTTCCACATCAACCCGCCCGCCAATGTCTTTTAATTCTGAATATTTTTCAATCAAATTTGGCATATCATCAAGGCTAATGGCAAACGTCCACAAATACGTAATCACCGCATAAATATGTCCTGCACTGCCGTAACCCTTGACTGTCAAAAGCGTTAAAGTCGTGCCAAATAAAATCGCCATCGCCACACCCACTGCCAAAAAACTCACCGCTTCACGGTTGGAAATGGCAATTTTTAAGCGTGAAATCAAATCATAGTGTTTGGTAAGTTCATTGTGCGAAGTGCGTTCAATCACGCCCACTTCTTTTTCTAGGCGGTTGTTGAGTTTAAAATACAGTTTATCATTTTTGGCGACATAACTTGGCAAAATGGCGATAAAACCAAGTAAAATCGCCAGTACCACCACGCCAGACCAAAACTCAATCCACAACAACATCACCACCGAGCCAACGATAGAAAACACAGACGTGATAATCATCGGCAAATGTTGCTCAAAAAATTCCACAAATTGCCGAGACAAATTGGCACGAGCGACCACCGTAGAAGTGCTGTGCTGTGTGCGTTGATTGAAAATCACAGGCACAACTAAATCGGCATAAATTCGCACAAAGGCACGAGTATCCACCGCACGGCGAGCCGAACCAATCAGCCAAATAATCAGTACCAAAAAGGCGTAGCTTAACGCTTGCCACATTTTACCCTGCATAACGGCATTGACCGCAAAGCCTGCAATCAGCGGGTAAATCAGTAGCAAAATGTTTTCAATCGCTACAAGGCTAAAAGTCGCCATCAGTTTTTGTTTGTGGGTGATGGCGATGTGTTTTAAGGAATTAAATAAAATACGGTTACTCACAATAAAAGTCTTAAAAATTACTAATTTTGCGTATTATATAGTAATTTTTAAGACTAATTAAGCAAGATTATTATTTTTGATTTGTAAATTTAACAAATCTAACATTTCATCAAGCGTTTTTACTCGTTTTGCCGTTTGCCATAGGATTTCGGCTTCGCTATAACCTTGCGTCAGCATACCAAGCCATTGTTTATAACGTGCGACTATCATGCTATCGCTTTTGGCTTCACCGTTTAAAAAATCAATTTGTAACTTTAACAAATCTTGCCAAGTTAAGTTTTGATAACTATTATCTTTAATTTTATTTACCAAATCTGGGCGAGTAACTGCCCCACGTCCAAGCATCAAATGCGGTGTGTTGGCTTGTTCACGGCAACGTAATGCTTGTTCAAGCTTCCAGATTTCCCCATTAGCGATAATCGGTAAAGTCAAACGCTTTGTCAAAGGCTCAATCAATTCCCAATAGGCAGGTGGTTTGTAGCCTTGTGTTTTGGTGCGAGCGTGGACGGTGAGCCAGCTTGCGTTAGCGGATTGCACCGCATCACCGATTTCAGCGGTCAAAGTGGTATCTTCGTAACCCAAACGGATTTTTGCCGATACAGGCGTATCAGTTGGCACGGCTTGACGGACGGCATGAATAATTTGATAAACGGTTTCAGGTTCGGTCAATAATACCGAACCGCCACGATGATTGTTCACCGTTTTGGCAGGGCAACCAAAGTTTAAATCAATCGCAGGGGCTTTTAATTCACAGGCTTTGATGGCGTTTTGTGCCATGAGTTCGGGATTGCTACCGAGTAACTGAATATGTACAGGCGTGTTGTGAATGGTTTTGCCTTGCAATTCGCCTTCGTGCTTGAGTTCTGGGACGTATTTGTAAAAAACGTGAGCAGGTAAAACGGTTTGCGTAACTCGGATAAATTCGCTCACCGTCCAGTCATAATGTCCGATTGATGTCAAAACCGACCGCATAACAGGGTCGGTTAAGCCTTCCATTGGGGCTAGGACAGTTTTTGGGGTGGAAAAATTGGGATAATTGGGATTTGGCATGGTTTTTAACGTTTTTTGGTAATTTTTAAAAAAAAGTATTATAACATTGCTTTGGCATGGCGTTAAGTTTTCACAAAAAAACCTGTTGTTTGTGCTATAATAGACCGTCTTTTTTGCCAATTTTTGACTATGCTTTCAAACACCAATACCTACAAGCCCACGCATGAACAAGAACAAGCCCTACAAACGGCTTTGACACGCCAATCTTTTAAGATTGTGGCGTATGCAGGGGCAGGCAAAACCTCTACATTAAAGCTGATTGGCGACAACTTGCGTGGGCGTGGTATGTATTTGGCGTTTAACAAAGCGATTGCGAATGAAGCCACACAAAAATTTCCCACTCATGTGAACTGTCGCACTTTTCACTCGTTGGCATTTCGGCATACCGACCGTCAAATTACTGCAAAATTACAATTACCCAGATTTTCACCACAGCGTTTGGCACATGATTTGGGCTTGATTCCACTACAAGTGAAACGCAGTATTGACGGCAAAAGCCAATTTGTCACTTTAACGCCAGAACGCCAAGCCCGCTTTGTGTCCGATGCAGTGAGTTATTTTTGTAGCACGCACTCAAGCTACCCTGCTCCACGCCATTTACAGCTACCTGACTGGCTCGCCCCAAGCGAAGCCGAAGAATTGCGTGACAAACTGTATCCGTTTGTAGAAAAACGCTGGCTACAGTCCATTGACCCACGCCACAATGCAGGGATTGGACATGATATTTATCTCAAACTTTGGGCGTTGTCAAAGCCGATTATCCCAAGCGATTTTATTTTGTTTGACGAAGCCCAAGATGCCGACCCTTTGATGATGGGGATTTTGACCCAGCAACCGAGCCAAGTCATCTATGTGGGCGATGCTCATCAGCAGATTTATGAATGGCGTGGGGCGGTCAATGCGATGAAACGCTTGCCATTACCGCAAACCTTGCTCACCCAATCGTTTCGTTTTGGTGAAAAAATTGCCGAAATTGCCAATGTTTTTTTAAAAGCATTACAAGAAGATGTGCCTTTGCGTGGCAATCCCAATTTACAATCAACCCTTGGCAAAGGTTTGGCAAATGGACAAAAAGATGCAATACTGTGCCGAACCAATGCCAATGCGATGGTAAGGCTTTTAACAGGCTTAAAAATGGGGCATAAAGTCGCCCTACAAGCCGACACCGACCGCCTACTCAAATTTAGCCAATCTGCCGAACGCCTAAAAAAAGGACAATCCGCCTATGGCGTGCCAGAACTTGCCTATTTTAACAACTGGCGAGAAGTGCAAGACTACAGCGAAACGAGCGAAGGTAGCGATTTAAAAACCCTTGTCAAACTGGTGGACGAACATGGCACAGACACCATCAACCAAGCCATTCAAAGCCTTGCCAATCCAAACGAAGCCGACTATATCATCTCCACCGCTCACAAGGCAAAAGGACTGGAATGGGGGCGTGTGCAGATTGATGACGATTTTTATTATGATGTGAACAATCAAGTGGTAAAAATCAGCCCAGAAGAATTGCGACTGCTGTATGTCGCCTGTACTCGTGCCAAAATTAACTTGGATATGTTTCATATCCAAGATTTAATCAATGGTTTAAAAGAAAAAAAAGTTGATTTATCAATAATTTACAAATTCTACAACAAACATTTTAAGATGCAAAAACAGGCTTGCTAAAATTAAATGACAAATTAATGTTGATTGCTTTGAGCAAGCGTTGCATGGTGTCCCAACTTGGCGATGTTGTGCCGTTTACGGTTTTGTATAGGCTTTCACGATTTAATCCTGTCAAACGAGATACTTCGGCAACGCCTTTTTTACGGATTAAATGCCCGATTGCCAAAACAAAAACTTGTGGCTCATCATCGTGAGAAATTTATTAATTTTTTAAAACCAATTTTTCTAAACACAAATAAAAAACTTATCAAATCAATGATAAGGTTTTTTTGGAATGTGTGGCGTCCCCACGGGGATTCGAACCCC
>CAKMOY010000212.1 GCA_927911235.1 uncultured Moraxella sp.
TGATTTTAAAGAATGATTTTTAGGTAATTTTGATTAACATATCATACAATTGATTAAAAAAAATAACAATTTTTTATAAAAATGTAACTTTTATTGAATAGGATATTAGCACAAAATTTTTGGATTGACAATGAAAAAAATTAATAAATATTTGATAAATTTTGGTTTTATTTTTCACTATTTTTCATATTATGAATATTAAAACCAATATATATTTTTTTTTGAAAAATTATCACATTTTTAAAAATTTGTGCTATACTGGTATTTTGGCATAAAAAAAGACAGGTTTTCGCCTGTCTTTTGTTTTGTTTTTTTAAAGTTAATTTGTCATAAACCAACACAATAACACAATCACTGCAAAAACATAACGCCCTACCCACACATTGTCCAAAAAGGCTTGGAAACATAATTGTCGGTCGTAAGTTTTGCATTTTTGGTTTTGTTTAACAAATAAAATTGGCAATGGCAATAAGGTTAAAATGCTAAGCACCCCAAAATAATGCCAAAATACCACCGCCAAACTGATCACAAAAATCGCTTGTAACAGACTGATAATCAAAATATCGTGTTTACCAAACAAAATGGCGGTGGATTTGACACCGATTTTTAAATCGTCCTCTCGGTCTGTCATCGCATACTGCGTGTCATACGCCACCGTCCAGCACATATAACCGACAAATAATAACCAGCACCAAACATTGGTACTCGCCTCGCCTGCCAAAATGCTAGACACCGCCACATAAGCCATCGGAATCGCCCAACCAAAAGCCGCCGCCAAAAATACTTGCGGTAAATGATGAAAGCGTTTCATAAATGGGTAAATAAACGCCAACACCACTGCCCCAAATGACCAATAAAACACTTGAATCGGCAAAAAAATCAGCAAGGCACAGCTAATCCACGACAAAATCAAAAACGCCCAAACCGCCTCTTTACCAGTCAGTCGCCCATCGGCAAGCGGTCGCCCTTTGGTGCGTGCGACATGACCGTCCACCTTTCGGTCGGCAAAGTCATTGATGGCACAGCCCGCCCCACGCATTAGGCACGCCCCAAGCGTAAAGGTAATCACCACCACCCAAGGCGGTAATCGCCCAAACTCAAGCCCTGCCAAAAACACCGCCCACAAAGTCGCCCACAGCACAAGCTCAATGCCGACAGGACGGTCAAAACGAGTAAGATGAATGTAGGCTTGGACTTTATCTTTAAAACTTAACTTTGCAACCGTCATACATTGCTCTGGGCATTATTTTACACTATCTACAAGGTGTTTGTAGTTATAGTTATCTTGAGTAAACACATCAACGCCACAAGGCAATTTTTCAATCCAATTTAAAAAATTATTAATCATGTCTTTGCCAACAAACGCTTTGCCATGCTGTGGTACAATCATTTCTACATCAAGCTCACGTACAGCATTCGCCCAAAAAGCATTCACCTTGCTACTAGACATATAACGCTGATGAAAGGCTTTCATAGTAGCAACGTGTTCATCAAAGTCATCAACAGGCACATGTGGGTCGCCTACCATTGATGCTCCCATATCACCAGAGAACAAAATTTTACTAATTGGGTCATAAAACTGAAAATTGCCCTCCGAATGTAAAAAATGTGCAGGCAAAGCAAACAAATAACTCGTCCCCAACTGCAAAATCGCCCCTTCATCAGGCACAGAAATCATGCGTTTCATATAGCCTGACTGCAAGCGACCAGTGGTAAATGCCGAATTTAAATGCGGTAAAAAACGCTCCCACAACTTTGAAATCACCACAGTCGCCTCAGTATGCAAAAGCCATCGTGGCAATGATGCGATAATATCTGGGTCTTGGTGTGAGCCAATCACATAACGAATATGTCGCATATCAGTATGTTTTAACAGTGCCAAAGTCAGTGGTGTATACGTCAAATCGCCACCGGGGTCAATCACCGCCCCATTCACTTCACCATTGTCCTTATTTAATATCAAAAACTGATTGGACTGGATACCATCGCCCTCCACCAAATCGCTAAACACAATGACTTTGTGTGAACCATTGTCAAAAATTACTTCACCTGCCATAAAGCACCTCTTTATTGAATCAAACTAAACACGTATAATTTTTTGCTATTATAACATATAAAAATGCCAAATAAATGCAACAAAACACAACAATTCCACATTTTTATCAAGGGATTAATTATGTTTAAAAAATTATTAACAAATCGCACATTTTTTTGACAAAGCCACTAACCAAGCTAACAAATTGGTGCTATCATATGCACAATTTTTTTTTGATAAAAACACAAAAAACCATGAATAACCCCTTAATTTTAACCCTAGAAACCGTTTTTGACCAATGTTCTATCGCCTTAAGCCAAAGCGGTGTAATGTTAAGCGAACAAACACAAACAGGCAAACGAGAGCAAACACAACAGATTTTGCCGATGATTGATGAGATTTTAACCAAAAATCAAATCAAATTTACCGATTTAACTGCCATCGCCTTTAATCGTGGGCCGGGGGCGTTTAGCGGTATTCGCATTAATACAGCGGTGGCTCAAGCATTGGCATTTGCCCATGATTTGCCGTGTTTGCCTGTGTCAAGTTTGCAAGCGGTGGCACAACAAGCCTTTGTGGATAAAGGCTTGACCCATGTTTATGCGGTGATTGACGCACGCATGAACCAAGTCTATTTTGGCGAATTTGTGTTAAAAGATGACATCATGCAAGCGGTCAATGACAACACCGAACGTCTGCTTGATTATGATGAAAAAACAGAACAAAACTTGCCTTTAGTCGGAGATGGGGCAAATCTTTTAAGTACACAAGAAAATCAACCAATTTTTAATGACATCACCCCAACCGCCAAAACATTGGCAATTTTGGGCGAACATTTGTACAAAATAATGGGGCAGTAACCGCAGAAAACGCTTTGCCTGTTTATCTTCGTCATAATGCGTGGAAAACGTTGGCGGAACAAAAAGCAAGTCATTAAAATCCGTAGGGTGGGCTTTGCCCACCGATAATTTAACACATCTAAATGGTGCGTAAAACCCACCTTACAATTAAAAAAATAAAAAACCAAGGCACACCATGAACATTTTACTCATCATTCAATCCATCATCATGGGCATTGTGGAAGGCATTGCCGAATTTTTGCCCATCTCAAGCACAGGCTATCTGATTTTATCTGCCGACATCATGAATTTTTGGACGCAAGAAAAACGTGATTTGTTCATCGTGTTCATTCAACTTGGGGCAATTTTGGCGGTGATTTACGACTATTGGGGCAGATTGTGGAATGCGTTCATGGGTCTGATTACTGGCAAAGCAGAAGGCCTACAAAATCCACGTCAGCTTGGCATTTCGCTCATCATTGCCACCATTCCTGTCATGGCGTTGGGGCTTACTTTATCTGATTTTATCAAGCAAATTTTTCACCCCATTGTGGTGGCGGTCATGCTGATTGTTGGTGCGCTCTTGATTTTTTATGTGGAAAAACGTCCACACAAAATCATTGCCGATGAAGCCGAAAACATTGATTTTAAAACCGCTCTCAAAATTGGCTTTTGTCAATGTTTGGCACTAATCCCCGGCACAAGCCGTTCTGGGGCGACCATCATTGGGGCGTTGTGGCTTGGCATTTCTCGCAAAGCGTCCACCGAATTTTCGTTCTTTTTGGGCATTCCTGTGATTGTTGGGGCAGGTTTGCTGGATTTGTTAAAAAATAAAGACGTTTTGCAAACGGGCGAAGATTGGGCGATTTTGGGCGTGGGAACGCTCGTATCATTTATCGTGGCACTGCTTTGCATTCGCCTAATGGTGGCGTGGGTGTCTCGCCGTGATTTCACCATTTTTGCGTGGCTACGCATTGTAACAGGCGTGATTGTGCTGATTGCTTATTTTGGTTTTGGTTATCATGTCACAGGATAAATTTATCATTTATGCGGATAAAAACGCCAAAATTTTAAAGCAACTCATTGATTTTTTTCATAAAAATAACTTTGCTGTTGAAATACTTGAAATTTCTCAAAAAATCAATCAAAAATGGCTAAAATCCGCCCACAACGGCAGTTTACTTATTGACAATGACGAGCTTTTTTTAATTGCAGACGGCATGAAGGTCAATCCCAATTGGCAAAGCCTGACCAATCGCATTGTCAAAGCAGGTAAAAAAACTGAAAATTTGCTAAAAATTGCCAAATTGCAAAATGATATGCAAGTCATTGATTGTACAGCAGGTTTTGGGCATGACAGCCTAATTTTGGCAAGCACAGGGGCAAGTGTTGCCATGATTGAGCAAAATCCCTTGATGTTTTTGTTGTTACAATGTGAATATCAAAAGCAATTAAATAACCCAAATTGGCAAAAATTACTCGGCAGAATTTCGCTAAATTTTGGCAAAAGCGTGGATATTTTGCCAACTTTGCCAAAAGCGGACGTGATTTATCTTGATCCCATGTTTCCCCAAGACAGCTACAAATCTGCCGTTGGCAAAACCATGCAAATACTGCATTTTATAGAAAATCCGCCCAGCTTTGATGATGAAATGGATTTATTAAATTCGGCAAAAAATGGTTTAAAAACAAATGGCAGGGTGATTGTCAAACGCCCAAAATCCGCTCCATTTTTGGCAAATTTAACGCCAATTGACAGTTTGACGAATGATGTGGTGCGGTTTGATGTTTATTGAAATTAATTACACTTTTAAAAAAAAATTACAATTTAAAAATAAAATTAATCGGTCCATCATTACAGCTTGATACTTGCATATCCGCCCCAAATTCGCCTGTGGCAACGTTGTTGTGTTGCGTTTTGGCGTAATCAACGATTTTTGCAAACAAATCTTTGGCAATATCAGGCGACATGGCAGGTTTAAAATCTGGACGGCGACCGTTTTGCGTATTGGCAAGCAAGGTAAATTGCGATACGAGCAAAACCCCACCACCAACATCAGCGACATTTTTTCCCATTTTGCCGTTTTCATCTTCAAAAATACGATAGGTTAAAATTTTGTCTATCATTTTTTGACCGACTGTCAAATCGTCATCATGCCCCAAGCCCAAATAAACCAAAATGCCGTGAGAAATCTTTCCAACAACTTGTTGATTTACTTCAACTTTTGCAAATTTTACACGTTGGATAACTGCTTTCATTTTTGTCCTTTTACAAAAATATCAAATTTTTGGGCGGATACAATACGCCCCTACAATCAAATTAATTGAATTTAACAAATAAACAAACATCAAATAAATTTTAAGGTATAATAGGGTATTTTTTGACAAAAACCAACCCAAGATTTTAACCGAATATGAGAATTTTATGAGTTTATTCACCACCTTACAAAATATCGTGCCACAACAAGCGTTAAGCGAATTTGCAGGCAAATTGGCAAGTAGCGAAAATCCGATTGTTAAACGTTTTTTTTATTCATGGTTTTTCTACCGTTTATGGTATAAAACTTGATGAATATCAACGAGATAACTGGAATGATTACAAAAGTTTTAACGACTTTTTTACTCGTGAGTTAAAAGACGGTGTTCGCCAAATTTCTGATAAAGAAAGTGGCATTATTTGCCCTGCGGACGGCAAAGTGTCGCAAATCGGACAGATTAAGCAAAATCAGATTTTGCAAGCCAAAGGTAAATCGTACGAAGTGGGGCAACTGCTCGCCGACCATGAGCTTGGCAAAACCATGTTGGACGGCAGTTTTGCCACAATTTACCTTGCACCGACCAACTATCACCGTGTGCATATGCCGTTTGATGGCACGCTTGTGGAAACGATTTATGTGCCAGGGAAACTGTTCTCGGTGAACAACGAAACAGCGGAAAACGTGCCTGATTTGTTCGCTCGCAATGAACGTTGTGTGTGCGTGTTTGATACCGTATTTGGCAAGGCGTGCGTGGTGCTAGTCGGTGCGATGATTGTCGCTGGCATTGAAACGGTGGCGACAGGCAAACTACAACGTAGCGATGTTATCCAACGTCAAACACACAATATGCCGTTGAAAAAAGGCGATGAGTTGGGGCGTTTTTATTTGGGTTCAACAGCGATTGTGGTGTTGCCAAAAGAAGCAGGAACGGCTTGGCAAGGTGGATTAGAAAATGGCACTGTGGTAAAAATGGGGCAATTGTTGGGAATTTCTTATCGTTGATTTCTCGTTTTTACAAATTAAAAAAACCGAGTTTAAGCCTGACGCTGTGATAGCCGAACGCATTGATAATTCGGATAGAATTTATTTTATTGGGACGATTGATGAAGTTATGCTAAAAATCGCACCGAATGTTGCTGTGTATTTTTTACGCAGAAATATTTTGCCAAATCAAGAAATTATCCAAGAAATGCCAGACAGCACATTATTTGTTTTGTGCAAAAATGTGCATGAGCGTGAAATTTTGCCACAGGTAAAATATTGGTTGCCGTATGTGGAAATCGTTAGCCCAGACAAATTACAACAAAATTTTTCCAAGATTTAAAAGATTATGTGGTAAAACATCAGGCGAGTTTAGGCGAAAAAGACGGCTTTTGTAAATTTCAAAAATCATCAAGCGAAAATTTGTTATAATAACCGATTATTTAAAATTTATTAAAATTCAATATTATAACAAAGAGCTTTTATGACAAATTTATCACGCAATCAAGACACCACAAAAAAACCATATCCCACCGTTTGGATTATGCTGTTAGGATTAATCGTAGCAGTTGGGCCTTTAACCATTGACACCTATCTGCCTGCATTGCCGAGCATGGCAAAAGACTTTGGCGTAACCACCGCCTTTATCGCCAATTCCGTTCCTGCTTATTTCGTTGGCTTGGTTATTGGACAATTGTTTTACGGACCCTTATCCGACCGTATCGGACGTATCATGCCACTATACATCGGCATGGCGGTGTATGTTATCGCCTCTGTCGTCTGTGCAACCACGAGCAACGAATATATGCTATTTGTCGCTCGCACCGTACAAGCACTCGGTGCGTGCGTAGGTTCAGTGGTAACTCGAGCCATGATACGAGATACCTTACACCCAAAAGAAATGGCAAAAGCCTTTTCATTGATGACTTTAGTGATGGGGATTGCCCCAATTTTAGCCCCGTCATTGGGTGCATTACTCTTAAAAATATCCGATTGGAGAACAATATTTTGGTTTTTAGCAGGGTTTGGCGTGTTAAATATTGTCATCACCAAATTATTCTTACACGAAACCTTAGACGAAAAAAACCGCAACCACTTCCCAATCTCACAACTACTCACACAATATGGCGAACTGCTTAAAGACAAACGCTTTAACTACCCAGCGATTGGAGCAGGCTTGCTAATGGGTTCAATGTTCGTCTATATTAGTGCCGCTCCAGAACTCATCATGGAAGGCTATGGCGTAACCGCACAGCATTTTAGCTGGATTTTTGGTATGAATGCTGCGGGTTTTATTGGCTTGACACAGGTCAATCAGTTTTTGGTAAATCATTTTCGCCTAGTCATGTTATTGCGTTTTGGGGCATTGTTACAAGTGATTTCATCAGGCTGTTTATTAACGCTTGGCTTGATGTTTGGCACAAATGCGTGGTTGCCGTTGGTATTAGCAAGTATTTTCTTTTGTATCGCAGGGCTTGGCTTGACACAGCCGAACGCAGGAGCGATTGCTTTAACATTTCAAAAACACCGTGCAGGTATGGCAAGTGCGTTGCAAGGTTCGCTAAATTTTATCGTGGGGATTTTTGGCGGATTGATGTTAAATTTATTTCCTGTCAATGCGGTGGCAAAATTGGGCTTAACCATGTTTATTTTGATGAGTTTGGGCTGTTTGTTAGTTTGGCAGATTGATAAAAACCTTGATGTGGCAAATGTGGATTAATGTGTTAAAACAAAAAAACCGCTACTTTGGATAGCGGTTTTATTTTGAGAAAAAAATTAAGCAATTGGTTGTAATGCCAATATTCGCAGAACCATTCACTTGTTAGAATGATTTGGGTATTACCAAAATTTTGGGAGTTGGTAGGTCATTTTATTTTCTATTTTCAAAACATTTCCCAATCAAATAAAATCCTGCATCAAATCCGCCACAATCTCACTCGCAGGGCGAACCGCTTTAATCATACTAACCTCAGTCCCCACTGAAACCACGCCTTTATCGCCATTGCCCAAACGCATACCCTGCCATAAAGAATGATAGCCGTCCATCGCGTCAAACATCTCTTCACGGCTCGCCCCTTGCTCTTCCAATTTCGCCAATTTCTTACCGTTTTCAGTCGGCAAAGTGCGGTAATATGCAGGTAGCGTGCGGAATAAAATCAAATCTTCCGCCGTAGAATTCACAATCAACTGCTTCACTTGTTCATCGGCGACGTTGCCTTACGCATGGGTGAATTGCATACAGATACGGTGATTAGCAAACCTGTTGGCGTGGTAAAAACGCTGTTTGTGGCAAGTCCGCAGTTATTTGAAAAGCCATTTGAAAACTTTGAAAAACCAAATAATATCAAACAATTATTTCAATTACCGATTGCTGATTGGGCGAATGTAAACGATAAGCACTTTACTTGGAAAATGGGTAAGGAAAAAATCAGCTATGAGCCAAAATTTTCCACCAATGACATTCAAGCGATTTTGCATTATGTGCTAAATGGCATGGGTGTGGCGTTGTTGCCAGAATATTTGGTAAAAAATTATCTTGCAACAGGCGAATTAATTCAACTGTTGCCCAACGAGCCAACGCCTACCGTATCATTATTTTTGATTTACGCCCATCATCGTTATCCATCTGCGATTGTCAAGGTGTATGTGACGTTTTGTGAAGAATGGATTTTAAAAATTGAGCTGTGAAAAATGGGTATCAACAAATACTCACCACGACATTGCAACCGCTGTCCAACGCATTTTCGTACAGCTCACGCAGCTCTTTAAAAGATGTAAACAACTCTTTGTCCAAATTTTGTTTTTTATCATTCCAAATACCATTGGAAAAATTTTTTGTAAACGCAAATTTTTCATCAGCATTTTATCAAGGCGTTTTTGAAAATTGACCTGTCCCAACGCATCAACGATTTCTGCCACCGCCGACCACTCACTATAAGCGATAAAATCCGCATCTTCATCATCGCTAAACGTTTCCACACCGACTACAAACTCGCTTAACGCATTGTCAGGTACAGGCGTGGTTGCCGACTGCTCGGTCAAAGCAAAATGTAGCACGTCCCACAGTTTTCCCAAATCCACGATTTTGTTATCATCTGCGGTTTGGCTCAAATTTTCTAACACGTCAAATCGCTTATCATCGCTGACATCACGCAGTTGTTGAAGTTGGTCGTTATCAACGATTAAATATTGAGCAATCATGGTTGTTTCCTTGTGCTGGTTTTTTTAGATAGTTTGGACTGTTTGTTCAGGAGTTTTGCCAAATTTTTGTGAGAATTTGACGGTTTTTTGGCATTTTTTGGTTGATTTGGCAAAACACCAAATTTTTGTAAATCTTTATCATTTAAAATCAAACGCACACACTCGCCCACGCCCAAATTTTTTACCGAAAAATCGCCATGAGCCACCCGAATCAGCCGTAAACACGGCAAACCCACATGAGCCGTCATACGGCGGACTTGGCGATTTTTGCCTTCAAAAATGGTGATGCTAAGCCAACTGGTGATTTTGCGTTTGGCAATGCTGTCAGGGGCTTGCCAAAGGCTTGCCACGTCTGTCTCATCAAGGCGTTTGACAATGGCGGGCAAAGTTTTGCCATCTTTTAACACCACACCTGTGGCAAGGGCGTGGATTTGCTCATCGCTTGCCGTGCCGTCTAGTTGCACCCAGTAGGTTTTGCCTTGTTTTAAGCGATTGTTTGGGCGAGATGGCGTTGTCAAAATTTGGTTTAATTTGCCGTTGTCGGTGAGTAATAACAAGCCTTCGGACGTTGCGTCCAATCGTCCTGCGACACGCAAATTTTTGTCTTGTGGCGTGTTAAAAAAATCGCTTAACGTGGCAAAATCGTTGTTGTCATCTTGGCGAAATTGGCTTAACACGCCAAAAGGCTTGTTAAATAAAATTAAAGTGGTCGGCATTGGTGCGTGAGTTTTGTTGGCTTGTGTGATAAAATCAAATTTTCACGTCATTTTAACGTAATTTTCAAAAAATTGATATGCCAAATCCGCCTCATTTTTCCCAAAATGTTTTTTGTCAAAACAATTGTTGTCAAAAATCCTTTGTCCAAACCCTTGCTAAACAACCAAAAACCAGCCAACAAAACATCATGGCATGGCTTACCGCCACAGGCTCGCTGACCCAAAAACTTGAAAAATTGGCAGGGCAAAAACTGATTGTCAAACCAACGTTTGAGGGGCGAACAAGTTTAACTTTAGCCGAAAAAAAAACAGTTAGGATTGCCAAAATCTCGTTCACAATCGGCATGGGTACGCACCAGCTTGTTATTTGGGCGTGATGGCAAGGCGTGGGTGTCGGCTCGTAGCGTGTTTGTGTTAAAGGATTTGACAGGACAGGCAAGACAGCTTGCCAATTTGGGCGGTCGTCCGATTGGTTATGTGATTTTTGGGCGAAAAAAAGCGGTGTTAAAACAGCGTTGGTATGCTCAAACGGCAGACGGTTGGCAACGCACCAGTTTGTATGAGTGGCAAGGCAAAAAATTGTTGATTAGTGAGTGTTTTTTATTTAATTTTTTTGAAACATTATAACCAATTGTTTGCAACATCTTGGGTTAAATTATTCAAATTAAAATCTTGCAAGTTTTTTTTACACAAGTTACCTAGTTTATTGTGTCATAAAATGTTAATATTAACCTATTTTTAAAAATCGCTTGTAAAAGGACAATTATGAAATACAAACAATTAACCGCAAGTCTTTTAGCCATCGTCATTGGTGGCACGATTTTGGGGCAAAGCTACCACACCGCCATCGCCGCATCAGAAGTTGGCGACATCAACAGCGAACAACGTCAAGTCGCACGCCAAGTATCCGCCTTGCTTGACCGCAGTCATTATTTGGACAAACCGCTTGACAAAGAAACAGGCAAACAGATTTTGGCGAATTATTTTGATAATTTAGACCCGAATCACAACCTTTTTTTGCAGTCGGATATTGACGAATTTACCAAAAAATATGCCGATAATTTTGCTGACCAGCTTAAACGTGGTGATTTGCAGGCAGGTTTTGATATTTACAAACGTTTTACCCAACGTTCTAACGAATATTACGCCTTTGCCGACAAATTTTTAAAAACCGATGTTAATCTCAAACGTAACGACAGCGTGACTTTAGACCGTGAAAAATTGTCACGTTTTAAAACCCAAAAAGAACAGCGTGATTTTTGGGAAAAATATTTGACCGCACAACTGATTAATCTAACCCTTAACCAAGAAGAAGACAAGGTTAAAGACAAATTTTTGCAAGACAATGCCGACAAATATGATGCTCAAGGGCTTGTTAAAGATGAAAAACGCACGCCAAAAGAAGTATTGGCAAATCGTCTAAAACGCCAACAAGGTCAGCTTGAACGCATTAACAGTGACCAAGTATTAGAAAATATTCTAAATTCAGCAATGGCAAGTTACGACCCACATAGCAACTATTTTGCCCCAATCCAAGCCACCGAAATGCAGATTCAGTCTAGCCTTGAGTTGGTCGGTATCGGTGTGTCTATTCAGCCTGACCGCAAAAACCCCGATTATACACGGATTATAAGCCTTGTAGATGGCGGTCCTGCGGCACGTTCTGGACAGATTAAGCCCAACGACTTAATCATCGGTGTGGCAAGCGAAGGCACGAACATGATAGACACGGTCGGCTACTCTACTCGTGAAATCGTTAATTTGATTCGTGGTAAAAAAGGCTCAAGCGTTACCATTCGTGTCAAATCACCTAATTCGCCAGACAGCTCGGCTCGTAATGTCAGCCTTGTGCGTGATATCATCAAACAAGAAGAATCAGGCGTAACCCACCGTATTATCAACGTCAAAGACAAAAACGGCGTGGATAAAAAAATCGGCGTGCTTGAGATTCCAAGTTTTTATCTCAATTACAAAGCCCGCCGTGCAGGTGAAGACTACCGCAGTGTCAGCATTGACACCGAAAACGCCATCAAAGCCTTAAAAGCCCAAAACATTGACGGCATGGTGGTAGATTTGCGTGATAATCCGGGTGGTTCGTTAGATGAAGTTGCCAAAATGATTGGCTTGTTTGTCAAATCAGGTCCGCTGGTACAAATTCGGGACAATCGTGGCAATATCCAAGTCTATGAAGACGAAGACAATGGCGAACAATTGTACGATAAGCCGATGAGCGTGCTGATTAATCTTGGTTCAGCTTCTGCCAGTGAGATTTTTGCGGCGGCGATTCAAGATTATGGGCGTGGTTTGGTCATTGGTAGTACCACAACTGGCAAGGGTTCAGCACAGATTCAACTGGATAATTTGGCATTGGGGTCTGCCACTTTGACACAGCGTAAATTTTATCGTATCACAGGCGGTAGCACCCAAAATAAAGGCGTTGAGCCAGATATTAATCTGGTGAATATCTATGACGGCATGGAATACGGCGAGCGTAATATGAAAAACCCATTACAATGGGATACCATTCGTGCTGCCGCTTACAAACCTGCGGGCAGTTATAGCCAAAGTACGCTAAAAACCCTAACCGAACTATCAAAACAACGCCAAGCTAGCAACCCGCAGTTTAATTATTTGACCGCTTTAAACAGTATTCGCAAAGAAGAAGACGACAAAAAACCGTTTAAACTGAACATTGACGACAGGCGCAAACAATTAATTAATGTGGAAAACAAAACGCTCAAAGCCGAAAACGCTCGCCGTACTGCCACAGGTGAAAAACCTTATAGCGACTGGACAGCGTACCAAGCTTCACTAGATTCGCAAATTGAAAGCCGTAGCAAAATGAAAGAAAGCGAACGCCCAAAATTGCCAGAAAATGAAGCATTTATCATTGAAGCGAGCAAAATCATGCTAGATGCAGATGTAAAAACCAAATAAATTGGCAAAACTAACATTGCTAATATCCACAAAAAAGGGCGATTGTTTCGCCCTTTTTTCGTTATGGGGTATTTTTGGCGTTAATGCCCTGCACTTTTGGAAAAAACATTGATAATCAGTACACCCAAAATAATCAGTGCCATACCGACAACCGCAGGCAAATCAAGACGATTGCCAAACAAAAAATAGCCAACAATGGCGGTCAGCACAATGCCAACCCCAGACCAAATGGCGTAGGCAATGCCAAGCGGAATGGTTTTTATCACATTGGCAAGCAAAAAAAAACGCCACCGCATAAAATACAAGCGTTACAAAAGTCGGTAAAAGTTTGCTAAAACCGTCCGATTTGCCCATAAATGCCGAGCCGATAATTTCGCAAATGATGGCAACACCTAGCATAAGATAGGCTTGAAAAATATTTGACATAACTTTGTTAATTTTTAAGTTGTTATTGCATTTTTGTTGTGTTATCTTATTTGTTTATCCATCATTTCAACAGCCATTTATTTTAAATTTTAGAGCAATATCATGATTTTCAACGCCATGTGGGACAATGAAACCGAACGCATTGGACTGGAAAAATGTTCAAAAGTCGCATCAAATTTGCGTGGCTTTGCTGATATTTTCAGCTTGTTAGCAGTTGCATGGCTTATTGCTAGCTTTTTTGGCGTTGTAAATGGTTGGTGGGCGTTGTGCATTTGGTTTTTTGGGCGTTTATTATTTTGTTTTTCTTATCAAATTTTACAAAAACATGAGTTTGATTATAACTATGAAACCATTTGTGCAACTTGGAAAGACAAGTCAGGTAATATTTGTCAATATACCCACCAAGATTACATGAATGAATGAAAAAAAATCGCTAAAAACCATAAGATTTTATAATCGCACCCTTTTACCATCTTTTAGCAAACCATACGCCACCGCATAAAAAACTGCCGTAAACAGCCCAATTGCAATGAGCGACCCCCACACATTCACATCAGAATAGCCAAGCACCCCATAACGAAAGGCATTGACCATATAAACAATGGGGTTAATGAGCGACACATTTTGCCAAAATGGCGATAAATTCTCAAGCGAATAAAACACCCCACCCAAATAAGTCAAGGGCGTTAGCACAAAACTTGGAATGATAGAAATGTCATCAAACGAGCGAGCAAACACCGCATTTATCATACCAGCGAGCGAAAACAGAGCCGATGTCATCAGCACCGTAAACAGCGTTACAAAGGCGTGGGTGAGCGTAAGTTTGGTAAAAAATAACGCAAGCACCGTAACAATCGCCCCAATGGCAAGCCCACGAAACAAGCCCCCTGCGATATAACCGAGTAAAATGGCGTGTTTTGACATTGGCGAAATCAGCATTTCTTCAATACTGCCGTGAAACTTGGTACTAAAAAAACTGCTCACCACATTAGAATAACTGTTGGTAATCACCGCCATCATAATCAAGCCCGGCACGATAAACTGCATATAGGACACACCGCCCATCTCACCGACGCGACTGCCAATCATTTTGCCAAAAAATAATAAAATACAGGCTCATTGTAATGGCAGGTGGCAGTAGGGTTTGAGGCCAAATCCGCAGTATTCGCTTAATTTCTTTGCCAGATAAGGTTAAAAAGGCGACCCATTGTTGTTTAAAGTTCATATTTTTACTCAATATTTTTTAGTCGTACCAACTATCAACAATTAATTCCCAATCTTCTTTTAGTGGTTTGGTTGGGTCAGATGGGAATTTAATTTTTAATACTTCGCCATACCCATTGCTCGATAAATAAATCATCAATTTTAACGTCATCGTAATAATATTCTTCATTCCACCGATTTTGACGATTTTTCAAACTCAATTTATTCATTAGACAGTTTCTCAGTTAAATTATTTTCAACAATACCTAAGAATAATTCTTCAAGGCGATTGGCTTTGTTTCGCATACTTGCCACTTCTATGTTTTGGGAGGATAATTTGGTAAACACATCATTTAAATTCTCGCCTTTTTTTAGTGTAACTTCAAGCGTGCTTGGGTCAATTTGCCGACTATGAATGCCATCAAGCACAATGGGAGCGTGCTGTGCGTTCACCAAATCAAACACAAAACTCTCCACATCAAGGCTGGCAAGCAGGCTTTTCATATCGGTATTAATGCGAATTTCGCCGTGGTCAAGAATGGCAATGTTTTTGCAAAGCTGTTCGGCTTCTTCCAAATAATGCGTGGTCAAAATGATGGTCGTGCCTTCATCTTCATTAATGTGTCGCATAAATTCCCACATCGAACGGCGTAGCTCAATGTCCACGCCAGCGGTCGGCTCGTCCAAAATCAGAAGTTTTGGGCGGTGCATTAAGGCACGAGCAATCATCAAGCGTCTTTTCATACCGCCAGAGAGCGAACGGCTTTTGGTGTCTTTTTTATCCCAAAGCCCCAACGCCTTCAACAGCTTTTCGGCTCGTGGCAGAGCGTCTTTTTTGTTAATGCCAAAATAACCTGCTTGCAACAGTAAAATATCAAGGCATTTTTCAAACTGATTAAAATTAAACTCTTGTGGCACAACGCCCAAGAACCGCTTGGCATCATTGGGATTTTTTAACAAATCAATGCCAAAAATTTCAACCGTCCCAGAAGTCGGCTGAAATAATGAACTAATAATGCCAATGGTGGTGGACTTACCTGCCCCATTTGCCCCAAGCAAGGCAAAAAACCCGCCTTGCGGCACGGTCAAATCAATGCCTTTTATGGCGGTAAAGCCGTTGGGGTAAGTCTTTGATAAATTGGTGATTTTTAGGGCTGGGGTTGGGCTTGTTAAGTTTTCGGCGGTCATTTTTTTATATCATTTATCAACAATTTAAAAGGTTAAATGGGGATAGTTATTCACTTTTAAAGTAACAATGACCGCTTTGTGTTTAGAGTGGTTTTGGCTGTGGCGGTAGCATACGCTTGTGGTGGGAGCGGTTGTGCCAGTAGTTGATACGTTCCATGGCGTTGTCATCAACGGTTTCTCCACGCAAATATGCATCAATCTGTTGATACGTCACACCCATTTCGTCTTCATCGGTCTGCCCTGTCCACAGTCCTGCACTTGGGGCTTTGTCAAGTACCGATTGTGGCACGCCCAGCAGTTTTGCCATGTCAAATACTTGCTGTTTGCTCAAATTTGCCAATGGCACGACATCCACGCCACCATCACCAAACTTGGTAAAATACCCCATCAGCCATTCGGCGGCGTTGTCCGTACCGACCACAACGGCGTTATGACTTTGGGCGTAGGCATATAGCGATATCATGCGTAATCGTGCTTGCACATTGCCTGCGATGACGTTTTGACGCTCGGCATCAGCATTAAACAACGCCGTCATATTGTCCATAAAAGCTTGATAAACAGGGGCAATCGGGGCTATCGTATAGCTTAATCCTGCACTATTTGCCACCGCAATCGCATCATCAATATCCGCTTGTGACGTGGTAGCACTCGGCAAAATCAAGCCGTGTGTCGGTGCATTGGTTTTGGCAAGCAAATGTGCCACCACCGCCGAATCCACACCACCGCTAATACCGACCACAAAGCCTTGCATTTTATATAACTTAGTGCGTTGCTCGTTGAGCCAATCCACCAAATAATCGCTATATGCTTGTAAATCCATATGCTTATCCTTATCAGTTAATTTTTTAAAATGCTAAAAATATTAGATTAGTTGATAGATTCAATATCAAATACTTGCCGTAAATACGCTAAAAACGTGTCATTGTCGGTCATGGTTTTACCGGGACTGTCAGAGATTTTGGCGACTGATTGCCCGTTACACTCCACCAGTTTTAACACGATATTCAGCGGCGTTTGCCCCATGTCGTTAGTCAAATGTGTGCCGATACCAAAGCCCAACTGAAAGCGGTCTTTAAAATATTGGTACAAATCCCATGCTTTTTCTAAGGTTAAGCCATCAGAGAAGTTTAACATTTTGGTTTTTGGGTTGATTTTTAGTTTTTTATAATGCGAAAACGCCTTATCACCCCACGCATAAGGGTCACCACTGTCATGACGCAATCCGTCAAACAATTTGGCAAAATACAAATCAAAATCTTGTAAAAACGCATCCATGCCCACCACATCAGTCAAGGCAATGCCCAAATCACCACGATACTCTTGCACCCACGCTTCAAGCCCTGCTTTTTGAAAATTTCGCAATCGCACGTCCAACGCTTGAAATGCTTGCAAAAACTCATGTGCCATCGTGCCAATCGGCGTGATACCAAATTTTTTGGCAAAATAGACGTTACTTGTCCCCCGAAAAATCTCTGGAACGCTCATCAATCGCTCAATGACATGTTGTTGCCACACAAGACTATAACGCCGACGTGTACCAAAGTCGGACACCAAAAATGGCACGTCCTCATTTGCCATCTGCTCACGATAACTTTGTAGCAAGGTTAGTTTTTGTTCAAGGCGTTGTTTGCCTTCTTTAAGGGCTTGATTTTGGTCTAAACGGCTAAAATATAACTCATTGACAATCGCCAGCACAAAAATCTCAAACATCATCGCCTGAATCATCGGTCCTTCAATGCGAATATCTAGCCGACCTTCTGTATCAATACTTGCGGTGATAAAACGGCGTTTGAGTTGAAACAATTCCAAATAATCCACAAAATCACTTTTGATAAAGCGTAAACTGCGTAAATACTGTAACTCATCGTCTTGAAAACGCAACTCACACAAGGCGTCTAGCTGTCGGTTTAACTCATCTAACAATTCTGCCAACGGATACGCTGTGTCATCAAGGTTACGACAACGAAACAAATACACACTATGGGTCTGTGGAAACTGATGAAGCATGACTTGTAACATGGTAAATTTGTACAAATCGGTATCTAATAAAGACTGAATAATGCCTGCCATGACCTAAGTCCTATGATAAAATAGTTAAAATACTAACAAAAATCAATGCTCCCTTGTCGCACTAAAAGTAATTTCAGGATACCGCTCTTGCATGAGTTGCAAATTCACACGGCTTGGGGCAAGGTAAGTCAAATAACCACCGCCATCTACCGACAGTTGGTCATGGGCTTTTTTCTTAAATTTTTCAAACGCCACTTTGTCATCACAATGCACCCAACGCACGGTGGCAATGCTCACAGGTTCAAAGGTGCATTGCACTTTATACTCTTCAAGCAGACGATGTGCCACCACTTCAAACTGTAGCACGCCCACCGCTCCCAAAATCAAATCATTGTTAATCTGTGGCATAAACACTTGCGTCGCTCCTTCTTCGGACAATTGTTGCAAGCCTTTTTGCAATTGCTTGGATTTTAGCGGGTCTTTTAGCACCACACGGCGGAACAGCTCTGGGGCAAAGTGCGGAATGCCTGTAAAATTTAGTTTCTCGCCCGCGGTAAAGCTGTCGCCAATTTGAATCGTGCCGTGATTGTGCAAGCCGATAATATCGCCAGCATACGCCTCTTCCAACGCCTCACGGTCGCCCGCCAAAAACATCAAAGCGTCCGACACACGCACTTCTTTGCCGATACGCACGTGGTTCATTTTCATGCCACGCTCATATTTGCCAGAACACACACGCATAAAGGCAATGCGGTCTCGGTGTTTTGGGTCCATGTTGGCTTGAATTTTAAAGACAAAGCCTGTAAACGCAGACTCATCCGCCTTGACGGTGCGTTCTACCGCTTCATGGTCTTTTGGGGCTGGGGCGTGTTTTGTCAAAACATCTAGCACCATATTTACGCCAAAATTGCCCAAAGCTGTGCCAAATAATACTGGCGTTTGTTTGCCTGCTAAAAACTCGCTCTCGTCCCACTCTTCGTG
Source organism: uncultured Moraxella sp. (assembly GCA_927911235.1). GTDB lineage: Bacteria > Pseudomonadota > Gammaproteobacteria > Pseudomonadales > Moraxellaceae > Faucicola > Faucicola mancuniensis. The sequence continues at coordinate 18,776 of CAKMOY010000212.1, forward strand.
AGCCATTTGCACAAGCTCAAGACTTTCTTCAAACTGTTTAAAGGCAATCTCACCAATCTTAGCACGTACGTCTGGATAATCGTAACCGTCTCGGCTTTCAATTTCTATAATCTCCGTGCCGTGTCCTTTTTGGTAAAAATAAGTTTTGTTATCCGCCAAATTGTACACACCAACAAAATCCTGCCCCATGCCAATCGGCCATGCAAACGGCACGCATTTGATTTTTAGCACGCTTTCAATTTCATCAAGCAAGGCAAGTGGGTCTTGGATTTCACGGTCAAGTTTATTGACAAACGAAATGATGGGCGTATCACGCATACGACACACTTCCATGAGCTTAATCGTCCGTTCTTCCACGCCTTTTGCTCCGTCAATCACCATCAAAGCACTGTCCACAGCCGTCAGCGTGCGATAAGTGTCTTCTGAAAAGTCGGCATGGCCGGGCGTGTCAAGTAGGTTTACCATGTTGTCATTATAAGGAAACTGCATGACAGACGTGGTGATAGAAATCCCACGCTCTTGCTCCATGCTCATCCAGTCGGATGTTGCGTGTTTGTCGGTTTTGCGAGATTTGACTTCGCCTGCTTTTTGGATAACTTGCCCCCAAAGTAGCAGTTTTTCGGTCATGGTGGTTTTACCTGCGTCAGGGTGGCTGATGATGGCGAAAGTTCGGCGTTTGTTGATTTCATTAGTTAAATTGGTTATCATTACTTGCCTTTTTAAAATTATGTACACAATTATGTACACAAATATTTTTGGTGGATAAACGAAAAATTTGGCATATTATATACTAAAACGCCTTTTCTTAACACATAAAAAAATATCCCACACCGCCCGATGTGGGGATATTTTTTTATAGGGCACCATCTAATCAACTCAAAATATTGAGAAAATGGTGATGAAATTTAACTACTAAATCTAGTTCAGCTCCTTTTTTACAAAATTTTGTTAATTTAAAAAATTAGCTT
>CAKMOY010000213.1 GCA_927911235.1 uncultured Moraxella sp.
TGCTTGATTCAAAAAGCCCACGTTTGATGCGTTTGCCTTGATAACTTGTGTGTTTTTGTAATGGTTCATTATCCAAAAAGCTACATTTACTTGTATAACTTTCTTCAGTAACAATCACATCAATGCCTTGTAATTTAGCTTTATACTGTACCATTTGTACCAATCTTGCAAAAACACACAAGTTATCAAGGCAAACGCATCAAACGTGGGCTTTTTGAATCAAGCAATAACACACTTATCAATGCTGATGTCAATGGTGCTTACAATATTTTAAGAAAAGTAATTGGGAAGTTTGATTACGACCCAATAGTGGTGTGTAGTACGCCTAAGATGATTAACCCTTTAAAGGCTAATCCTTGAACTTAAATTTCCGTATTTTTCCGTGGAATTTGGAACTATTAAAATTAAAAAAAACAAAAATTGGTAATTTTGTAAAAAATCATGTAGAAAATAATTTGGCATAGTGATTGTAACCCAAATTTTGTGATAAACTAACCCAACAAAATTTTTAACAAAAAAGGTGTTGTTATGACAACCATGCAAGAAATCCAACAAAAACTTCAAGGTTCAATGACCGCATTGGTAACGCCAATGCACAGCGATGGCGAAGTGGATTGGCAATCGTTGGCAAATTTGATTGATTGGCAGATTGAACAAGGCACAGATGTCTTAGTTACAGTCGGCACGACAGGCGAATCGGCAACTTTGTCCATGCAAGAACACGCCGATGTAATGGCGTTTTCGGTAAAACAAGTCAATGGTCGTATTCCTGTGATTGCAGGGACTGGGGCGAATAGTACGGTAGAAGCCATTGAGCTGACCGAATATGCCAAAAAAGCTGGGGCAGATGCGGTGCTACTGGTCGCACCTTATTATAACAAACCAACCCAAGAAGGCTTATACCAACATTATAAAGCGATTGCCGAAGCGGTGGATATTGCTCAAGTTTTGTATAATGTTCCGGGGCGAACGGTAGTAGATATTCAACAAGCAACCGTTGAGCGTTTGGCGGATATTGACAACATCATCGCTATCAAAGATGCGACAGGTGATGTCGCTCGTGGGGCAAGATTGATTGAAGCGTTAAACGGTCGTATGAGCGTGCTATCAGGTGATGATGCCACAGCGATTGAGCTGATGAAATATGGAGCAAAAGGCAATATTTCGGTTACGGCAAATGTCGCCCCAAAAGCGATGAGCCAAATTTTTAACCATGCATTAAAAGGCGAATTTGAACAAGCGGTTGCCCTAAATCAAGGCATTGCACATTTGCACCAAGATTTATTTATTGAACCAAGCCCAATTCCTGTCAAATATGCGTTGCACAAAATGGGACGTATTGAGCAAGGTATTCGCCTGCCTTTGACTTGGCTCGCAAGCCAGTATCAACCAACGATTGATGACGCATTGGCAAAAGCAAATTTGTTATAAATTTTACCCTATCATATAACCTTAAGTGATAAATTATGAAAATTTCAAAAAAAATCGTCATGTTAATTACCCCAGTCCTTGCGGTATCGTGGTTGACAGGGTGTTCAACCTTTCGCAATAACGTTGGCGACAATTCGCTGGATTATCAGCAAGCGACCGCCTTACCGCCTGTGCAATTACCTGTAGATTCCCAAGCCAGAGCCTTTGTACCACTGTATCAAGTACCCCAAGTTGGACAAAATACTTTGACTTTAGAAAATGAAAAAGGCAAACGTTTTGAACTGCCAAAACCGATTGCAACCAAGCAATAATTTTTGCAAAATTTTTCATGATTTTAAAAATAACTGTTAAAAAACAACTGTAAGGAAAATTCCTGATGCAAAAAAAAGAACTGCTCTACAAAGGCAAAGCCAAATCTGTGTACGAAACAGAAAATCCTGATTACCTTATTATGCACTTTCGTGATGACACGTCAGCATTTAACGGTGAGCGTATTGAACAGCTTGACCGCAAAGGCAAGGTGAACAACCGTTTTAATGCGTTTATCATGCAAAAATTAAGCGAAGCAGGCATTGAAACGCATTTTGAACAACAACTGACCGAAGAAGATGTGTTGGTGAAACGTTTAAAAATGATTCCTGTGGAATGTGTGGTACGTAACTATGCGGCAGGCAGTATCGTTCGCCGTTTGGGTTTGACCGAAGGGCAAGCCCTCAATCCACCAACGTTTGAGCTGTTTTTTAAAGATGACGGTTTGGGCGACCCATTGGTAATGAGTCTTTGGCGATTTCATTGGGCTGGGCAACGCAAGCACAGCTTGATGAAATGAAAAAATTAACCTATCAAGTCAATGACGTGTTGTCAAAAATGTTTGATGAAGGCGGTTTGATGTTGGTTGATTTTAAATTGGAATTTGGTGTGTTCAAAGACCGTATCGTATTGGGTGATGAATTTTCGCCAGATGGTTGCCGTGTGTGGGACAAAGAAACCAAGAAAAAACTGGACAAAGACCGTTTTCGTCAAAGTCTTGGCGATGTGATTGAAGGCTATGAAGAAGTCGCTCGCCGTATTGGTGTGCCAATGGCGGACTAATGTTGTCTTGATTTTTCTTGCTGTTTAAAAAACTGGGTTATCGCCCAGTTTTTTTGTTTTGGATAAAAATTTTGGAATTTTCGCTACATTTTTCACATACATTCATGTTACACTAAGCACATTATTTTTTATCCAAATTTTTAGCCCTATCAAGGAAAATTTTTATGTTTAAAAATATATCAATCCACGAATTTGACCCAGAATTAGCCAAAGCGATGGACGGCGAAACCGCTCGTCAAGAATCACACATTGAGCTAATCGCTTCAGAAAACTACTGCTCACAAGCGGTCATGGAAGCACAAGGCTCGGACTTAACCAACAAATATGCTGAAGGCTATCCTGGTAAACGCTATTACGGTGGCTGTGAATATGTGGACGTGGTGGAACAATTGGCGATTGACCGTGCCAAAGAATTATTCGGTGCAGACTATGTCAACGTACAGCCCCACGCAGGTAGCCAAGCCAACAGTGCGGTATTTTTGGCATTGCTTGAGCCTAACGACACCGTACTTGGCATGAGCCTTGCCGATGGAGGACACTTGACACATGGTGCGTCTGTGAACTTTTCAGGTCGTAACTACAACGCTGTACAATATGGCTTGAACAAAGAAACAGGCTTGATTGACTATGACGAAGTAGAACGCCTTGCCAAAGAACACAAACCAAAAATGATTATCGCAGGTTTTTCAGCCTATAGCCAAGTGGTTGATTGGCAAAAATTCCGTGAAATCGCCGACAGCGTGGGTGCGTACTTGTTTGTAGATATGGCACACGTGGCAGGTCTTGTCGCTGCAGGCGTGTACCCAAGCCCAGTGCAAATCGCAGACGTAACCACCACCACCACACACAAAACTTTGCGTGGTCCACGTTCAGGTTTGATTTTGGCAAAAGCCAATCCAGAAATTGAGAAAAAATTAAACTCAGCGGTTTTCCCTGGTAATCAAGGCGGTCCTTTAATGCACGCCATCGCCGCCAAAGCGATTTGTTTTAAAGAAGCCCTAAGCGATGACTACAAAGCCTATCAACAACAAGTCGTCAAAAACGCCAAAGCGATGGCAGAAGTCATCATCAATCGTGGCTATGATATCGTGTCAGGCGGTACAGAAAACCACTTGATGTTAATCAGCTTGATTAAACAAGAAATCACAGGCAAAGAAGCAGACAAATGGTTAGGTGATGCCTACATCACCGTGAACAAAAATGCCGTGCCAAACGACCCAAAATCACCGTTTGTAACGTCAGGCGTGCGTATCGGTACACCAGCGGTAACAACTCGTGGCTTTAAAGAAGAGCAAGTTAAAGAGTTGGCAAGTTGGATTTGTGATATTTTGGACAGCCGTGGCGATGAAAAAGTAATTGGCGAAGTCCGTGAAAAAGTCAAAGCCGTGTGTGCAAAATTCCCAGTTTATGAAAAAATGCCAAATAAATTAACATTAAACTGATGAAAAAAGGCTAAAATTATTTGAATTTTAGCCTTTTTTATCGCAAAAATTTACAAAATTGTCTTATTCTTAAAATAAAACTTGACAATTTTTTTAAAACCCTTTATAAGGCTGTTTTATTTTTATCATTTTTTTCACCCATTTAAATAATAACAGGAGCTGACATGGCTGACACCGATATTGATGATAGCTTTGAAGATGATAATTTTGATGATGACGAAGATGCACGCCTTGCCGATGATGATGTAACGGCTCGTGGGCGTGGTAACAGCCTAGAAAAACGCCTTTTGATTGACAATTTTTTGGCGGAAAAACGTTTGGAGCGTTCATTAAAAGACAGTTTTGATGACGATTTGGACAGATTAGATGATTTAGATGATGTGACGATTTTTAAATGTGTATCAAGATATAAAATACACATCATCACCACAAGGATAATACATGAACTTTGATGATTTAATTGATTTTTTAGACAGTGAAGATAACCAGTTTGGCTTATCAAGCCTTGCGACACATGGTTTTTTGACCGCATCAGTGGTCGCAAAATCGTTAAAAAACTGGCAATCGCTATTGTTTGAAGGCAACGAAAAACAAGTCAATCCTGCCATTTTACAAGCAATCAGCGAATGGCGAAACGAGCTACAAGCCACTTTGCAAGATGAAAAAGCCATTGAACTGCCTTTTGATATTGAAGATACCGATTACAGCGACATTGAGCAATCGGACGTGGGCGAGTGGTCGGTGGGCTTTGTTGATGCGATGTACGCAAGCGATGACGAAGCGGACGACTGGTTTGCCGATAGCAATACCGAAGAAGATGTGGCAATGCTGACCTTACCGATGGTGCTGTTTAGCGGTATTGACGAAGAAGAAGCCGATATGAAAGAGCTAATGGATGACCCAAGCACGATGTCGCAAATGGCAGAAGCGATTGAAAAAAATGTCGTTGAGCTGTTTTTATTGTTTCACACCAATGATTAATTGACAAATTTTGTTGATAAAAACCGTAAAGGTAAACCATGAAAATTTATGTATCGCTGTTGCTGAGTACCCTGATGCTAACCGCTTGTAGCCAAAAAAATCTTTCACAAAGCCCCATCATCGGTGGCGACACAGATGCACACGGTTGCCTTGCGTCCGCAGGTCAGCAGTATTCTTTTGTCAAACAAGCGTGCGTCCAAGTCTTTGACGTAGCAGATATCAAACTTGACGACCCCATGAACGACACGCTTGCGGTGTATGCGATTTTGTCAGATGATAGAATGCAAGCCGAACTGTTTTGGGCAAGTCATGGCGGTGATAAGTCAATTTTGATGGACGTGGTAAAAGGTGGCTATGTGTCAAAAGATGGCAAAATCCGCCTAATTCGCCAAAATAATCATTGGCAACTGCGTTACTAATTTACGTTATCATTGATTTTATCAAAGCAAGGTATATCAAAAATATGCCTTGTTTTTTTTAATCTATATTAAATCTAAAAAATACATCATAAAATTTTAGGAAACTAATGAAAAATAATCCTTTAACACTCAAACCTATTTTATCAACCAAACCTTATGAAGCCCAAACTTTGCCAAGTTTGTTTATTTCTCACGGTTCGCCAACGATTGCCATTGAGCAAAGCACTTATACCCAAACTTTACAAAAAATCGGTAAAAATCTACCAAAGCCACAAGTGATTATCATCATGTCCGCCCATTGGCAAAGCGAAACGTTACAGATTAATGCCAACCCTGTGCCTGCGACTTGGCATGATTTTGGCGGTTTTCCAGCCGAGTTGTATGAGTTAGATTATCCTGCCGATGGGCAAACACAGGTCGCTGAAAGTTTGGCAACACAGTTAGCCGATAGGGGCGTGGCGGTGTCGCTAGATAGCGATAGACCGCTTGACCATGGGGTTTGGACGCCGTTGTTGCATATGTATCCGAATGCGGACGTGCCGATTGTGCAGATTTCGTTGCCGTATTTTTTTGATGCGGTGGCGTGTTATCAGTTGGGGCAACTGCTTGCACCGTTACGCTCTGAGCAGGTGTTAATCATGGGTTCTGGAAGTATTACCCATAATTTGCGACAGGTGCGTTTTGGTGATAAAGCGATTGAGCCAAACGCCCAAACCTTTAAAAACTGGGTGGTTGAGCAGTTGCGATACGATGTGAATGGTTTGTTTGATTGGCAAAATCATGCGTTGGCAAGCCACAATCACCCCACGCCAGAGCATTTTTTGCCATTGTTTTTTGCTCGTGGGGCAGGGGAGATGATGAGCGTGGTGCATGAAAGTTTTGCACATTATAGTTTGACGATGGATATTTATCGTTTTGATTAAGAACCTGTATTCACAACATTCCGCATTAAAATCTTTATCAATATTTGATGAATATTTATTTGCTTTTGCATCAAAAATGGTTAAATCTTGTTTTTCTTCGTCAAAAACTTGTCTGATAGAATAACTATCAGCCTGCGTTTTTTCCTTGAAAAACGTGCGATTTCTCTCATTTTTGATTGCAAAAAAGTTATGAATACAGGTTCTAAATGTTTTTTATGGCTTTTGTAAAAAAATGGACACAATGATATTTATGCTTAAAAATATGTTAAAATAGCCAACCAATTATGACATTTAGCAAAGACATTTAACCAAATTCACCGAGAGGTATTATCATGGAAATTAACCCATATTTAGAACACATCAAAAACCTAGCCGACCGTGGCGACCAACTTCGGAGGTATCTTTGACATTGAGGCAAAACAAGAACGCCTTGAAGAAGTCAATCTGGAATTAGAAAATCCAGAACTGTGGAACGACCCTGAACGAGCTACCAAAATTAGCAAAGAAAAAGCCCAACTAGACGGCATTATTGGCGTGATTGTCGCCCTTGATGAAAAGCTAGAAGACACAAAAGCCATGCTAGAATTGGCTCAAGAAGAAGATGACGAAAGTCTGCTTGCTGATGTGCAAGCCGAACTTGACGAAGCGGAAAGCAAAGTCGCCGACCTTGAATTTAAACGTATGTTTAGCGGTGAAATGGACGCAAACGACTGTTATTTGGACATTCAATCAGGCTCTGGCGGTACAGAAGCTCAAGATTGGGCGGAAATTTTGCTAAGAATGTATTTGCGTTGGGCGGAAAGCAAAGGCTTTAAAGCCGATGTGGTAGAAGTTTCCGAAGGCGGTGTCGCAGGGATTAAATCGGCGACCATTCATGTCAAAGGCGATTATGCGTTTGGTTGGTTACGCACCGAAACGGGCGTACATCGTTTGGTGCGTAAGTCGCCATTTGACAGCAACAACGGTCGTCATACGTCATTTTCATCGGTGTTTGTGTCGCCTGAAATTGATGATAATATTGAAATTGAAATCAACCCTGCCGATTTACGCATTGATACTTATCGCTCCAGTGGGGCAGGCGGTCAGCACGTGAATACCACCGATTCTGCGGTGCGAATTACTCACCAACCGACAGGTATTGTCGTGGCGTGTCAAAATGAACGTAGCCAAATCGCTAACCGTGAAACGGCGATGAAAATGCTTCGTGCCAAGCTGTACGAGCGTGAAATGCAAATGCGTATGGAAAAACAACAGGCGTTAGAAGATAGCAAATCGGATATCGGTTGGGGTTCGCAAATCCGTTCGTATGTGCTTGATGATTCACGCATTAAGGATTTACGCACAGGCGTGGAAACGTCTAATACGCAAGCGGTGCTTGATGGTGATTTGGATAAATTTATTGAGGCGAGCTTAAAAGCGGGTTTGTAGTTTTAGAAAAAGGGCGTATTGAATATGCCCTTTGCTGAAGATGTTAATATCATTGAAGAAGAATGTTACGCCCCACCAAGCGTTATTGAAAATTAGTTGATAAATATCTATAAAAAGGAAATCAAAATGCTTTATCAATGGAAAAACAAACAACCCACCTACAAAGCCCCATTCACAGGCTGGATAGCAGAATCCGCCGAAGTCATTGGCGATGTCATCTTGGGCGAAAATGTCAGCGTTTGGTTCGGTGCAGTCATTCGTGGCGACAACGCCACCATCATGCTAGGCGATAATACCAATATTCAAGAAAACAGCGTCATTCACACCGACGCAGGGATTAACGTCAATATTGGTAAAGGCGTCACCATCGGTCATCTCGCCATGTTACATGGTTGCACGATTGGCGATAACAGCCTTATTGGAATCGGAGCGATTGTGCTAAACCATGTCAATATCGGCAAAAATTGTATTATCGGAGCAAATGCCCTAGTCACCGAAAATATGCAAATCCCTGATAATTCGGTCGTGATGGGAAGCCCAGCCAAAGTGGTAAAAACGCTAGATAATGAAAGAGCCGAACTATTAAAAACGCTCGGCGCTACATTATGTGGAAAAATCACAATCTTTTAAACAACATTTAAAAAAGATAGAATTACAATAACGCCATCATAACAACATCATCATAATTATCCAACCGATAATCACCACCCCAAGACCAATCCCGATGGCTTTAAACAATCCCATTGCAAAGCCATCATCACCTGTATGGTCGTCATCAGTTGAGCGAAAATTGGCAAAAATCACGTCCAATGCTTTTGCCCCAAATAAAAAGCCCAAAATCAACCCAATAATCCCAAAACATGGCAAAAAGAACCAAGTTGTCTCGCCTGATACATTGGCGATCGCTTGGGTGATGCTTACACCCCAATCCACAAGCAAACCAATGATTGCAAAGATAAACCCAACAGACAGGCTATTTAACACACGGCGACCAAAGGTTGGTTTTATGTCTATATAGTGGGCTTTGGCTTTTGGGTTTATATTGCGACGTTTTTGTTGATAGAGTTGGTTTTTAGCTGAATTAGCAGACGTTGCAAAAATTGCGTCAGTATCCATATCAGCAAGTTGTTTTGTCGCCTCGTCCATGCCTTGTTGATTTTGTTGGCTGATGGTTGTTTGTTGGCTTATCGCAGGTTTGGTTCCATCAAAGGTTAGCGGTGTGTTGATTGCCTTTATTTGTGCGATTGTTTCTGCTATTGGTGCAATCGTTGCTGTGGTGGTTTGTTTTGAGGCAGGCGATATCTCAGAGTTAAGCGTATTAGCAGTTTTGGCGTTTGTTACTGTGTTGCTTGTTTCATTATTGGCTTGCTTAGCAGGCATTTGTAAGGGTGCAACCGAAATGTGATTAGGTATTTTATACACCAAATTTTTTTGTGAATTATCAATATTTGAATAATTATCCAAATCTTTTTGGATAGGTGAAACACTATCATTGGAAACCATCGAATTTTTGTTGATTAATTGCGATGGCAATGTGATTTTATCAGTGGTATCAGCGGTAAAAGTCTTGGTATCATTTGGCTTTTTAAATAGTTTATCAATATTTTCTAACTCATCAAAGTCAAAATCTATTGGGGTAACGTCTGTATTTAAATTGTCAAAATTTTGATTGGGCATAAGACTTTCCTTGAAATAACCTGTAAAAAACAACAGGGCAAAATCTTTATTTTGCCCTGTTGATGAAACGATTGGTAAAACTTAGATATTAAGTTATCTTAACATAAGTTTGTTAATTTAACACATATTAACCAATTTTTTCTAATAATGATTTAATTTTGTTGGTAAATTCACTATTTGTGGTATTTTGTACTTCATTTAACAAACGTTTGGCACTGTCAAACTCGCCAAGCTCAACATACTGTTCAGCAAGTTCAATATTTAATTGCGTACTGTCAATGTCGGTAATATTCCCTAATTCAGATACCAAACCAGCAACACCACCACCGACAACAGCAGATTCTGGCGTTACAACAGGTGTAGGTTCGCTTGCGATAGGTTCTGGGGTTTGTGAAACAGGGGTATCATCAAAGATAAGGTCATCTGAAATTAATTCAGATTGTGTATCTACAATATCAAACGTTTCAACCACGGAGGCTTGTACTTGCGGTGCAGGAGTTTCAACCGTTTCGCTTGGTAAATCAAAGTCAAAGTCTGTGCCTAAATCTGCGATTGGCTCTTCAACAACAGCTGCTTGAACCTGTGAAGCAGGTGTTTCAAACGTTTCACTTGGTAAATCAAAGTCAAAATCAGCACCCAAATCCATTGATGGTTCTTCAACAACAGGTGCTTGCACTTGTGGAGCAGGAGTTTTAACCGTTTCACTTGGTAAATCAAAGTCAAAATCTGTGCCTAAATC
>CAKMOY010000214.1 GCA_927911235.1 uncultured Moraxella sp.
AAAAAACTTGCCGAAAAATTGTTGGCAGAACCAATGAATTGTTTAAAAACCTTGAGCGAAACAACCAATCCCACGTTGGACGATGTCAGACGTTTTGGGCGAGGCTTTGTATCAACATATTCGTTTTGAAGAGCGAGAAGTGTTTGGATTGGCAGAAACCTTGTTAAGTAAAGAAGAATTAGAGCAAGTTTTTCAAGCATCTTTAAATTAATTTTTTAAAATCAAATAGATAGCTGATTGACCCTGCGACCAATCAACCGCCTGTCAAAGTATTTACCAAACGTGTGGGGCAAGATTTGTACTTGGGGCTTGATGAAAATGCGGTCAGTGATTTGGTGATTAAGGATTTTTATACGTTGGATAATGGCTTGATTGGTCTGCAAGATGGACAATATTATAAAACGCCAATCCCTTGATTATCAAGGCATTGGCATTTTTATTCAGAAAACCCGCAAGAACATGAGTTTTCGTGAATAAGGTTGTTATCCCAGCTACACCACTTGATATACTGTCCCACCTTCATCATGAAATTTTTGTTTCATGTCATTCATGCCTTGTTCAATGTCTAAGCCGTTGGCATATTGACGCACATTTTGGGTGATTTTCATCGAGCAAAATTTTGGACCACACATCGAGCAAAAATGTGCCGATTTATGGGCTTGTTTCGGCATGGTTTCATCGTGCATTTCTCGTGCTGTGTCTGGGTCAAGTGAGAGATTAAACTGGTCTTCCCAACGGAACTCAAATCGAGCCTTAGACAAGGCATTATCACGCACTTGTGCCGATGGGTGTCCTTTTGCCAAATCCGCCGCATGAGCTGCAATTTTATAGGTAATAATGCCGTCTTTCACATCTTTTTTATTCGGCAAACCCAAATGCTCTTTTGGCGTTACATAGCACAACATCGCCGTGCCATACCAACCAATCATCGCCGCCCCAATTGCAGACGTGATATGGTCATACCCAGGGGCAATATCAGTGGTTAAAGGCCCAAGCGTATAAAATGGGGCTTCTTTACAGACTTCAAGTTGTAAGTCCATATTTTCTTTAATCATGTGCATTGGCACGTGTCCCGGCCCTTCAATCATCACTTGTACATCATGCTCCCACGCTCGGTGCGTGAGTTCGCCTAAGGTTTTTAACTCACTAAATTGGGCTTCATCATTGGCATCTTGAATACAACCAGGACGCAAACCATCACCCAAACTAAACGACACATCATAGGCTTTCATAATTTCGCAAATTTCATCAAAATGCGTGTATAAGAAATTCTCTTGATGATGAGCCAAACACCATTGTGCCATGATTGAACCCCCACGAGAGACAATGCCTGTCAAACGGTTTGCCGTCAATGGCACATAACGAAGTAGCACACCTGCATGAATGGTAAAATAATCCACACCTTGTTCGGCTTGCTCAATCAGCGTATCTTTAAAAATTTCCCATGTTAAATCTTCTGCCACGCCATTGACCTTTTCTAGGGCTTGATAAATCGGTACAGTGCCAATCGGTACAGGCGAATTACGGATAATCCATTCACGCGTTTCATGAATATTTTGCCCTGTGGATAAATCCATGATAGTGTCTGCACCCCAACGTGTCGCCCACGTCATTTTAGCCACTTCTTCTTCAATGCTGGAGCCGAGTGCCGAGTTACCGATATTGGCATTAATTTTTACCAAAAAATTGCGTCCAATAATCATTGGCTCGCATTCAGGGTGATTGATATTACACGGAATAATCGCTCGTCCCATCGCCACTTCTTGACGCACAAATTCAGGCGTGATTTCAGTCAGATTTTTCGCCCCAAAATTTTCGCCCTTGTGCTGTCGCATATCCACATTTTCACGTTGTTTTTGGTTTTCACGAATGGCGATATATTCCATTTCAGGCGTGATAATGCCTTGTCGTGCGTAGTGCATTTGCGTTACATTTTTGCCGTTTTTGGCACGGCGTGGGTTTTGAATATGGGCAAAACGAATATTTGCCGTGCGAATGTCTTTTAAACGCTCACGCCCAAACTGACTGCTTAAACCGTCCAAAAGTTCAGTATCGCCACGTTCTTCAATCCACGTATGACGGATAGATGGCAAACCTTGATTTAAATCAATTTGAACCGTTGGATCGGTGTATACGCCTGAAGTATCGTATACCAAAATCGGTGGATTTTTCTCTACGCCATCGTTCACCAAACCTGTAGGCGTATCGGTGAGAGAAATTTCACGAAATGGTACACGAATATCGGCACGAGAACCTTGCACATAGACCTTGATAGATGCAGGCAAAATGCGAGTTAAATCTTGAGCTTGTTGCTCATGATTGCTTGTGTTGTTAGGGGTGATGGTTGGATTTGTTAATTGGCTCATACAATTTTCCTTATTGGCTTTAACAAATCAAGCCAATAAAGTCATCGCCAATCAACAAAAATAGACAATTTTGAAGATGAATGACTTTGATTAACTTGATTCCTACGCAGGTATTAACCTTCAGGTTCAACGGTATCTGTCTATAACTTTTTAAATAAGACAATCTCAACCACTGATTAGTGGTACTCCGTCAAGTTAATGCTATATTAGGCAATTTTTAACATTTTAGCAAGCAGATTGATAAAATTTTTTAACAAACAAATTAAAATTTAACCTTTATAGGCATATTTTGGGTCAGCCGCAGCCGTAAATAACACGTCCGTTGATGAGTTCAATGCCGTTTCTACCGAATCTTGCACCACACCAATGATAAAACCAATCGCCACCACTTGCATGGCAATATCATCAGGAATGTTAAAAAAGCTACACGCCAATGGAATTAGTAGCAACGAACCACCTGCAACGCCAGACGAACCTGCCGCCCCCAACGTAGAAACGACTGCCAACAATAACGCCGATACAAAATCAACCTGCATACCAAGTGTATGTGCTGCTGCAAGTGTCATCACATTAATGGTAATCGCAGCACCCGCCATGTTAATCGTTGCCCCAAGCGGAATAGTTACCGAATAAGTATCTTTGTGCAAGCCCAATTTTTCAGCTAAATTCATATTGACAGGAATATTTGCTGCTGATGAACGGGTGAAAAATGCGGTAATGCCACTTTCTTTTAAGCAAGTAAATACAAGCGGGTACGGATTTTTGCGAGTTTTGAAAAATACAATTAACGGATTGACCACCAACGCAATAAACAACATTGAACCGACCAACACCGCAAGCAATTTGGTATAGCTTAACAAACCTTCAATGCCAGTTTCGGCAACGGTTTTGGCGACCAAGCCAAACACGCCAAACGGTGCAAACCAAATTACCCATTTTACCACGCTTGACACAGCGTCCGCACTATCATTCAATAATTGTTTGGTAATATCAGAGGCATGACGTAATGCCAAACCCAGCAAAATTGCCCACGTTAACACACCCATATAATTGGCGGTGGCGATAGAATTAATCGGATTACTCACCATATTGCCAAGCAAAGTCGTGATAACTTCTGCAAGCCCTGATGGTGGTTTTTGGCTGATTTCGCCTGTTACCAAGGTGATATTGGTTGGAAAGAGAGTGCTTGCCACGACCGCCGTCAAAGCTGCCAAAAATGTGCCAATCAGATATAACATCAAAGTTGGACGCACGTTTACTTGTGTGCCTGTTTTGTGTTGAGCCAGCGATGCGATGACTAATACAAAAATCAACAAAGGTGCAATCGCCTTTAACGCACCGACAAATAACGAGCCAAAAATGCTAAAAAATTTGACAACATTGTCAGGCATCACGCCACCGACAATCGCACCGAGTACCAAACCGATAACAATCAGTGGTACAAGCCCTATGCGTTGATAGGCTTGAAATAATTTATTCATAAAACCCCCAATTTTGTTTAAAAATGGTTTATCAAAAGTTATTTATCACCGTGATAATGATAATTAAACGTTATATTAACATTTTTTTACACAAATAAAACTAAAAATCCAAAAAAATTGTAACTTTAGAACCTGTCTTCACCACATCACGCAGTAAAATTATTTGATTTGAAAGATTTGCAAGGCAAAATGGGGTAGGGTAGATTGATAAAATTGGTATTTGACACGTCCCTGTGCGGTTAATGCAGGGTCGCTGTCAACGATTTCAAGCAGTTTATTTGCCTTTAAATCAACAAAAGTCTGCTCGGTTAAATTGATGACAATACCATCAAAATTTTGTAAAAATTGAGCATTATCCGTCAAAATCACAGGAGATTTTGCAATATTCTCATGATGATGGCTAGTCAAAACTTCGTGTGGAATAAAAGACACAGGGTCAAACGACCACAACAAAGCATCTAAGCTCGCAACTGTGGTAGTATTTGCCAAAATCATCAGGCTGTCTTGGCTTTTTGCGATAATCGTTTGGATTAATTGACAAACAAAATTAAGTAATTTTTTTTGTTGGCGGTAAAATATAAAAATTGATTTGCATAAACACACATAAAAAAAGCAGGCTGACACATGACATTTTAACATAAGCCATTGTGAATAGAAAATGAAATAATATTTTTTTAAGAAAAAATATATTTAAAATCAACAGTTTGTGATTTTTTTAATAAAAAATATAAAAAAAAATAAAAAAAGTGCTTGACCTTGCCTCAAAAATCCTTATAATATGCACACACAACGACGCGATATATAAAAAATTAGATATCAAGATATGTTGTTAAACAAGCGGGAATAGCTCAGTTGGTAGAGCACAACCTTGCCAAGGTTGGGGTCGCGAGTTCGAATCTCGTTTCCCGCTCCAAATTTTAAAAAGCCTAACTCAATAGTTAGGCTTTTTTATTATCCCTAATTTCCCTATTATCAAGGCTTCCAAGTTTTAAACTCCCATTTTCTTCAAAAATGATTTGTTAATTTAACTAATCAAATTTTGCCAAAATTTTTGACCGTGACCAAAACGTGACCATTTCGTAACCACAATTTTTTTACAGTTTTTTAAAATGACCCTGCCCGTAAAATCATTGTTTATTTAAATGTAATTTATTTTTAAGATTATTTAAATTTTTTGTTTTTTTAATATACTACAAAAGTTTAG
>CAKMOY010000215.1 GCA_927911235.1 uncultured Moraxella sp.
ATAACGGCTGATTGATTGTTAAGTTTTTTGAATTAATTGCTGTTTTTTGGCAAACCCCCACACCAAAACGGATTTTTTTTTGGAAAAATAAAATGATTTTTATCGGTTAAAGTGCGTGGTTCTAAGCGTGGTTTTACAAAAATATTTACATTGGCGGTTTGCAAATAATTTTGTACAAATTGTTTTTTCCAAAAACTCACATGATAACTCGTCAAATGTTTGGGAAAATTATCTCGCCAATGCCGATTGGTAACCAGCCAATTTATCGCTTGCGTTATATCGCAAGCCTTGCCTGTGGCAGGATTAGCGTAATGACTGTACGCTATATAACACGCATAAAAAAGCTCAAGTATAGTCGGCTGTTTTTGCTCAAAACGTCTTTTTTTGGCATTGCGATAACGTAAACTTTGCACAATATTTGTTAAATAATTATCGTCCGTCAGCCCCCAACCTGCATACCAAGACACACCAAAACAATGCACTTTTTTGCCAAGCCCATTTTGTTGAAAAAGTAGGGCTTCAAACCCCATGTGCGAACTGACCGTATAGACTTCGTCCATGACTTCTAGCAACTCAATCGGATTGACATTTTCACGGATTACTTGGCAATTGTTTGGTAAATCCAATTCAGTTAAATAGCCGATTTTGCCTGCTGGGTGGGCTTTTATCCAGATTTGTGCGTTGGGGTGATTTTGGCAAGCGGTTTTTAGCATATTGGCAAAATCTTGTTCATTCGCTCCTGCACCGCTGATAGATTGGTCGTTGGCAACTTGGTCAATTAACAAAATATGTTGCGTGTTTTTGTCAAAATTTAAATTTTGTAACGTGTTGTTTTTTGCGGTAGTGTTATATTTTGATAAACGTTCTGATGTAATTTTTTTAATTAAATCAAGTGCTTGTGTTTTTTGTTCATCAGTTAAAACCGTTTGACAAATCAGATTTTCTAGCAAAGACGGCTTGCTACCATCAAAATAAATGCCAATCGGGTCAATCACCACGCTACAAGCGTAACGGCTCGCCTGCCCTGTATCCAGCGACCGCAAAAAACCGTCTTCTAACGTCAAAACAGGCGCGTTAAAAATCGTGCCGAGTTGCTTGGCTCGTGTAAAACTTTTTTTACGTCCCCAACCGAGCAGAAAATCAACTTTTTTTGGATTTTTTAGCGATAATTGAATGATTTGGGGTAAATTTTCATCGTTACAATTGGTATTTTTTTCTTGAAACGAACGCAAATAAGCCAACAATAATTGGTTATTTTTTACAATACCGTTGCCGATTACGCCGTATTTCATAATTTACCTTAACTATTTTTTAAATTATTTTGCAAAAAAATCATTTGGGCGTATGCAATATGCCCCTACACACCAACAAATTTTTGCTAAAATCACGCCTTTTTTACCACGCTAGATTTCAATTTCATCGCCCCAAAACCGTCAATTTTGCAGTCAATGTCGTGGTCGTCTGGTGCGTCATAAATCAAGCGGATTGATTTGACTTTTGTGCCGACTTTAATCGGTGTGCTTGAGCCTTTTACTTTTAAATCTTTGATGACCGTTACCGCATCGCCATCTTGTAGCACGTTGCCGACTGCGTCTTTTATCACAGCTTGCGTATCATCGCTTTCGTCATCTTGCCATTCGTGGCTACACATCGGACAGATGAGCAAATCGCCATCTTGGTAGGTATAATTTTCATCGCATTTTGGACAGTTTGGTAAACTCATAAATTTTTCTCAAAAAATAAAAGTGCTATTGTAACCGATTTTGAAAAAAACTTGTAATTTTTTGCGAAAAACC
Source organism: uncultured Moraxella sp. (assembly GCA_927911235.1). Classification (GTDB taxonomy): domain Bacteria; phylum Pseudomonadota; class Gammaproteobacteria; order Pseudomonadales; family Moraxellaceae; genus Faucicola; species Faucicola mancuniensis. The sequence continues at coordinate 1,797 of CAKMOY010000215.1, forward strand.
CCAAAATAATCGTGAAATTTTTATAAAAAAATCAAAACACAGGGGTAAAAATCATGACAAATTTTGTGCAATTTCAATTAACAGGCAATGCCAAAAGTACCGACAGTTTGGGCGATTCTGCCAAATTTTTACAAGGGCAAATCACCGCCAATGTCAATAAAATTGACAAGCATTTTTTACCGACTGCGATTTGTAATTTAAAAGGGCGTGTGTTGTTCGGCTTTTGGTTAAAAAAAATAGAAAACGGTTTTTTGATTGTGTTAAGCGATGATTTAGCCGATGATTTTGCCAATCATGTCAAAAAATATGGGGCGTTTTCCAAAGTACAATTAAACGAAAAATCACCAATTTACCCCACAATTATTGATAACTCACCCACTTTTAGCGATAATTTAGCCGATGAAAATTGGCAAGATTGGCAACAATTAAGCATCGCACAAGGCAATTATTGGATAACCAAAACCACGTCCGAGCTGTTCCAACCGCAGGAATTACGCCTACATCAGCGTGGTGGCGTGGATTATGACAAGGGCTGTTATATGGGGCAAGAGATTATTGCTCGCTTGTGGTTTAAAGCCAGTCCAAAGGCGTGGTTGCACCGTGTCAGCGTGGCAAGTGAAAACGAATTTACCGATAAAATTCAAGTGGTTAATCAAGTGCAAAATGAAAACGGCATTGAAGCCTTGGTAATCGCTCGCCCAGAAGAATTGGCAAATGTAAAAATTTTGGATTTGCCAGACGAATTGCAACAATCGGTGGCTCGTGAGCATTAGCAATTAAAATTTAACAAATTTTTAGCAAAAATTTTTTTTAACTACTTTTGACAAGGATTTTATCATTTTTTTGCAAAATTTTTGCGAAAACGTTTTGCCAAATTTGCAAATTTTTAGTAAAATTCTTTTTTACCTGTAAGCGAATTTGATTTATGACAAAATTTATCTTTGTAACTGGTGGTGTCGTGTCGTCTTTGGGCAAGGGCATCACCGCTGCCTCTGTTGCTGCTATCCTTGAAGCTCGTGGTTTAAAAGTAACCATGACCAAACTTGACCCCTATATCAACGTAGACCCCGGTACGATGAGTCCTTTTCAGCATGGCGAAGTGTTCGTAACCGAAGACGGTGCGGAAACTGACCTTGATTTGGGCTATTATGAGCGTTTTTTACGCCATAGCAAAATGAGCCAACGCAATAATTTTACCAGTGGTCGTATTTATCAAACGGTGCTTGAAAAAGAACGCCGTGGCGACTATCTTGGCGGTACAGTGCAGGTGATTCCGCATATTACCGATGAGATTAAACACCGCATTATCCAAAGTGGCGAAGGCTATGATATCGCTATGGTTGAGATTGGTGGTACGGTTGGCGATATTGAAAGTTTGCCATTTATGGAAGCGGTGCGTCAGTTACAAGTAGAGCTTGGGCGTAATCGTGCCATGCTTATGCACTTAACGCTTGTGCCGTATATTTCTAGTGCGGGCGAAAGCAAAACCAAACCGACACAACATTCTGTTAAAGAGTTACGCTCCATCGGCTTGCAACCTGATGTGCTAATTTGCCGTAGTGAACAAGCGGTGAGCGAAGACAATCGCCGTAAAATCGCTTTGTTTACCAATGTGGAAGAACGTGCAGTTATCATGTGTGAAGATGCCCAAAGCATTTATCAAATTCCTAAAAAATTGCACAATCAGCACCTTGATGATTTAATTTGTGAACGTTTTGGCATTACTGCACCAGAAGCGGATTTGTCCGATTGGGACACAGTTACTCAGTCGCTGTTGAGCAATCAAGAAACCGTTACCGTTGCGATGGTTGGCAAATATGTCGAACTGCCAGATGCATACAAATCGATTAACGAAGCCTTGCTTGCCGCAGGGATTCAAAATGATGTCAAAGTCAATATTGACTATGTAGACGCCGAAAAATTAGAAACCGATGACAGCTTGCTTGAACAAGTCAAAAAAGCCGATGCGGTGCTTGTTCCTGGTGGTTTTGGTGAACGTGGTACGCAAGGCAAAATGAAAGCTATCACCTATGCACGTGAAAACAATGTGCCGTATTTGGGCATTTGTTTGGGTATGCAGTTGGCGGTGATTGAGTTTGCTCGCAATGTGTTAGGACTTGAAGCCAATTCAACCGAATTTGACAAAAAAACCAAAGCACCTCTCATCGGTCTAATTACCGAATGGTTTGATGAAAAAGGTGAGTTACAAATCCGTAATGACAACTCAGACTTGGGTGGCACAATGCGTTTGGGTGCTCAAAAAGCTGAATTGGTAGAAGATACCAAACTTCGCCAAATCTATGGCTCGCCTGTGATTACCGAGCGTCATCGCCACCGTTATGAAATGAACGGTCGTTATATCAACGACTTAGAAAGTGCTGGTATGAAAATCTCGGGCTACTCTGCCAAACAGCATTTGGTGGAAGCGGTGGAAATTCCGAATCACCCTTGGTTTGTGGCGGTGCAATATCACCCAGAATTTACCAGTTCACCTCGTGGCGGACACCCATTGTTTAACAGTTTTATCCAAGCGGGTAAAACCAAAACATCAAGGTTAAAACTCAATCATTTAGCCAAATAAAAACCCATCAATCGTTATTGGTGGGTTTTTATGCCTAACCGAGGTCTATTTTAAAGTTAGTTATTTCACTAAACTAAATTTATTTAATCAGGCTAACCAATGCCCCATAGCCCGCCGATTCCATATTAGCAAGCGGAATAAACTGCAACGCATCGCCATTGATACAATAGCGAAGTCCGCCTTTGTCTTTTGGACCATCATCAAAGACGTGACCCAAGTGCGAATTTGCCACCCGAGAACGCACTTCTGTACGTACCATGTTAAAACTGGTGTCGCTCGATGTTTTAATTACATCGGGCCTAATCGGCTTGGTAAAACTTGGCCAGCCACAGCCTGAATCGTATTTATCGCTTGATAAAAATAACGGCTCGCCACTCACCACATCGACATACAAGCCTTTTGCGAATAAATGGTCGTATTCATGGCTAAAGGCTCGCTCCGTGTCGGCATTTTGAGTGATATCATATTGGGCTTTGCTTAGGCGTTTTTGCAAATTTTTGTCATAGTTTTGGTAGCGGGCTGGGTTTAACGCTTGGCTTACGCTGTTGGCGGACGTGAGATTTTTCACCACAGGGATTTTGTCGTTGGCAAGACTAATGTCAATATGACAGTAGCCGTTGGGGTTTTTACTCAGATAATCTTGATGATAATTTTCTGCTTCATAAAAATTGGCAAGTGGTTTGTTTTCTACCACGATTTTTTGTGGGTATTTTTTGGCTAAGTCGGCTAATGTTTTATCGACTACAGCTTTGTCATTTGGGTCACTGTAATAAATGCCTGTGCGGTATTGCTCGCCCCTATCGTTGCCTTGTTTATTGACGCTTGTGGGGTCAATCACTCGCACATAGTAGGCTAAAATCGTGGCAAGATTGGTTTTATCGGCATCATAAGTGACTTTGACCGTTTCGGCATGACCTGAGCCGTGAATCACGTCTTCATAGCTTGGGTTGGCAGTTGTGCCATTGGCATAACCCGATATCGCATCGACCACGCCATCGACCCGTTCCATATAGGCTTCAAGTCCCCAAAAACAACCCCCTGCCAAATAAATGGTGCGGGTGTTAATCGGCGTTTTGCCGTCGGCTTGATAATACATGCCGTTGTTTTTTATTGGTTTTAACGCTTGGACGGTGGGTTTATTTTCATTATTTGCTTGTCCGCCATGTTCATTCATGGCTTTGAGTTCGGCAAAGTCATTACCCGCATTGTCGGCTAAGGCTTGCATTTGCTCTTTGGTTAAATTGCCTTTGACCAATTTGAGCAAATTGCCTTGTTTATCCAAAATCGCAAAACTTGGATACACTTGAATGCCAAATTGTTGAATCAATTTGCCATCGTTATCCATTAAAACAGGTAAATTGGGATAATCTTTGGCAACCACTTGATACCATTTGGCAAAATCTTGGGCGTTTTTCTCGCTTAATTGATTGGGGCTAACCACGCTAATCACATTCATATTGGGGTATTGTTTTGCCCAGTCGTTGCTTTCTTTAAGCGTGGCTAAACACAGCGGACACCAACTTGCCCAAAATTTGACGATTGTTGGTTTGTTCGGGTCAATCACCGTCTTACCTGTTTTAGCAAGGTTTGGGTTGATTTGAGTAAAACCTTGCAAAGTGGCAAGCGTGTCTGATGGTAAAACAGATTGATTTTGTTTTTCGCCTAGATTAGTTTGATGTTGAGCGAACTCTTTGGCATTCATTTTTTGACAACCAACAAAGCCAAACATGGTTATAATAGCAGAAATAGAGACAATTAACGAATTTTTGATAAAACGGTTTTGCATAAATAATCACTCCAGCTATAGTTAAAGAAATAAAAAAGAATACAAGTACAAATATAATAGAAACTGAATTATACAAAAAACACAAAAACCTGCATTCATAACGTTTTTACCATGAAAAACAAGATAAATAGCCAGGTTCTTAAGAAGAATTGAATAATAACATTGTTGGTAATTTTGTGAGTATCCTATCAAGTCTATTATAGCATTACCTTTGATAAAGTTAAAGAATTTATCCTGCATAAACAGTCATTGTAGAAGACAACATAACCCATCAAAAAGTAGTGAGAACGCTTAGCGATGGCAGTGTGGATATTGTGCGTTAATCTGTTCATTGACTTTTCTCCATTCATTGCAAAGCCTTTAAAAAACCAATCATCTGATTGGTTTTTTTGTTTTGATAAGATTAATTTTGTGATACAATTTTTGTTTTAAACTTTTATTTTTAAAAGATTTTATGTTAAATATTAGCACCCTAAATCCCAACCTTATCGCCCTACTCGTCTTGCTTATCTGTGGCGTGATTAGCCAAAATACCACCATCATTATTGCCTGTGCGTTATTAATTATTTTGGCATCGTTGCCTGTCGCTCAGCCGTTTTTGCCGTATTTGGAAAAATATGGTTTAAACTGGGGCATTTTGTTATTAACCATTGCCGTTTTGACACCGATTGCGTCAGGCAAAATCGGTAGCGAAACGTTATTAAAATCGTTTACCAGTTGGCAGTCACTGTTGGCGATTTTGGTGGGTGTGTTGGTCGCTTGGCTTGGCGGTCGTGGGGTCAAATTGATGAGTGCTGACCCAACGGTGGTGGCGGGGCTTTTGATTGGGACGGTGATTGGCGTGGCGTTTTTGCGTGGCGTGCCTGTTGGTCCTTTGATTGCGGCGGGGATTTTGTCATTGTTTTATACAGGGACAAAATAGTTTTTTAACAAATTTAATGCTCAGTTAATTTTTGCAAAATATGACAATCGGCATTGTCATCACCACGACAATTATCATGCCAAACTTGCAAGGTTTTTCGCATTTTTTGCAAATTCTCAATCTGTTGGTCAAGCTGTGTGATATGTTTGGCGGTCAAAGTTTTGACATCACGGCTACAACGATTGGGGTCGTCTTGTAAGGCGAGTAACTGAGCGATTTCGGCAAGCGAAAAATCCATTTGCCGAGCTTGATGGATAAATTGTAAGCGTTTGACATGGCTGTCATCATAGACACGATAGCCAGATGACGAGCGATTGACAAGGTTTAACAAGCCGATACTTTCGTAATCTCGGATTTGTTTGGCGGAAAGATGGGTTTGTTTGGCGATTTGGCTGATGTTCATCTTTTTTATTTGTAATGTTTTGTAATTTTTTAAATTTTGCCTTGACCTTCACATAAGGTTAAGGTTTATATTAAGCATACACATTCATAAAGTCAAGTTGAAAATCACTTTATTATACATTTCAACAAGATACATAGTTCGGAGAATTTGTATGAAAAAATCTGTTTTTGTCATGAGTTTATTCGCTGTTTTTGGTTTAACAGCGTGCAATCAAAACAACAGCCAAACAAGGACCCAACAAAGCCCTACCAACGCCAGTGTCGCAACCCAACATAAAGGTATGAACCACGACATAACAGCAAGTGTAAGTTCTACCAGCCAACCTGCTCACGTCATGGCGTATATGGACATGATGACAAAAATGCACGATGACATGGCAAATGGCGTGCAAGCAAAAAATGCCGATGTCGGTTTTGCCAAAGGCATGATACCGCACCATCAAGGGGCAATTGAGATGGCAGAAATTGAACTGCAATATGGCAAAGATACCGAAATGAAAGCCCTTGCCCAAAAAATTATTGATACCCAACAAGGTGAAATCACCTTTATGAATGAATGGCTAACAAAAAATGAAACGACAGAGCCAAAAGCGGACAATGCTGATGAAATTATCCAAGTCTATCAAGCCAAAAACGGTAACAATCACGATGCGATGATGCAAGGCGTGATGGATAGCAATCCTGATGTGGCATTTGCCAAAGGTATGATTCCCCATCATCAAGGGGCAATTGACATGGCAGATGTGGAAGAAAAATATGGCAAAAATCAACAAATGCTTAATCTTGCCAAACAAATTAAACAAGCCCAAACCCCAGAAATCAAACAAATGCAAGATTGGCTTGCCAAACAAAGCAAATAATTTTTTAGAATCTGTATTCATAACGTTTTTGCAATGAAAAATACGATAAATCGCCAGCTTTTCAATGAAAAAACGCAGACTAATAGTCATTCTATCAGGCAAGTTTTTGACATCGAGCCAGAAGATTTAGCCATTTTTCATGCAAAAGTAAATAAATATCTACTTTTAAAACTTGTAAAATGTTACCGCGTAATGTTATGAATACAGGTTCTTACACATTCACTTTTTATCAAAAAAAGGAGTCTATCATGACAACCCAAACTTTAACATTGAACATTGACGGCATGACTTGCGGTGGCTGTGTTAAAAGCGTTACCAATGCGGTAAACCAAGTCGCTGGCGTGCAAAATTGCGAAGTCAGTTTAGAACAATCTCAAGCCGTCATTCAATTTGATGATGGTGTAACAAGCGAAACTGCGTTAAAAGAAGCGATTGAAGACTCTGGTTACGATATCAAATAGTTGAATTAAATTGTAAAATCATGTAAAAGATTGGTAAATTTTTTGCTATAATTTGACTTTTTGATACAAAATTTTTATCAATCTATCAAATCCAAACATAAGCCAACAAACCATGAACAACGCCCAATCCCTTACCCTAAAAATTGACGGCATGACCTGCCAAGCCTGTGCCAATCGTATTGAAAAAGTGTTAAGCAAAAAGCCTGCCATTTATCAAGCCGATGTGAATTTTGCCAATGAAACGGCGTTAATTCGCTTTGATGAAAGTCAGACCAACAGCCAGCAACTCATTGATTGGATTGAAAAAACAGGCTATCACGCTTCGCTAAACCCCACCGACAACACCGAAACCAACGAAAGTCCGCTACGCCAATGGCAGTTGTGGGGCGTTTGGTTGTGTTTGTTGCCGTTTTTGGTGGGTATGGGCGGTATGATGTTGGGTCGGCATGATTTGATGCCAGCTGTTTGGTTGCAGTTTGCGTTGGCGACTGTTGTGCAGTTTGGCTTTGCGTTGCCATTTTACAAAAGTGCGTTTGCCAGTATTCGTGGCGGTCTTGCCAATATGGACGTGCTTGTCGTGTTAGGTACACTCACGATTTGGGCGTATTCCACTTATGTTTGGTATTATTTGCACAATCCGCATGGCGTTTATTTTGAAGCCAGCGTGATGGTGATTGCGTTTGTAAAACTTGGCAAATTTTTGGAACATCGCACCAAAAAACACAGTTTAAACAGCATTAATCTGTTGCTAGATTTGACACCGACCGAAGTGCAAGCCAAAGATAGTGACAACAATTGGCAAGCCAAAGCCTTAAGCAATGTACAAATTGATGATATTTTGCTTGGCAAGGCAGGTTCTCGCATTGCGACCGATGGCATTGTCATTGCAGGTAAGGGTTGGTGCGATGAAAGTCATTTAACAGGTGAGTCCGTGCCACTTGCCAAAGCCAAAAACAGCCGAGTACTGGCAGGGGCGATGGTGTCGGACGGCAGTTTTGAGTACAAAGTAACCGCCACAGGCGAACAAACTCGGCTGGGCGATATGATTCAAGCCTTGAATGATGCACAAGGAAGCAAAGCGGATATCGCACGCATTGCCGACAAGGTAGCAGGAGTTTTTGTGCCGTTGGTCGTCATGCTAGCGATACTGACTTTTTTGGGTAATTTTTGGTATTTTGGCGGATTTGACCTTGTGCAACAGCATGGCATTGATTCCACCGCCGTATATGGCACAGCCTTTGAAACTGCGTTAATGCGTGCGGTGTCGGTGCTGGTGATTGCTTGCCCTTGTGCAATGGGGCTTGCCACACCTGCGGCGATTATGGCTGGCATGGGCGTGTCGGCTCGGCATGGCATTTGGTTCAAAGATGCCAAAGCCCTAGAATCAGCGGGCAAAATTGACACCGTTGTCCTTGACAAAACAGGCACGCTCACCGAAGGCAAGCCAAAAATGGTCGCCCATTATCTGATGGACAATGGTTTAAAATTTGATGATATTTTGACCCTTGTCGCCAGTGTAGAACGCCATGCCAATCACCCACTTGCTACCACTTTGGTAAACGTTGCCGAAAAACTTGCCAAAACCAAAAATAAAACCTTAAATTTTATCCCATTAAAATCGTTAAAAACCATTGCAGGGCAAGGCATACAAGCAGTTGTCAGCTTTGATGGTGAAAATGACAGCCTTGTCAAAGTCGGCTCGTTCGCTTTTACCAATATGAAATTGCCAAATGATATTGTTAATGATGAAAAAAGCATTTGGCATATCGCAAGCCAAGTCGGTGTCAGCGTTGATGATGTGCCAATTGCGGGATTTGCGTTGGCAGATGCCCTCAAATCGGACAGTGCCGAAACCATCGCAAAACTGCAACATGACGGCTTAAAAGTGATGATTATGAGTGGCGACAAGCAGTCGGTTGTGGATTATATCGGCAAAGCCGTCCACGCCAACGAAGCCTACGGCGAACAATCCCCACGAGATAAAGCCAATAATATCATGGACTTACAACAAAAAGGGGCAAAAGTTGCAATGGTCGGCGATGGTGTGAACGATGCCCCAGCGATGGCGACTGCAATAGCAAGTTTTGCGGTGGAGCAAGGCACAGACATCGCCAAACACAGTGCGTCTGCTCGCTTGGTCGGTACGTCTTTGATTCATGTCAATCATGCTATCAAAATCGCCAACGCCACCTTACGCAATATCAAACAAAATTTGTTTTTTGCATTTTTTTATAACTGTTTGGGTATTCCGCTTGCAATGTTTGGATTTTTAAATCCGATGATAGCGGCTGGTGCGATGGCATTAAGCTCTATTTCGGTATTGCTCAATGCGTTACGTTTGACACGGTTTAAACCTTAAAGATTTAAACTTTAAGTCAGTTAAAATAGTGGGTTACGCTATGACTAACCCACGCTACAACAAGACATTTTAAGAACGTTTTAACCAAATTTTACCGCTTGGCTATCTTTTGGGATTACTTTAAAGATTTGCACTTTAAATAAGACATTTTGCCCTGCCAATGGGTGATTAAAATCAACAGCTATCGTATCATCATTCACTTCACTCACCACGCCGACCAATGTCGTTTTGCTTTTGTCTTCAAACTCTATCATCATGCCGACTTCTGGCTCGTTTGTCATGGCAAAGTCGGTTTTTGTAAAACGTTGGACGTTGTTTTCATTCCATTGTCCAAAGGCTTCATCTGGCGATAGATGGGCGGTGCGTGTATCGCCTGCGGTCAGATTCATCAACACTTTTTCAAAGCCTTCTAGCAGACTGCCATCGCCAATGGTTAGGCTGACGGGTTCTGGTCGCTCAAAGGTGCTATCTATGACTGTGCCGTTTTCTAGGCTGACTTCAAAGTGCAGGGCGACTTGGCTACCTTGTGCGATACGGGTTTGTTCGTTGGGATTGATAATGGGGGTTTGGGGGTTCTGGGTCATGTTTGTTCCTGTTCCTTAAAACCTATCTAAACCTACCTATAAGGCAAATCTAGCGTTTAATTCCTACTTCAGCGTTGTTTGCCTTATTCATTTGAACTTGGACTTACATCAACTCCATAGGCGTTTTTTAATTGGGGATAGAACCTACCCACCAATGATTGAAATTAAGATAAAGTTAAAGCCTTATCCGCTTGATTTAAAATATTGATACTGGCATTCACATCACGGCCATGATGGGAATGACAACTAGGACATATCCAATTTCTTACCGCTAAAAGTGAAATCTGCTTTATCCATGATAAAGCCACAATTTGAGCAAGTTTTACTTGATGGATAAAATCTATCCAATTCTTTTACAGTTTTATTATGAATATTGGCTTTGTAAATCAGTTGTCGTTTAAGTTCATAAAAACCTAAATCACTTATTGCACGGCTAAGTTTTCTATTCTTTGCCATGCCTTTAACGTTTAAGTTTTCAATACAAATGGTGTCAAATCGTTTTACCAAATTTGATGTTAATTTGTGAGTAAAATCCTTGCGAATACAACTGATTTTAAAGTGTAACCGTGATAGCTTGGTTTTCGCCTTTTCACGGTTTTTAGAGCCTTTTTGTTTTCTTGATAAGCATTTGCTTGCTTTTTTAAGTTTGTTTAGATAGCGTTTTAATGGTTTTGGTACTTGGATTTTTTCACCATTTGACTTTTCACCATTTGACAAGGTGGCAAGGTCGGTTATGCCTAAGTCTATGCCAACTTGTTTGCCTGTTTTGGGTTGTGGTTTGATGATGTCTTGTAATTCAACGGCAACCGATACAAACCATTTACCGCCTTGTTTAAAGATTTTAGCGGATAGGATTTTGCCTGTGTGAAAAACTGCGAC
>CAKMOY010000216.1 GCA_927911235.1 uncultured Moraxella sp.
ATATTTTAAATCATGCAACTAAGGTTTAACAATCTAATATTTTTGGCGGTGAGTTTCACCGTGTCAGCCTATGGAGTTTGATGTAAGTCTTAAGTCAAATGACAAGAGCAAACAACGTTGAAGTAGGAAGAAAACGCTAAATTTGCTCTTGGGTAGATTTAGGTAGGTTTTTTGGAACGGCTGAAAACTTTGGGAAAACATCAAAGCGGTGTTATTTGGCAAGCCTTATTTGCACCCACCCCTGCAAATAAATCAATGGCTTTTAAGGTACTTAATTTTGTTATTTTTTTATCTTTTTCATCAAAAAGTTTAAATGCATTTGATTCAAGGAATTTACTCTTATTTATCAATCAGTTAAATCAATTCGTTAAAAAATTATAAACCGCTTGTTTATAATTAGGAATGTCAAACAAAAACGAATCATGTCCGTACGGTGCGTCAATATTGATATAACTCACAGGCTTAGCGTTCGCAATCAACGCATTCACAATCTCTTGACTACGCTCTGGGCTAAACCGCCAATCAGTCGTAAACGACACAATCAAAAACTCACATTGCGTGTCTTTTAACGCCAATTGCAAGGCGATTTCATCGGATAACGCTTCGTGATTTGGTACTTCTTGGGTCGGGTCAAAATAATCCAACGCCTTTGTCATGAGTAGATAAGTATTGGCATCAAAACGTGTGCTAAACTGCTCACCTTGATAACGCAAATAGCTTTCCACTTGAAAATCCACGTCATAATTAAACTTCAACTTGCCTGTTTTTAAATCACGCCCAAATTTGACACGCATCGCTTCATCAGTCAAATAAGTGATATGCCCCACCATGCGAGCGAGAATCAGTCCACGTTTTGGCGTTTTGCCAAGTTCCAAATAATTGCCTTGACAAAAATCAGGGTCGGACAAAATAGACTGGCGAGCCACTTCGTTAAAGGCGATATTTTGGGCGGAAAGTTTTGGTGTACTTGCGATAATTACCGATTTTTTTAAGCGATTGGGAAAATCAATCGCCCAACGCAACGCCTGCATACCGCCCATAGAGCCACCGACCACAGCGTGCCACACGTCAATGCCGAGATGGTCGGCAAGCATGGCTTGGGTTTTTACCCAATCTTTGATGGTGATGAGTGGAAAATCCGCCCCAAACGGCTTGCCTGTTTCTGGATTAATAGTCGCTGGGCCTGTTGAGCCGTAGCATGAGCCGATGTTGTTTAAACAAACCACAAAAAATTGATTGGTATCAATCGCCTTACCACCACCGATAAAAGTATCCCACCAGCCTGCTTTTTTGTCGTCAGCCGAGTGATAGCCCGCCGCATGATGACTGCCAGATAACGCATGACAAATCAAGACGGCATTAGATTTGTCGCTATTTAACGTGCCGTAAGTTTCCACCATTAGGTCAAAGCCGTTTAACACACGTTCGCATTCTAGGGTAAGTTGTTGTTCAAAATGGATTTTTTGGGGCGTAACGATACCGACCGAGCCGTTTTGAGCGTTGGCAAAACTAATCGGTTCGGCATCATCATATTGATTTTTTGGTAAAATATTGTTTTGTAATGTATTTTTGTTATCAGTGGCTTGTTGATTTTGCACAATGGAACTCACTTTTTATCCTGTATTTTTATGATGGGTATTGTAAAGCCAAATGCAAAAAGGGGCAAGCCAAAGCACGGTTAAATTGTGATTAAGATGTTACTAGCAAACGAATATCGCTTAACCCATCAATGTAGGCGACCATTTCATCACCTTTTACCACAGCCCCAACCCCTGCTGGCGTGCCTGTAAAAATCAAATCACCTGCTTTTAACTCAAATAATATTGATAAATTAGCAATCGTTTCGGCAACATTCCAAATCAATTGATTAATATTGCCTTGTTGTTTGATTTCGCCATTGACCGCTAGGCTAATGTTGCCGTCATTGATTTCGCCTGTGTCGCCAAGCGTGTGCAACTGCCCAATCGGTGCAGAATAGTCAAATGCTTTGCCAATTTCCCAAGGGCGACCGATTTTTTCATCTCATTTTGCAAATCTCTGCGTGTCATGTCAAGCCCAACCGCATAGCCAAAAATATGGCTTGTGGCGGTGGCGACATCAATATTTTTGCCGTCTTTGCCAATGGCGACAACGAGTTCCACTTCGTAATGCAAGTTTTGCGTTTGGCTAGGGTAGGGCAAGTCTTTGATTTCATTGGGTAAAACAGCAACGATAGATTGTTCATCATTGTGTTTGCAAAAGAAAAAAGGCGGTTCACGGTTTGGGTCTGACCCCATTTCTACCGCATGGTCGGCATAATTTCGCCCAACGCAATACACACGGCGAACAGGAAAAACTTGTTCGCTATTGGCGATTGGCAAAGTGGCAGGCTGGCTTGGTGAAACGGCGTAATTCATGGGTTTTTCCTTGATTTTGGTTTTAAACAATTTTTTTACTATAGTGGATTTGGTATGTGATGACAAGTTGTTTTAAATTTTTGTTAAAAAATTTCCCACAAAGTCGCCATTTTACGGTAAAATCATAACCATTTTTATCATTTTTCCTTTTGACAAAGTTTTAGACAATTTTGAGATAAATTATGAGCAATTTAAACCCAATCCAATCCGCCCTAGCCAAACTAGAAACCGCCTACAACCCAGCCGACGTTGAAAGCGGTATGTACCAAACGTGGGAAGAGAGCGGTTATTTTAAGCCAACTTATGACAAGCCAAAATCGTTTTCTATTGCTCTGCCACCGCCAAACGTAACAGGCAGTTTGCACATGGGACACGGCTTTAACAACGCCATCATGGACACGCTCATCCGTTACCACCGCATGATGGGCTACAACACCCTTTGGCAACCGGGTACCGACCACGCAGGCATCGCCACGCAAATGGTGGTGGAGCGTAAATTGGGCTTAGAAGGCATCAAACGCCACGACTTAGGGCGTGAAAAATTCCTAGAAAAAGTGTGGGAATGGAAAAACGAGAGCGGTGGTAATATTACTCGCCAAATTCGCCGTTTGGGGTCGTCTGTGGACTGGTCTCGTGAACGCTTTACCATGGATAGCGGACTGTCAAAAGCGGTGCAAGACGTATTTATCAAACTCTACGATGACGGTTTGATTTATCGTGGCAAACGCCTTGTAAACTGGGACGTAAAACTTGAGACCGCCCTGTCTGACCTAGAAGTAGAAAATGTAGAAGAAAAAGGCTCGCTTTGGCATTTTAACTATTATTTTACCGACAAAACTTTGACCACCAAAGACGGCAAAAATTATCTTACCGTTGCCACCACTCGCCCAGAAACCTTGCTTGGCGATACGGCTGTGGCGGTCAATCCAAAGGACGAACGTTATGAACACCTAATTGGCAAAACCGTAACTTTGCCGATTACAGGGCGAGAAGTGCCGATTATTGCCGATGATTATGTGGACGCAAAATTTGGTACAGGGTGCGTCAAAATCACGCCTGCCCACGATTTTAACGACTATGAAGTAGGCAAACGTCACAATTTACCACTCATTAACATTTTTGACAAAAACGCCAATATTTTGGCACAAATGCACGTTTTATCAAAACTTACAACAACGTGAAGCAAACCTTGAAGCCACGCCAACGGCTTATCAAGGTTTAAATCGTTTTGTCGCTCGTAAACAGCTCATTGAACAAGCCCAAAATGAAAATTGGCTTGAAAAAATTGAACCGCATGAATTAAAAGTACCAAAAGGCGACAGAAGTAATGAAGTGGTTGAGCCGTATTTGACCGACCAATGGTATGTGGCGATTGAACAGCTTGCCAAACCTGCGATAGAGGCGGTGGAAGACGGTCGCATTGAGTTCGTTCCTGCCCAGTACAAAAATATGTACATGGCGTGGATGCGTGATATTCAAGACTGGTGTATTTCTCGTCAATTATGGTGGGGGCATCGCATTCCTGCGTGGTATGACAAAGATGGCAACATTTATGTGGCAAAAGACGAACAAGCCGTGCGTGAAAAATATCAGCTTGGTGCGGACATTGAACTTAGCCAAGATGAAGACGTGCTTGATACTTGGTTTAGCTCAGGTCTATGGACGTTTAGCACGCTAGATTGGGGCAATGACAATGATGACGGACGTGCATTGGCGACTTTCCATCCAACAAGCGTGTTGGTTACAGGCTTTGACATCATTTTCTTTTGGGTCGCTCGCATGATTATGCTGACCATGCACTTTGTCAAAAATGCAGATGGCACACCGCAAGTACCGTTTAAAACCGTGTACGTGCATGGCTTGGTGCGTGATGCACAAGGGCAAAAAATGAGCAAATCAAAAGGCAACGTGCTTGACCCGATTGACCTAATTGACGGCATTGACCTAGAGAGCCTTGTTGCCAAACGCACAACGGGACTGATGAACCCAAAAGATGCCCCAAAAATTGAAAAATCCACTCGTAAAGAGTTTGAAAATGGGCTTGACGCTTATGGCACAGACGCACTGCGATTTACCTTTACATCACTTGCAAGCACTGGGCGTGATATTAATTTTGACCTAAAACGTGTGGAAGGCAACCGCAATTTTTGTAATAAAATTTGGAACGCCACTCGCTTTGTGCTGATGAACTGCGTGGACAAACAGGGCAATCAGCTTGCCATTGACAAAGACAACAATCAAGCCTTGTGGGAGCTACCTGAGCATTGGATTGTCAGCCGTTTGAACACCACGATTAAACAAATTCATGACAACATGGCAAGCTATCGTTTTGATTTGGCAAGTCAGGCGATTTATGAATTTATTTGGAATGAATACTGCGACTGGTATGTGGAGCTGGCAAAATCTAGCCTAAATGACGCAAGCGTGAGTGATGAGCGTAAAGCCCAAATCCGCTATGTGTTGCTAAATGTGCTAGAAACCACCCTGCGTTTTACCCACCCAATCATGCCGTATTTGACCGAAAGTCTGTGGCAAATCATCGCACCGATTGTGGACAAAAAACAAGCCGACAGCATTATGATTAGTGATTTTCCGCTTGCCAATGACAGCCAAATCAACGCCCAAGCCGAAAGCGACATGGCGTGGCTACAAGAGCTGATTGGGGCGGTGCGAAACATTCGTGGCGAGATGAAACTGGGCAATGCGGTGAAACTGCCTGTACTGCTACAAAACATCACAGATGGCGAAAAGGCACAATTAAGCCGTATTGAAAATCAGTTTAAGACATTGGCAAAAGTAGAAAGCCTTAAGATTTTGGGCGATGATGACACACCGCCTTTGTCATCGCAAGCCTTGATTGGGGCGTTAAAAGTGCTTGTGCCGATGAAAGGTTTGATTGACCCAACGGCAGAGCTAAACCGCCTTGCCAAAGCGGTGGAAAAACTAGCCAAACAAGCGGACGCACTGCGTGGTAAGCTGTCTAATGAGAGTTTTGTCGCCAAAGCCCCAGCGAGTGTGGTGGAGAGCGAGAAAGCCAAACTTGCCGAGCTTGATAGCCAATTGGCGGAGATGGATAAGCAGATGGGGCAGTTGAAGGCTCTTTAATCTAAAAGTGTATTTTTAGGAAACTAAGTTATGTCATTATCACCTACTCAAGACAATGTCCGTGAAAAATATTTTCATGATTTACTTGCAACGCATGAAAATATCAAAACCGATTTATTGTCTGCTTTGGATTTGCCAACGGATTTAACACGCCTAAATCTTATTCATGAAGACCGTTATATCAATGGGATTATTGCGGATTTTACGCTTGTTTATGACAATAAAATCCACTCTATTATTGAAGTAAAAGCGGGTGATATTGGCGTAACCGATTATGTGCGTGGCATTGGTCAAGTTTTGCAATATGAATATTTCTTTGAAAATCAAATCAATACAAAAGGCTTTGATTTTGATGAAAATTTTAAAAGTGCGTTATTAATTCCGTCATTATTTTAAAATTAAAAGGCATAACAACGGTTAATCGCAAAAAAATAGAAATTCAAATGCAACAAACCAATTCTATTAATAACAATAATTGGCGAAATGTTTGGATTAGTTTGTCATCATTTGGTTTTAACATCATTGGAATAATTAAGCCATGCAGAACTTTTCTAATCTCAAAAATCCGCCAATACTAAAAATCCAAATATGCTAAAAATCCAAATATGCTAAAATCATAGACACCCACACCCATTTTGACGTGCCAGAATTTGACATTGACAGAGCCGAGCAATGCACATTGGCGTATGACAATGGCATTAGGCATTTGATTTTAATCGGATTTTTGGCAAAACTTTTTAAGCAAATGGTCAATTGCCAAAACCAAATGCAAAAGTTTATTGCAAACAAACAAAAATCGCCAACCGCTCATTTAGCTTTTGGTTTGCACCCATTTTATATCACACAGCATACCGATAATGATTTGATTTTATTAGAAAATTTTATCAAAAATCACAAATCCGTTGCCATTGGTGAAATTGGGCTTGATACCTTTACCGATGAAATGAAAACGGCAAAAAATTTACGCCAGACAACAAGATTTTTTTATCAAACAATTGGATTTGGCAAAAATTACAATTTACCAGCCTTGCTACACATTCGTAAAGCACATGGCGATACGCTAAAAATCTTGAAAAATCAAAAGTTTAATAATGGCGGTATCGCTCACAGTTTTAGCGGTGGTATTCAAGAAGCCAAAGCGTTTGTGAATTTGGGTTTTAAAATCGGCATCACAGGACAAGTTACCAATCCAAACGCCAAAAAACTGCGTAACACGATTGTGGAGCTTGTCAAAACCGTTGGGTTAGAAAGTTTGGTAATAGAAACCGATTGTCCTGATTTTACCCCTGTTTGTTGTCATCAGTCGCATGGCAGACGCAACACACCTGCGAATTTGATTTTGTGCTTGATGAATTAGCGGTTTTGTTAAATGTGGAAAAAGCAAAATTGGCGGAACAATTATGGCAAAATAGTTTGTCGGTTTTGGATTTAGATGTTTAAATTTTAACAAAAACACAAATAAAAAAGTCAAGCTATCATCTATAAATTGATAGCTTGACTTTTTTTTGCATGACACTATACTGACAACGTCAGCAAGTAAGAACCGTTAATGGCGATTGGAGTTGTATCCAATAGAGCCGTTAGGCTGAAACCTAACAAAAAATAAGGAGCATTACGATGAACACGCTTTTCAAACTCATCGTCAATCGTCTTATTAACGGTAAGCAGGTATGCTTATTGAGATGATAACCAATTAGCGATTGTCATAGGTTGCTAATTGGGGGCTTAACAAGGATGTTGAGCCTTACTCCTTATCCTTTATATTAGCATTTTTGAGATAAAAATCAATAGATTTTACAAAAAGCAATGATTGAATAAATTAAACCATTTAACAAAAAAAGTCATTATTATGCAAAATAACCAAAACCAAAATTTAACCGACAATTTCACTGAAAACCAATACGACCGCCGTTTTGCAGGGACAAAAAAACTGTATGGTGAAACCAATTTTAACAAATTTGAAGATACCCATGTTTTTGTGATTGGCGTGGGTGGTGTCGGCTCGTGGGTAGCTGAAGGCTTGGCTCGGACAGGCGTAGGCGAAATTACGCTTATAGACATGGACGTGCTAGTCGCAAGCAATGTCAATCGGCAATTGCCCGCACTTGACAGCAATTTTGGCAAAAGCAAAATTGAAGCGATGGCGGAACGTATCCGACAAATTAATCCACTTGTCCGATTAAACTTGATTGATGACTTTATCAATGATAAAAATATCAAGGATTTATTACCCAACCGCCAAGCCAACAATGAACTAAAACAGCAAGGCAAATCTGTCATTATCCTAGATTGTATTGATGATATGAATGCAAAACTTGCGATTGCGTTACATTGTCGCTTTAATAAATTAAAACTTATTATCGCTGGGGGAGCAGGGGGCAAAACCGACCCAACTGCGGTAAAAGTCAGTGATTTAAAAGATACCTACCAAGACCCATTACTTGCCAAACTTCGCCAAAAACTGCGTGAAAAAGGCATTAACCCACAACTAACCGAAAAATTTGGCATGAAATGTGTATATTCTACACAACCACCGATTGTGGACAAATCTTGTCAAACAGGTGGATTGCATTGTGGTGGCTACGGCTCTGCGGTGGCAGTTACATCGGTTTTCGGTATGGTGATGGTGGCGGAGAGTTTGCTTTTATTGTAAGTCGTTGTATTTGAATAAATTGTAAAAAACTAGTTGTAAGTTATTGTTTTTATTAGATAAATTGTTAAAATAGGGGGGGGGGGGGTAATGACTACTCTTATTACTGGTGAAAATTCACCAAACCCACAAAATCCTCCAACTTTTCAGCCTATTACCTTTGTTTGGGACGAGACACTACGTGTTAAAAAATTGCAGGAATATCAAATCATGCACACCCAGCCTGAACAGGCATTTGACCGTATTGTTGATTTAGTGAAACGTTTTTTGCTGTACCGATTGTGGCGATTAATTTTATTGACGATGCCGAACAATTTACAAAATCATCAATTGGGCTTGATGAGACGGTTTTTCCAAAATCTTCCACTTTTTGCCAAGAAACGATTCAAGGTTCACAAATTGTTGTCATTCCAGATACGTTGCAACGTGCGGATTTGGCGCAGCATCCGTTTGTGAATACAGAGATGCCTGTACGTTTTTATGCGGGTTGTCCGATTATTGTGTATGATAACCAAAATCATGGCTATGTGCTAGGCTCGCTTTGTATTGCAGATATGCAAGCACAGCTAGATTTTGGTGAGAATGAACGCACGATTTTGCAACAGTTTTCAGACATGATTGCCGATGAGTTAGAGTTGCGTTTGCAAAAATACAAAGCGGAACGAGCAGGTGAAATCAAGTCGGCTTTTTTGGCAAATATGAGCCACGAAATTCGCACGCCGATGAACGGTATTATGGGTATGTTGGATTTGCTTGAGCATACGGGTGTTGATGAGCAACAAAAAGATTATATCAAACATATACGTCATTCTAATGAACATTTGTTAAATGTTATCAGTGATATTTTGGATTTGTCAAAGATTGAATCAGGTCAAATGAATTTTCAATTTGTGCCTGTGGATTTAAAACAACTGTGCTCACAAATTCTTGCTGTATTTGTCACTGATGCCAAAGCCCATGATGTTCAATTGGTCTTTGATTATCCAGATGATTTGCCAACACTTGTCAAAGCTGACCCTGTGCGTGTGCGTCAAATTTTGGCGAATTTGGTGAATAATGCCATCAAATTTACCCCTGCGAACGGCACGGTTACACTGCGAGCAATTAACTGCTGTGATGATTGTGAAATCAAGCTACAAGTAGTGGATACAGGTATTGGCATTCGTAAAGAAACCCAAGCGGTGATTTTTGATGCGTATAATCAAGCGGATAAATTCACGCACCGAATGTATGGTGGTACAGGGTTTGGGCTATCGGTGTGCAAAGCTTTAGCCGAAGGCATGGGCGGTACAATCACGCTGGATAGCGAAGAGGGCAAAGGCAGTACATTTAGTTTGTGCTTACCGCTTGAAGTTTTGCAAAATGCTGATAACCTTGTGTTAAGCGATACCGAAAATATACAAGACGATGAGCGAATTTCGGCACATATTTTATTAGCCGAAGACAATCATATCAATGCGATGGTGGCGATTAAAAGTTTGAAAAAATTTGGCTATACCGTTGATTTGGCAAAAGATGGCAACGAGGCGGTAACGATGTTTAGCCAAAATCCACAAAAAATATCAAATGATTTTGATGGACCATCAAATGCCAATTATGGATGGTATACAAGCGACAAAAACCTTAAAAAAATCGTTTCACAAGTTGCCACCGATTATCGCTGTAACGGCTCATGCCACGCATGGTGATAAACAAACTTATCTGAAGGCAGGTATGCAGGATTGTTGTATCAAGCCTTATAAACCTGAGTTTTTGGATAAGATGATTCAGGGTTGGTTAAAAAAATTTGCTATAATCCATTAATTTGGCTAAAAAATGCTTGATTATTAATTTAAAATTGCCTAAAGTGAGTGCTTTACCGATGTTATGTTGGTAAGGCATTTTTTTTGATAAATTTTACCAATTTTTATTCATTTTTTATGTTAATTTTTTAGTAGCGATAGTAATTATGGGAAATTTCTTTTTATTACAAGTTCTGGTCGCTGTCTGTGCATTGTCGGTGATTACCACGATGGTGAACAAGCGGATTTTGGGCTTTCCACAGGCGATTGGCGTGCCGATTGTGTCGGCAGTTTTGGTTTTTATTTTGCAGTGGAGTGCCAGTTTGTTAAATGGCAGTCAGTTTATCACGATTAATATTCATCATATTGAAGAAGCAGTCAAAGGCATTGATTTTTATGACTTTTTGATTAATGGCGTGATTTGTTTTATTTTGACAGCGTCTGCGTTAAAGTTTCAAGTATCGGATTTAAAAAATTATTGGAAACCGATTGGCATTTTGGCAAGTGTGGCGTTAGGCTTATGTGCGGTGATTTTTGCAGGCATGATGTTTGGTTTTCAGTGGATTTCAGGTCATGTGATTCCGCTTAGCGTTCTGTTGCTACTGGGTGCAGGGCTTGGGGCGACTGACCCGATTGGCATTAAAGGTGTGTTAAATTCGGTCAAAGCACCACATCATTTGATGGTAAAGCTAGAAGGTGAGTCGTTATTTAATGATGCGGTGTGTATTGCGTTGTTTATGACGATTTTGTCTGTGTTACAAGGGGATAAGTTTAGTGCGATTGGTATGCTAAAGACGCTTGGCTATGAGATTGTGGTCGCTGTGATTATTGGCTGGTTTTTTGGTCAAATGGTGTTACGCATTTTGGCAGGTAAGCATGAGATGGAGTCGCTTATTTTGACAACGGCATTTTTGGCGGCAGGTTCGTATTTGGTGGCGTTGCACGCTCATGCGTCTGCACCGATTGCTTGTGTGGTGGGCGGTCTGATTGTGGGGAACAAATGGCACGACATTCGCTCTGATGATGAGATTGATGAGATTAATCATTTTTGGCACGCCATCGAAGGCATTATCAATGCGTTTTTGTTTACGCTGATTGGGCTTGAGCTGTTTATTTTGGATTTGAGTGCAAGTCTGATTATTGGCGGTGTGGTGGCGTTTGTGTGTTTGCATATTGCCCGTTTTTTGGCAAATTTTATTTCGTTTGCTTTTTTTCCACAACTCAAGAAAAGTCGTTACAATGGTAGT
Organism: uncultured Moraxella sp.; assembly: GCA_927911235.1. GTDB lineage: Bacteria > Pseudomonadota > Gammaproteobacteria > Pseudomonadales > Moraxellaceae > Faucicola > Faucicola mancuniensis. Next base: position 11,180 of record CAKMOY010000216.1, read on the forward strand.
TTGACTATTTTGTCGTGGGGCGGTGTGCGTGGTGGTATTTCGCTTGCGTTGATTTTGTCGGTTGCCAATGTGCCAGCATTACAGCCGTATAGCGGTTATCTCGTGGGTTATGTGTTTATCGTTGTGTTGCTGTCTGGGGTTGTGTGTGGGCTTGGTTTGCCTGCAGTGATGAATGCGTTTTATCATAATCCAAATGCACCAACGGAAGGTTTTGCAGGTTGGTATCAACGCCTTGTTAATCGGTTTAACCGAAAAGGTTTTAAATATGTGGTGGGCGAGGATAAGTATGGTAATGAGCTGATTAGTCGTTATCAACCTGCCCCAATGGTGATTCAAGATGACCCTTGTGCGGTCGGTATCGCTGTGCCACACCCCAAAGTGGAAGACGCTGATGGGCACGATGAGTTAAAAAATCCAAAAAGTTTTTAACGTTTGTTCAAAAATACAAAAAGACAGTGTTGGCTGTCTTTTTTTTGTTAAAAAGGTCGTGTTAAAAAAACCGATTACCAACTCTAGCTATTGGTAATCGGTGGTGGAGAAAAGTTACTGCTTTATTATTATTGTTATCACGCTATCCATTAAAATTGATAGGTTACTGCAATTTTGGCATTACGTCCCATCGCTGTATCGTTTAAGTTGTTTGAAGTATGCTCGGCATAGTATTCATCAGTTAAGTTATAAATACCTGCGTCAATGCTCACATTTGGCAAGCGTTTTGGTTTATAACTGCCTGTCAAATCAACCGTCGTAAAACTGTCTAATCGGGTGATACCAGTTTGGTTATTTCTACTTGGTGCTCCTTTTCTATCAAGGCTTGCCACATGGCGGAAATTGACACCGATTAAATAATCATCAACATTACCATAGTTAAAACCAAGTGTTAATTGGTCGCCACTATCACGGTTTAATTGGTAGCCATCGGCATCTTTACTTTTTGCATGGGCGTAGCCTAGATTGACACCGATATTATCTTGGCGATAATTTGCCATGACTTCATAGCCTTTATACTCAACATCACCTGCGTTGATATATTTTCCGCTATAGGTTGTAAATGGAAATGGAAGTTCTTTTTTATTTCCATCAGCATCTTTTTGATACTGAATAGCGACTGGCGTACCATCTTCTCGATAAGCATAACCACTTGTTGTTTCTCTTACAAATTTATTTTATAATCTGTATTAAAATATTTAGCTGTTAAACCTAAACTATCATTGGCTTTAAACACATCATCAAAACGTGTGCTAAATCCAACTTCGGTATTGTTACCTGTTTCTGGTTTTAATTTGCTTAAATCATACAAATATGAACTGTTACGAAGGGTTTCTGGCAGGCGAGGTCCATTAAATAATTGGGTATAGCTTGCAAAAACAGACGTTTTTGGCAAAATTTGATATTCTAAACCCAACGCACCAGACACTTTATCAAAGGTTTCAGATTGGTCTTTGGTATTGGTCGCTTTGTAATTATCGTAACGAATACCGGGGGTAACAGTCAATTTGCCAAAGTTAATACGGTCTTGCAAATACACACCTGCACTGGTCGCTTCGGTTGATGTACTGCCTGTTAGGTTTTCTGATTTTTTGTTATACGCTTCTAACCCATAAGTCAAACGGTGATTTAAATTTTGATTGCTTAATGCTTGAGAAAGATTTTGATTAACATTTAAGTTTAAACCTGTTGTTTCACCAAAACCGCCAGTTTGAATGAGTTTACCACCAAAAAAACCTTGTACTTTGGACTCATTTTCTAATTTGTACAATTTACTGGTTAATTCAAAATCATCATTTGGCGTATAATCATAACCGATAGAATAGGTTTTATTGTTCAAATAACCGGGGTGCACATTGTTTGGCAAATTAGCTTGATAACCAATATTTGGGCGAAATGGATAATTACCATCATTATCGGTTTGTTGATAGCTTAGCGATAATTTATGCCCTTCAACAGGTTTTACGCTCACTTTTGCCAAAATATTTTTGATACTGATATCATCGCCAATGATATGCTTGCCATGACCATCTTCGCCGCCATCGCTCTCACGCTGACCGTATGATAATAATACATCGCTGTTATCAGTTGGCTTGCCGTACACAGTCGCTGTGCTGTGAACTTGGCTGTCGTTACTGGCGTAGCCAAGTTTTAATCTTGCACCGATGGTTTGGTCTGGGCGTAACAAATCTTCGGCATCTACTGTTCTAAAGGCAACCGCACCACCAATCGCATTGTTACCCAATGTGACCGAATTGTTACCCACCGATACTTCGGTCGCTTTGTACAAATCTGGGTCTAAACCATAAGAACCCATATGGTGAAAGCCTGTCGTTTCAGGTTGGCGTACGCCATCAACAGTAATTTTTAACAACGAACCATCATTGTCATTCCCAATCCCACGAATGGCAATGTGCTGGTCAAAGCTTGATGAGCCACGTACTTGAACGCCTGCCACTTGTCCCAAATAATCGTGCAAACTGTCCGCTTGTTTTGCCGACACTTGGCTTTCGTGATAAATGTCATCAGTTTGGTTTTGGTTTTTGCTATTTTGAGCAACAATAGTAATCGTCTGCAGTGTCGTTGACGGCATATCGTCCGCCACCGCATTCATGCTATACATCACGCCAAGCACGCTCAAAGACAAAATTTTTGGGCTTAATTTCATATCAGCAACCTTATAGAGAGATAAAAAAATAAAACGTTACATTGTGAAGAGAGATTATAAAGATAATGATAAATAATTATCAATAGCAAATATTATAAAAACATAAATTTTTTTTCAAAAAACACAAATCACTACCCAAAGCAAAATTTTTCTGATAAAATACGCGAAATATATACCAAGCGAGTAAAAATGAAAAAGTTAATGGTAAAGTCTGGTTGTTTTTATACACCTAGTCTTACTATTTTCTAAATTTCATTTTTATTCGTTTTTTTATGGCAAAAATTCAACAAAAATCAACAAAATTGAACAAAAATTAGGCAAAACTTGTTAAGGTGAAAAAATGTTAGCACAAACCGCAATTTTGGCATTAGCCGATGGCACTATTTTTAAAGGAAAATCAATCGGTGCGATAGGCATAACTACAGGCGAAGTGGTGTTTAACACCGCCATGACAGGCTATCAAGAGATTTTGACAGACCCAAGTTATGCCGAACAAATCGTAACTTTGACCTATCCGCACATCGGCAACACAGGCTGTAACTCGGAAGATGTTGAGTCTGGTCGCATTCATAAAGTGTGGGCAAATGGCTTGATTATCCGTGATTTACCACTTTTACATAGCAATTTTCGCTCTGAGCAATCATTAAGCGAATATTTACAACAACATAACATCGTAGCGATTGCGGATATTGACACACGTAAACTTACTCGTATTTTGCGTGAAAAAGGCGCACAAAACGGCTGTATTTTAGCAGGTGAAGACGCAACTGCTGAAAAAGCGATTGAACTTGCTAAAAATGCTAAAGATATGAATGGGTTAGACTTGGCAAAAGTTTGCTCTGACCCGAATGGTTTTGAATGGACACAAGGCTCATGGGAATTGGGTAAAGGTTTTAGCCAACCTGAAATGAAATATCATGTTGTGGCGTATGATTATGGCGTAAAAACCAACATTTTGCGTATGCTTGCCGACCGTGGCTGTAAATTGACCGTTGTTCCTGCTCAAACGCCTGCTCAAACTGTGCTAGACATGAACCCAGACGGTATTTTCTTGTCAAATGGGCCAGGCGACCCATCGGCGTGTGATTATGCCATCAGTGCGATTAAAACTATCATTGAAACCACCAAAATTCCTGTATTTGGTATTTGCTTGGGTCATCAATTATTGGCGTTGGCAAGCGGTGCAAAAACCATGAAAATGGGACACGGGCATCATGGGGCGAACCACCCTGTACAAGATTTGGATAAGGGTACAGTGATGATTACTTCACAAAACCATGGCTTTGCGGTGGACGAAAGCACCTTGCCAAGCACGCTAAGAGCAACGCACCGTTCGTTGTTTGATGGTACAAACCAAGGCATTGAACGCACCGACCGTCCTGCGTTTAGTTTCCAAGGACACCCAGAGGCAAGCCCTGGCCCGCATGATTGTTCGGTATTATTTGACCGTTTTATCGTGGAGATGGATAAGGTGAAGGGTTAATCAAAGAAATTTACGATGAAATTGGCAAAGGTTATATGTATCAGTTTAGGCTTGCTAATTGCAAATCATAGCGTTGCAATGATACCAACAGCAAAAAAGATGACGGCAGAGAAATGATTTGTTTGTGGCATGAAGAAAATGATACGATTTTTGTGCGGTTTTTCTTTATTTGCCGAATGATGAGTTGATTTAAAAGGAATAAAAATGAGCCAAATTATCATCAATTTAGACGACCAATTTGCCAGTGAGGTTTATGCTTATACAGCAAGCAATCACACGACATTTGAAAGCATGACAAAAAAACTTTGGCAAGATTTTTTAAGTCAAATAAAACCAACACAAAAAGATGATTTTTTGAGCCAACTTGAAAATACACAAGGTATCTGGCAACATGGCGATGGTTTGGTTTATCAACAAAACTTGCGAGCAGAATGGGAATCGTGATGAAATATTTGCTTGATTCGGTGATTTTGATTGACCATTTTAATGGCGTTCAACCTGCGACCGATTTTATCAGAAAAAACGCAAAGCAATGCGTGATTTCTGCGATTACCAGAGCTGAAGTTTTAACAGGGTTTGATGAACAAGCCAAAGAAGTTGTTATCAAGTTTTTGGATAATTTTGAACTTTTAGTCATTGATAAACAAGTTGCTGATTTAACGGCAACTTTTCGCAAAATGCATAAAATCAAATTGCCAGATTCATTGCAAGCCACTTTGGCAATTTACCATAATTTGATTTTGGTAAGTCGTAATACAAAAGATTTTAAAGAAGGTCATCAATATTTGGGGCGTGATGACCTTGTTTTATGCCCATACACTTTATAATCTGTAATAAAAGGTTAGAAAAATGCCAAAACGTACCGACATAAAATCCATTTTAATCATTGGTGCAGGCCCGATTGTAATCGGTCAAGCCTGTGAATTTGACTACTCAGGAGCTCAAGCCTGCAAAGCCTTGCATGAAGAAGGCTACCGAGTGATTTTGGTCAATTCAAACCCAGCCACCATCATGACTGACCCTGTCATGGCGGACGCAACCTACATTGAGCCAATCACTTGGCAGACGGTAGAAAAAATCATCGAAAAAGAACGCCCAGATGCGGTATTGCCAACGATGGGTGGGCAAACGGCTTTAAACTGTGCTTTAGCGTTAGATGAACATGGCGTATTGGCAAAATACGGCTGTGAGTTAATCGGTGCGACAAAAGAAGCGATTGAAAAAGCCGAAGACCGCAAATTGTTTGACGAAGCGATGAAAAAAATCGGTCTTGAATGTCCAAAAGCCGCCGTTGCCGAAACAATGGAACAAGCCCTAGAAATCCAATCTCGTTTTGGTTTTCCTGTCATTATTCGCCCATCATTTACCATGGGTGGCTCTGGCGGTGGTATTGCCTATAACCGTGAAGAATTTTTGGAAATTTGTGAGCGTGGTTTTGACTTATCACCAACGCACCAACTGTTGATTGACGAAAGTTTAATTGGTTGGAAAGAGTACGAAATGGAAGTGGTGCGTGATAAAAACGACAACTGTATCATCGTCTGTTCCATTGAAAACTTTGACCCAATGGGCGTACATACAGGCGACAGTATCACCGTTGCTCCTGCACAAACCTTGACCGATAAAGAATACCAGCTTATGCGTAATGCGTCTATTGCGGTATTGCGTGAGATTGGTGTAGAAACAGGTGGTTCAAACGTCCAATTTGGTATCAATCCAAAAGACGGTCGCATGGTCGTGATTGAGATGAACCCACGTGTCAGCCGTTCATCAGCGTTAGCAAGTAAAGCGACAGGCTTTCCGATTGCCAAAATCGCTGCCAAACTTGCCGTAGGTTATACACTTGATGAGCTGAAAAACGATATTACAGGCGGTGTTACCCCTGCCAGTTTTGAGCCGTCTATTGACTATGTGGTTACCAAAATTCCACGCTTTAACTTTGAAAAATTCCCACAAGCCGACAGCACTTTAACCACACAAATGAAATCGGTGGGCGAAGTGATGGCAATTGGGCGTAATTTCCAAGAATCTATGCACAAAGCCTTGCGTGGCTTGGAAATAGGCGTAAACGGCTTTGATGAAAAAGTGGATTTAACAAGCCATACCGATAATTTTGAAAACATTCGCAACAAAATCAAAGCCAACCTTATCACACCAACGCCTGAACGCATTTTTTATATCGCTGATGCGTTTCGTTTTGGCTTGTCGGTGGATACGGTGTTTGAATATACCAAAATTGACCGTTGGTTCTTGGTGCAGATTGAAGATATTATCAAAACTGAAAATCATGTCAAAACTTTAGGTATGGGCGATTTGACTGCTGATAACGTGCGAGCGTTGAAACGCAAAGGTTTGAGCGATTTACGCATTGCCAAATTGATGGGCATTTCACAAAAACAATTCCGCAAAACCCGTTGGGATTTGGGCGTTTATCCAGTTTACAAACGTGTGGACACTTGTGCGGCAGAATTTGAGTCAAACACCGCCTATATGTACTCAACCTACGATGAAGAGTGTGAAGCTCGCCCAAGCGATAAAGACAAAATCATGGTAATCGGCGGCGGTCCAAACCGTATCGGACAAGGCATTGAGTTTGACTATTGCTGTGTTCACGCTGCTTTGGCGATGCGTGAAGATGGCTATGAAACCATCATGGTAAACTGTAATCCAGAAACCGTTTCTACCGATTATGACACATCAGACCGCTTGTATTTTGAGCCTGTAACGCTAGAAGACGTGCTAGAGATTGTCCGTACCGAAAAACCAAAAGGCGTAATCGTGCAATATGGCGGACAAACACCGCTAAAACTTGCTCGTAGCCTAGAAGAAGCAGGTGTGCCAATCATCGGTACTAGCCCAGATGCGATTGATAGAGCCGAAGACCGTGAACGTTTCCAACAAATGATTCAAAAATTAAACTTACGTCAGCCAAATAACAGCATTGTCAAATCAGCCGAAGAAGGTATTTCTGAAGCGGTAAAAGTCGGCTATCCGCTTGTGGTGCGTCCGTCTTATGTTTTGGGCGGTCGTGCGATGGAAATCGTTTATAATGAAGACGAGTTAAAACGCTATTTGCGTGAAGCGGTGCAAGCGTCAAACGAAGCCCCTGTGCTACTTGACCGTTTCCTTGATGATGCGATTGAAGTGGACGTGGACTGCGTATCAGACGGCAAAAACGTGGTGATTGGCGGTATCATGCAACACATTGAACAGGCAGGCGTGCATTCTGGCGACTCAGCGTGTTCAATTCCACCATATTCATTAAACCAAGAAATCCAAGATGAAATGCGTCGCCAAACTGTGGCGATGGCAAAAGAATTGGGCGTTGTTGGCTTGATGAACGTACAATTCGCCGTGAAAGACAATGAGGTTTATATTTTAGAAGTCAATCCACGAGCCAGCCGTACTGTACCATTTGTGTCAAAATGTATTGGCACATCATTGGCAAAAGTGGCCGCTCGTTGTATGGCAGGGCAAAGCCTAGAGTCACAAAGCTTTACCAACGAAATCATCCCAGAGCATTTCTCTGTGAAAGAAGCGGTTTTCCCATTTGCTAAGTTTCAAGGTGTAGACCCAATTTTAGGACCAGAAATGAAGTCTACAGGCGAAGTGATGGGCGTTGGCAAAACCTTTGGCGAAGCCTATTATAAGGCGATTGTTGGCTCTGGCGACCGTTTGACAGGTTTGCCTGTTGAAGGCGAAACCAAAACCGTCTTTATCTCAGTGCGTGATAGCGACAAAAAAGGCATTGTTGATGTGGCAAAACGCTTGTCAAGCTATGGCTTTACCCTTGTTGCAACAGGCGGTACACACCAAGTCATTAGCGATGCAGGCATTGAGTGCAAACGTGTGAACAAAGTTACCGAAGGTCGTCCGCATATCGTGGATATGATTAAAAATGGCGAAATTCAGCTTGTTATCAACACCACCGAAGGCAAGCAAGCGTTAGAAGATTCGTTCTCAATTCGCCGTAATGCCTTGCAACACAAAGTGTTTAACGCATCAACCTTAAATGGTGCAGTCGCTGTTTGTGATGCGTATGAAACCAAATTGCCGTTTGATGTGTATAAGTTGCAAGGTTTGTAAGATGAGTTTTAATAGATTTTTTTAAAGATGAAATAACAATGTTTCACAAAAAGCAGTTGCATTTTTATAAAAATCGTTTAAAATAATCCACAAATCAAATATTTAAAATACCTTGCTAGATGACGAAAGTTATCTGGCTTGGTTTTTTTTATGTGTAATAAAGTCAAAACAATGCAAAAAATTGTTTTTAGCCAAAAAGGAACTGTTATGCAACGTTATCCCATGACTCCAGCAGGTCATTTAGCATTAGAAGAAGAATTAAAACATCTAAAAACCGTTGAACGCCCACGCATTACCCAAGCGATTGCCGAAGCGCGTGAACATGGCGACCTAAAAGAAAATGCCGAATACCACGCCGCTCGTGAGCAACAAGGCTTATCAGAGGCTCGTATCCGTGATATTGAGGCAAAACTTGGCGGTGCACAAGTGATTGATGTGGCGACTTTGCCAAAAGATGGTCGTGTGGTCTTTGGCGTTACGGTGGTGATTGAAAATATTGACACCGAAGAGCAACAACGCTACACCATCGTGGGCGAAGATGAGGCGGATTTTAAAATTAACAAAATCTCCATCAATTCGCCTATCGCTCGTGGTCTGATTGGCAAATCTGAAGGCGATGAAGCCAAAATCCAAACGCCACGTGGCGAAGTGGAATACGAAATCGTTGAAGTGATTTATGGTGAATAACTATGAAAAGTGTGAAAACTTTGAATAGCAAATTGCTTGGTTGGTCTTTGGTAACATTGTTGTCAGTTGGAATTGTCGGCTGTGCCAATGATAGCAAACCTGCGGAAACCGAAGTCGGCAAACAAGCCAAAGCGATGGAAGATAAAGCGGTAAATAAAATTAACCAAGCGAACGCCGATACCGCCAAAAAAATGGAAGAAGCGGATAAGTAGTTGTTTTTATTCGTTAAAAAGGCTTGTGATAAACAAGCCTTTTGCTTTTGTAGATTGGATTTGGGATTATTTTTGAAGTTTAACGCCTTTCTTTTTCCCTTTCCCACGATTGTTAAATTCCGCTTTGGCAAGCTGTTCCACAAGGTCAAAATCAATCTGTTGCGTATCCATATTCACGCCCGCCACCTTGATTTTTACCGTATCGCCAAGCCCAAACACCAGACCAGACTTTTCACCGACCAACTGTTGGGCTTTTTCATCATAAACAAAATAATCCGCCCCCAAGTTAGAAATGTGAATCAAACCGTCAATTAACAAATCTTTGAGCGTAACAAATAAGCCAAAATTGGTAACTGTGGTAACAACAGCGTCAAACTCTTCGCCCAAATGTTGCCCCATATAGTGGGCTTTTAGCCATTGTTCCACAAAACGGCTCGCTTCGTCCGCTCGGCGTTCGGTTTTTGAAGTCTGCTCGCCTGCTTCGTCTAGCGTGTAGCTTGTAGGTGTTTGTTTTTTGCCTGTGACTTTGGCTTTAATCGCTCGGTGGAGCATAAGGTCAGGATAACGGCGGATTGGCGAGGTAAAATGACTGTATTCGTCATACGCCAAGCCAAAATGCCCGATATTTGTTGGCGAATAGTTGGCTTGCATCATAGACCGCAGTAGCACGCTGTGAATGCTCACCGCATCTGGACGATCTTTGGTCGCATCAATGATACGCTTGTAGTCGGCTTGTGTTGGGTTTTCTTCTGGAAAACTTAAACCAAAAATTTTGACAAAATCGCTTACTTTTGATGCTCGTTCTGCTTCTGGTTTATCGTGGTTGCGATAAAGCACAGGCAAGTCATTTTTTAACGCAAAATTTGCCGTGCAAGTGTTGGCAAGTAACATCATTTCTTCAATCAGTTTGTGCGAATCGCCACGAGTGCGTGGGATAATTTCGCTGATATTGCCTGTTTCATCAAATTTGATATAGGTTTCCACCGTTTCAAATTCCATAGCATGACGTTCCTCGCGTTTTACCAACAAAAGTTGGTATAAATCGTATAACACATCAATGGATTTTTTCACAGATTTACTATTGACAATGCTATCAGGTACAGGGTTTTTTTGGCTCTTCGCCTTTGACAACCGCAAAATAATCATTGACTTGATTGTAAGTCAAACGTGCGTGCGAGTGCATGACCGCAGGGTACAAGTCGTAAGCTGTAACCTTGCCCGCCCGAGATACGTTAATATCGGCAACCATGCACAGTCTATCCACGTTTGGATTGAGCGAACACAAGCCATTTGACAAAACTTCTGGCAACATCGGCACGACAAAATGCGGAAAATACACAGACGTGCCACGCTCGTAGGCTTCTTGGTCCAGCATGGAATTGGCGGTTACATAATGGCTGACATCGGCAATCGCAACCACCACACGAAAACCACCGCCACGGCGTTTTTCGGCATAGACGGCATCGTCAAAATCTCGTGAATCTTCACCGTCAATGGTGATTAACGGCAAATCTCGCAAATCCACACGTCCTTTAAAGTCTTTGGCAGTCGGCTCTTGGTAGCTGTTGGCTTGGTCTAGGGCTTGTTTGCTAAATTCGTAAGGAATGTCAAAATTTAACAAAGTCGTCTTAATAATCAACTCTCGTTCATTATTATTGACCAAACTTTCGGCAATTTTGCCTGTGGCAAATTCTTGTTGTGTTGGGTAATCAATCAGTTCAACTCGCACAGGGTCGCCGACTTTGACGTGCATTTGTTGCACATTTTCGGCAGTTACGCCAATCGGTTGATGTGCGTTTGGGCTGGCTAATTGCACAAAATAACCGTCATCGTCTTGTTCAAGTTTGCCAATCATTTGTAATTGCGTGTGTTCCACCACTTCCAAAATTTTGCCATTGATACGCCCACGATTATCGCTGTGCGTGGCAACAGCTTTGACTTTATCGCCATGAAACACCCAACGCATTTGTTCTTCTGATAAAAACAAATCTGGCATACCGTCAAGTAGCACAAAGCCAAAACCTTTGGCATGGGCGGAAACTGTGCCGATGACCGCATCATTGTCGCTAATCGGACGGTAAATAAACGGCTTGCCACCGTTGGCATCACGGCTAACTTGACCGTCTCGGAACATGGCTCGCAAGCGGTTGCCTAACGCTTCGTACTGCTCGTCATCAAGGTCAAAAATCTCTGCTAATTCGTGCTGTGTCGCTTCGCTTTTTTCCATTAAGGTTTGCAAAATGAGCAGACGGCTTGGGATTGGGTTAATATATTTTGAGGCTTCAACGGACGCATTTGGGTCTTGCCATTTGTTTTTGTTGGTTTTTTTCGTCATTATTTTTCCAGTTTTGTAAAATGTTAATCTTTTTGCCAAATTTTTTTGTATTTTGCTAATAGCTCTTCTGGCGTTTCTGGTTGGTCTTCGTCTTTGATAATGCAGTCAATCGGGCAGACTTTATCGCAAGTCGGCTCGTCATAAAAACCGACACATTCAGTGCAAAGGTCGGGATTGATGACGTAGGTTTTTTGTCCTTTTTGGTCGTAGCTAATCGCATCGTTTGGGCATTCAGGCTCGCAGATGTCGCAGTTGATACAGTCGGTGGTGATTTTGAGTGCCATATATTGTTAAAATCTCTTTATAATTTTGTCAAAGCCAATGAACTCATTTGCCAATTTTCTTTATTTTTTGACCACATTTCTTTGACAATTACTGAGTGTTCACCGATTTTAAAATAAGAGGTTATCATATAACTGGTTTCATTAAGGCAATCTACTAAAATTTTTTTTGCTGTATGTATCATTGCTAGCACATCTTGTTCAACATCAGAAGATAAAATATTGCTATGCCAATCGGATTTTTTTTCAACATTTTGGTAATAAACCACAAAAAAATCTTTGGTTTCCAATGGGTCTAGTGTGCTAATATCTTTGTGGCAATAGGCGTTAAACCATTGCTCTCTTTCTTGCCCAAATTCCAATGTTGCAATGTCGATACTTGTCATATTTTTATTCCAATAATAATGAGTGCTTTTATTTTACCAAATTTTTACAAATAAAAATGCTAAAAAAACTGGGTAGTCAATACCACCCAGTTTTATTATTCTTTATATTTTGACAAGTTTTAATCAAAATAATCAATGAAGTTTTTGCAACAATTTTTTATTTTTGTGCAATAAAAATACCATTAATACTGCTATTAGTACCAATCGCTACGTTATTGCCTGTACCTGCAATAAAGCTCGCATTCGGTGAAACGACAACAATACCTGCATTTTTGTCAATGCGACCTGATAGCTCTTCGGCAATATAGCCATAACGATAAACAGGCACATTTGCATGACCCATTTTGATATAACCGCCTCTGTAATCTTTAGCTGCGATAGTTACGCCAAATGATTGTAACTGCGAGTTTGGATAGTCTGCATTGGCAAATTTAAAATTGGTTAAAGCATCAGATTTTGTTGCTTGTTTACCTTTTACTTTCAATTGATAACCATTCCAAGTCGCTTTAATAGCATCAGTATTTTGAGCTTGTGGTAAGTTATCTGTACGCACGCCAGCCAAAACCATATCTTTATTTAAAGATGTTACAAAACCACCATTTTTTGAGAAAACAAGCTGAATATCGGTAAAATCAGGTAATCCTGCAACTTTTGCATCCACTAATTTTAGATGAAATACTCGTTGATCAGCTTTTGTTATGTCTTTGGTGATTTGAGCAGGTACTCTCGCTTTGGTATTATCTACCGCAAGGTCGGTACTTTGCGTTGCTAAATTGGTTACAACTTTATTGGTTATAACTTTTGAATTGGCATTATTTGACAGATTTGCCGTTTCTTTAGCTAAGTGGCTAAACGTAATATCTTTTGCCTCAAATGCTTGTGTTGTTGTATTGTATTCAATACTAAATTTCATCTGACCTGATACAATTTCGGCATCGGCTCGGTTGCAATCTGTGTTACAACTTGCAAAATTAGCTGTATAAGTTTTTGTAGCATTGTCATTGCCATTTGACAAAAAGTCTTTATAGGCTAATTTCCCTGCTCCGCCAAATAATACGGCATTATTTTTGTCAAATGCTAACGGTGCTAATTGCATTTCTGCTGTGGCTTGCTGATTTTTGTGTATCGGCTAAGTATTTTTTAACAGCTTCGGTTTCTGTATTTTGTAATACTTTATTGACATCTGTATCAGCAATGTCATCAATAATTTTTTTTGCAGTATTTGATTTATTTAATTTATCAACAAGTTTGCTGCCGTTTTCTTCTGCATTCGAACCGCATGCACTCAGCATAGCAGTTAAAACAGCTAAAGTAGTGATGTGTAGAACTTTTTGTTTCATATAGCCTCTCTTGTTTGACAAATTGTCAAATGTAAAAATTAAGCATAAAAATATTTTACCAAATAACAGTATGTTATATAGTAGCATACTTTTTGGAATTTATCTTAATTTTATTAACTATTTTTTATCATAGGTATTCTGAAGAGTTTGCTTAGAGAAACATCAATAACATTTAAGTAAAAATCGGCTCACTCACGTTTTTCATGATTAGGGCAAATTGTAGCACGTCCGCACTCATGTCCTTAAATGGATTGGCAATTTGGCACACCCAACCCGAACCCAACGCCCCATCAATCGGCTCGCCTTTTTTGTCCCACATCTCATTTAACACATAGCTTAAATTGCCTTGTGGGGTCATAATCTCAATGGTATCGCCTACCATGACTTTGTTTTTTACCGTCAAGGTCAAACGCTCATCGCTGATGCTTGATACTTCGGCAACAAACTGCTGATACTCGGTTTTTGATGAGCCGTATTCATAATTTTGATAATCAGAATGCACATGACGGCGTAAAAAACCTTCGGTATAGCCACGATTTGCCAAGCCATCTAACGCTCTTACCAAACTTGGGTCAAATGGCTTGCCAGCGGTGGCATCATCAATGGCTTTGCGGTAAACCTGTGCAGTGCGTGCCACATAATAATGCGATTTGGTACGCCCTTCAATTTTTAACGAATGCACACCCATGTTCACCAAATCTGGCACAAGCTCCACCGCTCGTAGGTCTTTGGAATTCATGATATAAGTGCCGTGTTCATCTTCAAACATCGCCATCAGCTCACCGGGGCGACCTTGTTCTTCAATCAGCACCACTTCATCAGACGGTTTTTGCACATAATCATCACCCATCACCACATCGCCGTTTAAATTGACATTGGTGATAGCGTTTTGCTTGCTTGATTGACTTGGAACAAACACTTCAGGCTGTGCAGGGACAATATCGCCTGTTTCGTTCTCTTCGGCTTTATAAGTGTTGTAATTCCAACGGCAAGCATTGGTACAAGTGCCTTGATTGGCATCACGTTTGTTAATATAACCAGACAGCAGACAGCGACCCGAATACGCCATGCACAACGCCCCATGCACAAACACTTCAATTTCCATGTCTGGCACTTCGGCAATGATTTGTTCAATTTCTTTAAGCGACAATTCACGGCTTAAAATCACACGGCTTACGCCCATTTGTTTCCAAAATTTCACCGTTGCCCAGTTTACCGCATTGGCTTGCACCGATAAATGAATGACTTGGTGTGGAAAGGCTTCACGCACCATCATAATCATGCCAGCGTCCGACATGATGAGTGCGTCAGGCTTCATTTCAATGACAGGACGAATGTCTTCGATAAAGGTTTTGAGTTTGGCGTTGTGGGCTTGAATATTTACCACAACATAAAACTGCTTGCCAAGCGAATGGGCGTATTCAATGCCTTTGCGTAAATTTTCTTCGTCAAAATCGTTGTTTCGCACACGCAAAGAATAGCGTGCTTGCCCTGCATACACAGCATCCGCCCCATAAGCAAAGGCGTATTGCATATTTCTAAAAGTCCCTGCTGGGCATAAAAGTTCGGATTTTTTTTGGATTGTCATAAGTATTCGCTTGTTAATTTTGCTAAAAAGTTGTTTTTAATAAAAATTAATTTTAATAAAACAATGGCTAATAAAAATGGATAAAAATTTAACAAAAATTGACGATTTGTTAAATTTAAAATAAATTAACTA
>CAKMOY010000217.1 GCA_927911235.1 uncultured Moraxella sp.
AAATATTGTTGAGCTTTTGATAATTTCAAAAATGCGTTCATTAACCGTTTTCATTTGGCATAGTTCATACTATATAATTTAACGCTCGCAACGTATGTGTGCAAACGGAGCTACACATGCAACCAACAACAATTTATAAAATAACAAAACCATTAAAACAGTTACCAAAATTATTAAATTTACAAAATTTAGTTTTTAAACCTGTTTCTCACCATTTCACCGAGTGTTTAGACGGTCATTTTGTGTTTGACACACCAAAACCGCAAACAACACATGGTTTTTCCAACGCTTTAATCCAAAACTTCGTTTAAAAAATTGGTTAAAAATTTTTGGGATTTTGAGTTTTATTTTGCCATTAAGCTATTTTGCCAGTGATATGCGACAAGCTATTTTTACGCCAGTAGAAGAAACCGTCAGCGTGAACAAAGACTTGCCTGTGATTTTGCAGGATAAGAAAATGACAGTTGCGACTGTTGCTGATAATAGTTTGTACTTTGGGCAAGATGGCTATGAACACGGCTTTGGCGTTGATGTCATGCGTGGTTATGCCAGTCATTTGGGCGTTGATTTGACGACTTTGGTGGTCGCAGATGAACAAGAAGCGATGACAGCTGTGGCGACAGGGCAAGCGGATTTGGCTTTGACCAATGTCAATGTTTCTCAAGAAGTAGCCCAACTTAACCATGTTAGCCTAAGTTGTGGGCAAGATTATTTGTCAGCACATGGTTTAAATCAACAGATGAGCTTGCAAATCCCAAAAAGCAGTGTTGATTTAACCAAAAGTGCCAATGATTTTTTGTGCGATAGCAATGTCGTTACCACCAATCAACATTTGGCACAGTTTTATAATCAAGATGTGTTTCAAAATGATTATAGTGAACAAAAGTTTAATAAAATTATGAAAGCCAGTTTGCCAATTTATCAATCTGCTTTTAAACACAATGCCAAACAGCATGATTTGGATTGGGAATTATTGGTGGCGATGGGTTATCAAGAGTCGCAGTTAAATCCAGAAGCGGTTTCGCCAACAGGGGTTAAAGGCATTATGATGTTAACCAATGATACGGCGACAGCGATGGGCGTAACCGACCGTGTGAACCCTGTGCAAAGTATCCAAGGCGGTGCAAAATACTTTAATATTATTAAACAAATGTTTGATGATGTGCCTGAGTCTGACCGCATTTGGTTTAGCCTTGCGTCCTATAATATGGGGTCACAAGCCATCAAAAATATCCAAGCCAAGCTGTCCGCTGATGGCAAAAATGGCAACAGTTGGGCGGAAGTGTATCGCTATTTGGTAGAAAATCAAAGCAGTAATTCACGCTATACCCAGTGTATTCACTATGTTACCAATATTCGTGGCTTTTTGGAAACGCTCAAACAAGAAAGCAAAAATTCGTCCGAAGCACTGGTCGCCCAAAAAATCGCTTAATATTTAAAACATAAATAAAAAGGTGGAAAATTCCCACCTTTTTATTTTTTAGCCTTTACAACCTGTGCAAAACGTTTTGCCATCACCTAACCGATAGGCTAAAAGTTCTCCGCCCCAGACACAGCCAGCATCTAAGGCTCTGACTAATTTTGTGTCTATTTTGGCTTTTAAACCCGCCCAATGACCGAACAAAATTTTACGATCACGTTCCACTTTCCACTCAAACCAAGGACGAAAACCGTCTGGCATGGTATCATCAAGCGTGGATTTAAAGCTAAATTCTAACGTGCCATCGGCTTGACACAGTCGCATACGGGTAAAATAGTTACAAATATGCCGCATACGGTCGTAACCTGACAGCATGGGCGACCATTTTTCTATGTTTTCGTTGCTGTTATACAGGTTGGGTAATAGGCGGTCTAATTGCCACAGACTGCTTTGTAACTGGGTTTGCAGTTCTTTGGCGTGCATTTTGGCTTGTTCAATCGTCCAATGCGGTGGAATACCTGCATGGGTTAAAACGGTTTTGTCATCTGGAAATACCAACAAAGGTTGAAAACGTAACCAATTTAACAATTCTTCACAATCTTTTGCATCAAAAATCGCTTGGGTTTTGTCCTTTTTTTTGAGTTTTGCTAAGCCACGCCAAACGGCGATTAAATTAATATCGTGATTGCCAAGTACGGTTTCGGCACAGCCTTTTTCGCACAAATTTTTGACGAAACGCAACGTTGCCAAACTGCCCTCGCCACGAGCGACCAAATCGCCTGCGAACCACAATTTATCTTGTTTTTCATCAAAATTAATTTGTTTTAATAGATTTTGCAAATCTGCAAAACAGCCTTGAATATCGCCGATAACGTACTGATGACGAAAATACATACTTGCTACAACCCCTAGAAAAAAATCATACTTTTATTAGAAAACTGATTATTATGGTTCTTTTTGCCAAAAAATCTAATTTTTTAAATAAATTGTTTTTTTTAAATAATTTTATTTTGTGATAATGCCCTATGTTGATAAATGAGTAATGACATTACTTAAATTGACAAAATCACGCACGCTTAAGGTTTCTGGGCGTGCCATTGGGTCAAGTCCTGCATTCATCAAATCTTGTTCGCTAATGGTTGGCAAACTGGGTGATTTTTTGAAAATCGCTCGCAAAGTTTTACGTCTATGATTAAACGCTTCTCGCACCACAAGAGCAAACATTTTTTCATCACTAGCAATTATCGGTTTTTGTTGATAAGGCGTTAAACGAAATACGGCACTGGTAACTTTTGGCGGTGGATTAAACGCCCCATTCGGCACGGTAAGCAAATATTCTGTTTCGCAAAAATACTGCATCATCACCGATAATCGCCCATATTCTTTGCTATTAACTTCAGCCGTAATTCTGTCCACGACTTCTTTTTGGAGCATAAAGTGCATATCTTGAATCACATCGGCAAATGTCAGTAAATGAAATAATAACGGTGTAGAAATATTGTACGGTAAATTACCGATAATGCGTAATTTTTTATCGGTTTGGCTGTCGTTTGATTGAGCCATTTTTGCAAATAATTCACGATAATCCACGTCCATGGCATTGGCTTTGACAATCGTCAAGCCGTCATTGCTATTTGCCCCAATGCGAATCCGTAAGCTATCTGCCAAATCTGTGTCCAACTCCACAACGGTTAATTTGTCCACTTCTGCCAACAAAGGTTCGGTAATTGCTCCCATACCGGGCCCAATTTCTAGCATAAAGTCATCACGATTGGCATAAATGCTGTCAATAATTTGGCTAATAATGCTTTTATCGTGTAAAAAGTTTTGCCCAAAGCGTTTTCTGGGTTGGTGTTGTAAAAAAGTTGCCACAAAGTTTTCCTATTGATTAAAATTGGCGTATTATAGCACAGTTCGTTTTGTTGGTTGATTGTCATTTTACCAATTTTAGCTTGGTGTTTTTATCCAAATTTATCAACTTCTTTTTGTAATTTTGTATAACTCACAACTTTTTACCTTATTTTTATCAAAAATTATCACGGATAAATACATACAATAGCGTATTTTTTTGTTAGAATACAATATTTTTTAAATTCAATTTTATAAGCGAGAAAAAATATGGGCTTTAATTGTGGTATTGTTGGCTTGCCAAATGTTGGTAAATCAACGCTATTTAACGCACTTACCAAAGCAGGCATTGCCGCCGAAAACTTCCCTTTTTGTACCAAAGACCCAAACACAGGCATTGTTCCTGTGCCAGACCCACGTTTAAAACAGCTTGCCGACATTGTCAAACCTGAGCGAGTATTGCCAACGGCGATGGAGTTCGTGGACATTGCAGGGCTTGTCGCAGGTGCGAGCAAAGGCGAAGGCATGGGCAATCAGTTTTTGGCAAATATCCGTGAAACCGATGCGGTAGCCCACGTTGTCCGCTGTTTTGACGATGACAATGTTATTCACGTTGATGGGCGTGTCAGCCCGCTTGACGATATTGAAACCATTAATACCGAACTTGCGTTGGCAGATTTGGAAGCGGTCAGCCGTGCG
Source organism: uncultured Moraxella sp. (assembly GCA_927911235.1). Classification (GTDB taxonomy): domain Bacteria; phylum Pseudomonadota; class Gammaproteobacteria; order Pseudomonadales; family Moraxellaceae; genus Faucicola; species Faucicola mancuniensis. Next base: position 3,968 of record CAKMOY010000217.1, read on the forward strand.
ATTATCAATGTTGGTAAAAAAGCCAAAGGAGGTGATAAAGAAGCCAAAGCCATGCTTGATGTGTTTAATAAAATTGAGCCGTTTTTGGCGGATGGCAAACCTGCTCGTATGGCAAATCTTGACGATGACGAGAAAAAACTAATTAAAAGTTACGGCTTAATCACGTTAAAACCTGTGATGTATATTGCCAACGTTGCCGAAGATGGTTTTGAAAACAATCCATATCTTGACCAAGTGCGTGAATTTGCTGAAAAAGACAACGCCATTGTCGTGCCACTGTGCAATCAAATTGAAGCGGAAATCGCCCAACTTGACGAAGACGAAAAAGCCGAATTTTTAGAAGGCATGGGCATGACAGAAGCAGGGCTTGACCGTGTGATTCGTGCAGGTTACGAACTCTTAAATATGCAAACTTATTTTACCGCAGGGGTAAAAGAAGTGCGTGCGTGGACTGTGCCTGTGGGAGCGACTGCACCGCAAGCCGCTGGCGTAATTCATACGGATTTTGAGCGTGGTTTTATCCGTGCTGAAGTGATTGCCTTTGATGATTTTATTGAATATCAAGGCGAAAAAGGAGCAGCCGCCGCAGGTAAAGCACGCCTTGAAGGCAAAACCTATATCGTACAAGATGGCGATGTCATGCACTTTAGATTTAATGTTTAAAATAATTGTAAAGATTAGTTAAAATATGAGTGAAATTTTAAACGCCAAAAACATTAGCAAAGTTTATCAAGATGGCAAAAATACCACGACCGTGCTAAACGGCTTAAACATCACCGTCAATCGTGGCGAAAAAATCGCCATTGTTGGCACAAGTGGCTCTGGCAAAAGTACGCTTTTGCATATTTTGGGGGGGCTTGACGTGCCGACCCAAGGCGAAGTTTGGCTACATGGTAAGCTGATTAATCAACTGAACGAAACCGAGCGTGGCAATTTACGCAATCAACATTTGGGTTTTATTTATCAGTTTCACCACCTGTTAGCCGAATTTACCGCTATTGAAAATGTCGCCATGCCGTTGCTTATGCGAAATGACGTGCCAATCAACACCGCACGAGATGAAGCGATTGACTTGTTAAAAAAAGTCGGATTAGAACACCGTTTGACCCATCGCCCCGGTGAATTGTCAGGCGGTGAGCGTCAGCGTGTGGCTATTGCTCGTGCGTTAGTAACAAAGCCGTCTTTGGTGTTGGCTGATGAGCCGACAGGCAATTTGGACTATGCCAACGCCCAAGCGGTGTTTGAAATTTTAACACAGCTACAAAATGATTTTAGCACAGCATTATTGATGGTAACGCATGACAGACAGCTTGCACAAATGGCGGATAAGCAACTTGCCATGCAAAACGGCAGTTGGGCGACCATGTAAAACAGATGTTAATATTCGTATGTGCAAAAAATTTTATGAATGCTATTTCCAACAAAAGCAAAGCATGTTATAATAATCCGATTTTTTAAACTAACCAACTTGATTTTTTATTTTATTAATGTCAAATTCAACTTTAACATCAAATCCAGCCATCATCACTATTGATGGGGCAAGTGGGGCAGGCAAGGGGACTTTAACCACTCGTCTAGCCGATACCTTGGGATATGCGATGTTAGACTCTGGGGCTTTGTATCGGATTGTCGGTTTTATGGCAAACGAACAAGGCTTGTTAGACGATAATAGTGATGACACATTATTAGAAGAAAAACTTGCCAATTTAACCCAGTCTTTAACCATTCACTTTCAAAAGCCAAACAAAATTCTGAACATATCAGCGTGATTGTCAATGAACAAGACATCAGCGATTTTATTCGCACCGAAAAAGTGGGCGAATATGCCTCAAAAGTGGCAGTTTTTCCAAAAGTACGCACGGCTTTATTGGATTTACAAAAAAATATGGCAGTTGGGGTAAAAGGTTTGGTCGCTGATGGGCGAGATATGGGAACGGTGGTGTTTCCGAACGCACCACTCAAGATTTATTTGGTTGCATCAGCACAGGCACGAGCCGAACGCCGTTTCAATCAACTAAAAAATGCAGGCAAGACAGCCGATTATAATGAAGTGCTTGCCCAAATCATCGCACGAGATGAGCGTGATAGTAGTCGAGCGGTTGCCCCTGCAAAACCTGCTGATGATGCGATTGTGATTGACAGTTCGGTGTTAAATGCCGAGCAAGTTTTTGCACAAGTTTGGCAGTTATGCCAAGAGAGACTGTGCCAAGAGCGAAATTTTGGTTTAAAATTTTTATTGATTTTTACAATTTTTTTGATTTTTTATTAACCCATAAAACCAGCAATTTGTTAATAAAAAGTCATCATTTGAACCGTACTGTGCTGGACAGGCTACGGCTATATAAAGGTATATTTTATGATGGAATCATTTGCTGAACTGTTTGAAGCCAGCCAACAATCATTTCAAGTTGAACGCGGTGCTGTTATCTCAGGTAAAGTAGTAGCGATTGACGATGACCGTATCATTGTTGATACTGGTTTAAAATCTGAAGGTGTGATTGACCGTGCAGAATTTTTGAACGAACAAGGCGAGCTTGAAGTTGCGATTGGCGACGAAGTGCAAGTTGTTGTAGATTCGGTTGATAACGGTATGGGTCAAACCCAACTTTCTCGTGAAAAAGCAAAACGTGTTGAAACTTGGAGCGTACTAGAAAAAATCCATGAAAACAATGAAATTGTTATGGGTCTTATCTCTGGTAAAGTTAAAGGTGGTTTCACGGTTGATATCGGTTCAGTACGTGCATTCTTACCAGGTTCATTGGTAGACACTCGTCCAGTGCGTGACACCGCTCACCTTGAAGGCAAAGAGCTTGAGTTCAAAATCATCAAACTTGACCAAAAACGCAACAACGTTGTGGTAAGTCGCCGTGAAGTGATGATGGCTGAAAATTCAGCAGAGCGTGAAGAATTGCTATCTAACCTAGAAGAAGGTCAAGAAGTTACTGGCGTGGTGAAAAACCTAACCGATTATGGTGCGTTTGTTGATTTGGGCGGTATTGACGGCTTGTTACATATCACTGATATGGCATGGAGACGTATCAAACACCCATCAGAAGTAGTTGAAGTTGGTCAAGAACTAAAAGTTAAAGTCTTGAAATTTGACCGTGAGCGTAACCGTGTGAGCCTAGGCTTGAAACAACTAGGTACTGACCCATGGCAAGACGTGCTAAACAATTATCCAAAAGGTACAAACGTGAAAGCACGTGTAACTAACTTGACGGATTACGGTTGTTTTGCAGAAATCGCTGATGGCATTGAAGGTCTTGTTCACGTATCAGAAATGGACCACACCAACAAAAACATCCACCCATCAAAAGTGGTACAAGTGGGTGATGAAATCATGGTTCAAATCCTTGATATTGACGAAGAACGTCGCCGTATCAGCCTAGGTATAAAACAAACCATGCCAAACCCATGGGAAGAGTTTGATAAAAAATACGCCAAAAACGACAAAGTATCAGGTACAATCAAATCAATCACTGACTTTGGTATCTTTATCGGTTTAGAAGGCGGTATTGACGGTTTAGTTCACTTATCAGACCTATCATGGACTGAAAATGGCGAAGAAGCAATCCGTAACTACAGCAAAGGCGACACCGTTGAAGCGGTTATCCTATCTGTAGATGCAGAGTCAAACCGTATCAGCCTAGGTATCAAACAATTAAACAGCGACCCATTTAATGAGTTCCTGAGTGCTAATGACCGTGGTGCGATTGTTAAAGGTAAAGTAACTGAAGTTGATGCCAAAGGTGCAAAAGTATTTTTAGCAGACGAAGTTGAAGGTTACTTGCGTGCATCAGAAATCCAACAAGAAAAAGTAGAAGATGCTTCTACTGTATTGAATGTTGGTGACGAAGTTGAAGCAAAAAATTGTTGGTGTAGACCGCAAATCACGCTCAATCAACTTGTCAATCAAAGCCAAAGATGAAGCAGAACAACGTGATGCCATCAAAGCTTTGAGTGCAAACAACATTGAAGCACAGCCAAAAACCATTGGTGACTTAATCAAAGAACAACAAAACAATCAAGAATAATTGATACATTGTTTGTTAATTGATAAAAAAAAGCGACTATCAAATTTAGTCGCTTTTTTTTGGCATTTGAGAAAAAAAATAGAGTAAAATGAATTTGCTTTTGATATAATGTAAAAATTATATAATAAAAATGTAAGTTTTGGTGATGATTGTTGATGATAATGCTTGTTATCAGAACATCAAATTGTCATTTGCTATTTTAACAGAGGTTATATGGAAAAAGTTATCAATAAATCTGATTTGATTGATAAACTATCAAATGAGTGTCGCACATTGTCAGAAGAAACGATTGAAGAGGCGACAAAACAGCTTTTAGAACTGATGACAGAAACTTTGACGAATGATGGACGAGTGGAAGTGCGTGGTTTTGGTAGTTTTAGTTTGCACCATCGCAAACCTAGAACGGCAAGAAATCCAAAAACAGGTGAAAAAGTTTCGGTACAATCCACCGCAATTCCGCATTTTAAACCAGGCAAAGCCTTGCGTGAATCGGTAAATCAAGGTGTATAATTGACGCTACAATTTGGTCATAAATTTGTAACAAAATAGCAAAAGGGCGATAAAAATTCGCCCTTTTTTATTAAAAAAACGTATAATACCATTCAAATTATCCATTTTTTAAGGAATTTATCATGCGTTATTTGATTGCGATTTTATTGTTTTTGGTGTTTGCTTACTCGTTGATGTTGGTGATTGTGAATAGCCACCAAGTTGAAGTGAATTTGTTGTTTAGCCAAGTACCACAGATGAACTTGGGCTTGATGTTGATTATTTGTATCATGCTTGGCATGATTGCAGGGGTGATGTTGGCGTTGATTTTGTTTAAAGTGTTACAAATGAAATTGGAAAATCAACGTTTAATCAAAGAATTAAACCAAACTCGTGAAAAACTCATGCAAACGCAACATAATTACGAACAGCATTTGAGCCAAAATGCCGATGTTGGGCTATCAGCCACTGTCAAACAACCATAATCAATCATCAGTGAAGGGTAAATTATGAAAGTAACATCACCTGTTATTGTGGCTTTGGATAATATGAACCAAAGCGAGGCGTTGGCATTGGCGGATAACATTGACCCAACGCTATGCCGTTTAAAAGTTGGTAAAGAATTGTTTACCAAATATGGCACGGACATTGTCAAACAACTTCATCAACGCAATTTTCACGTATTTTTGGATTTAAAATTCCACGATATTCCCAATACCACCGCCAAAGCGGTGTTAGCGTCAGCGGATTTGGGCGTGTGGATGGTGAATGTTCACGCCAGTTGTGGCCTAAAAGCCATGGAGACAGTAAAACAGCGATTAACGGAACAAAATTATCAAACTTTGGTGATTGCGGTGACAGTTTTAACGTCCATGAGCGAGCAAGATTTGGTGGATATTGGCATTCATGACAGCGTGGAAAACCATGTAAAACGTTTGGCACTTTTGACAAAACAAGCAGGACTTGATGGCGTGGTGTGTTCTGCTCAAGAAGCCACTATGCTAAAACAACTGTGCGGACAAGATTTTAAACTGATTACCCCTGGTATTCGCATGGCAGATGACAATGCGGACGATCAAAGCCGTATTTGTACGCCCAAGCAAGCCATTAACAATGGTTCGGACTTTTTGGTAATAGGACGCTCTATCACCAAAGCCGATGACCCAATGGCAAAATTGCAACACATATTAGCGAGTTTATGATGGTTACCAATCCTTTACCGCCATTGCTTGACCACTTACCACCGAGCATGATGCAATCGGTGAAAATATTGCCAAAAAATGAACGGTTGATTTTATTTACCAGACATTCGTTGAGAGAGCCGTCCGACAAAAATGGCTTTGCCAGTTATGCCTTGCCTTTGACGGTGAATGGGCGAGTATTGGCTCGTGCATGGGGGCGTTGGCTTGCCACACATTTGGACTATTCAATGGACGTGGATAGTATCAGTAGTCCAATTGGGCGGTGCATTGATACGGCGATTTTGATGCAAGAAGGTGCGGGCATTGCTCGGCAGATTTCGCACCAGTCGTTATTGGTTGAGCCGGGCAGTTTGGTGGTTGAGCCTGAACAAGTGGGCGAGATTTTTAAACAAATCGGTGCGTTAAATTTTATCAACCGTTTTTTGGCAAGGGATTTGGTTGGCACAAAACTGCCAGAACAAGGTGGATTGGATATCTTACGCCTATTTTATGAGCATCAGCCCAAACATGGACATTTGTTGCTTGCAGTTAGTCATGATACGTTGTTGTCAGCGTTTTTGGCGGTGGTAATGGGGGTTGAAAAAATTGATTGGAATGATTGGCCAAAAATGATGGAAGGCACGTTTTTGTGGTTTGATGATAAACCATTTGAGCAGGCAAAAGTCCATTTTATTTGGCGTGGTAAAGAATACCAACGGCAATTGAGTGAATTATTAGACAAAGATTCATTGGGAAAATAATAAACTTTTGTCAAATTGTTTTGCAAAAACGTTGTGAATACAGGTTCTTATTATTTTTTACATAAAAAAGACTGATAAAATTACCAGTCTTTTTTATTGATTGTAACGATTAAGCCATTTTCCCCTGCAAACTTGCTAAGGCTTGTTCCAATTGTTTGGCGTGTTGTTGCATTTTTTGTTCAATCGCTTGCATTTGGTCTTTCAATTTTTCATCAACTTCGTGCAAACGTTGGGCAAATTCATTTTTTTTCATCTCAATCGCTTGAGCTTTTAGGGCTTGCCATTCACTAATGGTTTGTTTAAAGGCTTGTTGTTCATTGACAATCCGCTCTTTAAACAGTTGCAAATCGGTCGTCAAATTGCCTGTAAAACCGTCAATATGGTTTTGTGCGGTTTTAAATTTCATCTCAACTTGGGCGTGTTGTATCGCCACATCAGGCACACGTTTTAAATCCCACGCAAGCCCCACTTTTGACAAACCATAAATAATCCATTTGGTTGGGTCGTATTGCCACCATTTTACGCCATTGCGATAGTCATATTGAAAATAATGATGGTAATTGTGATAGCCTTCGCCCCAAGTAAATAACGCCAAAATTGGATTATCACGAGCGGTATTGGTGTCGGTATAAGGGCGAGTACCGAACATATGACAAAGCGAATTGATAAAAAACGTACAATGATGGCTAATCACCAAACGTAACAAACCAGCCAAAATCATCGTGCCAGCAATATCGCCAACCAACCAACCGAACAACAACGGAATACCAATATTGGTTAATAACACCCAAAAACCGTAATATTTATGCTGAATTTGTAAAATGGGGTCGGTGGTCAAATCTGGAATATTTTTGTAATCAAAATTGCCACTTGGATAATTTTTTAACATCCAACCGATATGCGAAAACCAAAAACCACGTTTCACCGAGTAGGGGTCTTGCTCTACATCATCAACATGGCGGTGATGAGTGCGGTGTCCGCTACACCAGTCAAAAACCGAACTTTGTACGGCAAACGTACCGCCAATCAGCCAAAACCATTTTAAAACAGGGTGAGTCTGATACGCACGGTGCGACCAAAGTCGATGATAACCTGTGGTAATACTCAAACCACTCCACGCCAAACAAAACGCAAACACCGCCCACACTTGCCAAGTCACATCATGCGTCCACAGATAATACGGCACCAAAAATAATGCCAAAATCGGCGTACTCACCAGTACAAAAGCAGGAATCCAGTTAATCGGTGCATTGTCAAAACTGCTGGATTGGTTGTTGGGTTGATTGGCAGTTGTCATCACAGTATCCATCGGTTAAAAAATTGATTTATTGTACCTTAAAAAATATTTAAAGTGAATACTTGTAAACTAAAAATTTGTAACCAATACGTTGTTTTATATGACAAAACCACCGACCATAAAAAAACCCAACAAAAATCTGAACATATCAGGTGTTGGGATTTTTCATAAATTAACAAAACCATCTACAAACTAGTAAGGATTGGGCTGTGGAATGGCTTGCGGATAGCCGTTTTGTGTGTAACCAGTCTGTGGATAGGTATAGTTTTGCGGATTTTGATACGTGTAATTTGGATTGTTGGTGGTATAAGTCGTGGCATTTTGTTTACGAAGTTGGTTGTTATAACTGACCTTGTCTGCGGTATTTTGGATACCTGTGCCAATGCTTGCGATATCTGTGCCGATACCACGAATGGTATTACAACCTGTCAATAAAAAACAAGGCAAAAGGCTAACAATAATGGCTTTTTTCATCACTTTTTTCATAAAAATACTCGTAAAAATAAAAATGAGTATAACAAAAAATTGTGATAAAGTAAAAAAACTCACCAAAATGATGAGTTTTTTATTGTTTTCACAAAAATTAGATTTTGTTTTCAACTTTTTGAGCAGTGTTTGACACAGCTTCACCTGTTTTTGAAACGTCTTTGCCAAGACCTTTGATGGTGTTACAACCAGTCAATACAAAAACAGAAGCGATAGTTGCGATAACTAATTTTTTCATGATAAAGTCCTTAAATGTTTAGGGTTTTAGAGTAATCAATCAACTTGATTATGGTTAATCTTTCGTGAAATAAATAATTAACTCGTGCTTATAATAACGGTAAAAAATTTACTATACTATGGTTTTAATGTAAATTTTTTTGCTAAATTGTAAAAATTTACCAATTTTTGCAAAAAAAACGTTAAACTATGCTATTTTTACCAAACTGATTGAAAAAATATGATTCACATTGTACTTTTTGAACCCAAAATGCCAAGCAATACAGGCAATATTATCCGGCTTTGTGCCAATACTGGGGCGAGTTTGCACCTTGTAAAACCCATCGGATTTGATTTAGATGATAAAAAACTTCGCCGTGCGGGGCTTGATTATCATGAATGGGTGAATATGCAAGTGCATGATAATTTTGAAGATTGTTGGCAAAACCTGCAAAATCAAGGCGTTGAGCGAGTAGTGGGCTTAACGACCAAGCTTAGCAAACCTTTATATGAACAAGATTTTAGCAATGTAAAAAACATTGCCTTGGTGTTTGGGTCAGAAACGGCAGGCTTAAGCGATGACGTACGAGCGATGATTGGCGAGCAAAATTGGTTGCGTTTGCCGATGTTGCCGACTTCTCGCAGTCTAAATTTGTCCAATAGCGTGGCGATTACGCTGTTTGAAGTATGGCGACAGCAAGGTTTTATAGGCGATACAGGGCAAAGTGTGGGCTATGATAATCTTGTGCCGTATGACCCAAAATAGCCTAAGCAAATTCTAAACATTCATCTTGATAAAAATTTACAAACAATTCGCAGGTTTTGGCAAGCCCGCAATACGATTAACATGGCGAGCGACAAGCCCTGTATTAAACAAACTTTGTAATTTGGCGTTATCAATCTGATATTGTGGCAACGTTTGGCTTAAATATTTAATCAATGGGCGAGTGGTCGGTGGGTGGCTAAAATTGGCATAATAATCACGCACCGCTTGCAAAATCGCAAAATGCTCTTCGGTGAGTTGCACGTCAAGCGTATCTGCAAGCGTTTGGGCAATATCCGTTGTCCAATCTGTATGGTTAAGCAAATGTCCGTCAGCGTCTAATTCAATGTTCATGCTTTTTTCCAAATTTTTTTAATTATAAGTAAAAAACCGTATCGAACGGTTCAATCGTTGTCGGTTGCTGTATAAGTTGATTTTGACAAGACAAAGTTACCGATGACAATTTGGCAAACTGTTCGGCAGATAGCCATGCCTTTGGCATATCGTACAAATCTAACGAGCTTAACATACTGGCAAATTTGCCGTTTGGTTCTTTAACCAAATTTTTAAATAAGTATTCACCGATATTAAGCTGAATGTCATGCTCAAAACTTGCCAATGCAAACGCCATAGACAAAGCTTCATGACACAGTAAATCATTATTGGCGTGGATATGGATTAAAATTTTCATAAATAATTGTTTTTAAAGTTTTTTTTAAGATTGATAAATGATTAAAAATTGATAAATATCAGTTGAGTTATGTAAGTGCATGGCAAGCTCACCAAGCCCTACCAAACTAAAATTTTCTGCAATATTATGATTTGTTAAACCATGTCGTTTTGCGTTTTCACCGTCCACAACCCCACGAGCCAAAGCGGTACTCACGCATACTTGAATGGTAAAATTGTGGGTTTTGGCAAGGTTTTGCAAGGTTTTGGCAGGATTTGGCATATCGGCAGGTAGCCATGTGAGTGGATTGGCAAGGTGAACCGCTTCACCGTACAAAAAAACGTGAAAATCGGTTTTGTGGTTTTGGCATAAATTATCAATCAATTCAATGCCTTGTAGTGTACTATTGTCAAGGGGGAATGGGTAAAAATTAAGGTTTTCATCGTGGTTATGTTGCCAAAAAAAGCTCATTTTAATGGGATTTTTTTGAAATGTAAATAAAAAAAGCGAACAATCAATGCTCGCTTTTTTTGTTTTTAAGGATAGATTATACATCTTCTTCTTTGTACTGTGGGACTGGTTTTCTGAAGCCAGCGGTTTTGATACCTAGCCAAATAAAGCCAATAGAAGCCCAGAATAAACCTACTTTTAAGGTAACTTCGTCCACTTCTAACCACATTAAGAACACGCTGATAAAGCCAAGAACAGGCACAACAATGTAGCTTAAAATTTGTTTTGGCGTGTTAAATTGTTTATCACGGAACACATAGCGGAATAATACCGAAATGTTCACAAAACTAAACGCTGTCAATGCACCAAAGCTAATCAAATTTACCACCGTTTCAAGGCTGATAAAACCTGCAGTCAAAGCGATTGCCCCTGCGATTAAAATATTGTTCACAGGTGTGAAAAGTTTTGGGTGAATTTGACCAAAGATTTTTTGCTAATCACATCATCACGACCCATCACATACATCAAACGAGAAACCCCTGCATGAGCCGAAATCCCTGATGCCATCACGGTCACAATCGCAAAACCCAATACCACTGCTTGGAATGCTGAACCACCGACAAGCAATAAAAATTTCTGCTTGGGTTTCGTCCACTGCTTCAAAATAGATAGACGGGTCTGATGGGAAGTAAGTTTGCATAAAATAGGTACTGGCAATAAATACAACCCCTGCAATCACAGATGTTAAAACCATCGCTTTTGGTAAGGTATTTTTGACATCTTTGGTCTCTTCAGCAAGGCTAGATAACGAGTCAAAACCTGTAAACGAGAAACACAAAATGGTCGCACCTGTAATCAACGCACCTACCGAAGTCATCTCATTCCAAAACGGCTCTAAACTCCAAAGCGGATACTTGTCCGCATCAAGCGTACCATTGGCATACACACCCAATTGCAATTTTTCATAAATCAAATACGCAAACACAGCGATAATGAACAACTGAACAAACACAATCCAACTGTTAAAATATGCCACAATCTTTGAACCAAACAGATTAATACCTGTCATTAAAGCGGTCAAACTAATCACCCAAACCCAGTGATTCACCACAGGGAACAAGGCTTCCAAATACAAAACTGCCAAAATAATGTTTACCATTGGCGACAACAAATAATCCAGCCAGCTAGACCAGCCGACCATAAAGCCCATAGATGGATTGATAGATTTTTGGGTATAAGTATAAGCTGAACCTGAAGACGGATAAGCCCTAATCATATGACCGTAGCTGATAGATGTCAAAATCACAGCCAATAATGCAAAAATATAAGAAGTTGGTACATGACCCACGCTATCTCGTGATACCATACCAAACGTATCAAGCAAAGTCATCGGCTGAATATACGCCAAACCAATAACAATAATGTGCCAAAGTCCAAGATTACGTTGCAGTTTTGCAACCGATTGGGTTGATGTTTGTGTTGATGTTGTCAATGCTATCTTACTCCTGTACCTAATGTGAAAAAAACTAGGACTAACAACTAAAATGAAATTTTCAGTAACAAAAAATTACATGAACAAAAAAGCGTATTATTATACTCAAAAAAAAAGATAAAAAAAACCATAAATTTCATTGTAACCCATAAAAAGTTGCAAAAAAATTGTAAAAAAAGCAACAAAAGTCAAAAAATCCAAAAAAATGTATAAAAAACAAGCAACTTACAACAATCACCCACACAAAACCAACAAAAAAACATCTTAAAATCACACAAATATAACAAAACCCTTTAGCAATCTTGCAAAACGCCACCTAAAAAAACACACAAAACCTTTATACTAAACAACGCAATGTAAAAAAGCACAGGTAACTCTCATGCAAACACAAACCACGACCAAAAAACTCCACACACAATGAACCATGCCAATGGCAAATTAACCGAAAATGGCTAGGGGGGATATTTATCATTTGGTTTATTTTCGCCTTTGGATTTTTAATCAAATTTTATGTATGGTTAAAATTTTTTTCAAAAACCAAGTCATTGCTTGGTTTTTTTTGTGCCTTATTTTTGGCTTTTTTAAAGCAGTTACAAAATTT
>CAKMOY010000218.1 GCA_927911235.1 uncultured Moraxella sp.
CGTTCGAGGATTCCTGCTCCCAGACGGTCAAGCCCGACCGCAAGAATGTTCTTACTTGGCATTGATATCTCTATCATGCCATGTGCCACACTTCGCACAAGTCCATTCTCTTATTCACAAACCTGCTCTACCTTCGGACTATTGCTGTCGATTTGACCGCAACACGAACAAGTTTGGGTAGTGTATTTCTCATTGACGATTTCAAAACGGCAACCTGCATTCTCGCATTTGTAGGTCAGTTGTCGTTTGAGATAAATTAAAAGCGTACAACTTAAAAAGTTATTTTACTATCTTTACAACAATAAAACCATAAAATTATTACGGATTGCTAGTTTTTTGTAATGAATAGTAACAATTTAACAAAACTATCACACTTAACACACCAAAAAACGCAAAAGACAACTGTGGTAAACTAAAACCCAAAAATGTCCAATCAATCACAGCACACTCGCCAGAGCCTGTAAACACTTCCTTGAACACCTGTGCAATCGGCAATGTGTCCATCCAGTAGTTTAGACCCGGCCCGCACGCAGGTACTTCATCTGGTGGCAAGTTTTGTAACCAAATATGACGACCCGCCACACCCACCGACCACAAAATACTCAGCAATGCCAAAACCATCAAAGACAATCTTGCACCGACTTTTCTGGGGTTCACCACAAAAGCGATAAAGGCAAAAACACCCATACCAATCAAACCGACACGCTGAAAATACACAAAGGACAAGGGTCTAAGCCGACCACTTTTTGCAAATAATAAGCAAAGCTCATGCCGACAACACTGCCCAAAGTCAACAAGCCCGAAAGACCACGATAACTAAATACCTTGGTTAAAAATGAATTGTTTTTCATATCATGCTCAAAAGTCTAAAAAGATAGCGTTATTTTAGCACAAATTTAGCAAAATAAGCGGACTAAAAAAACATTTTATTATAAAAAAACTACATAATAGATCTTTTAAGTTAAAAAATACTTAATAAAATAATCGCATAAACATATAAAAATTATGCTAAAATAACACAAAAAACAAAGGAAACATCATGCCACTAGAAGCCCTTGCCATCTCACGCCTTGATGCACTCACACATGCCAAAGAGCCGATTAACCAAGCCGAACTAGAACAACGCCTGACCGCTCTGTATCTGGATTATCAAAATCCAGACAATTTCACGCATAACACAGAAACAAGCGAACAAATCGTCAAAATTTTGCAAGCATCTTGGCAACAAAATCCGCACAACTGTGCGTATTTGGGTATGTTTAACGGCAAGCCGATTGCCTGTGTTGGTTGTTTTGACGATGGGGTCAATGAGCAACGCCGATTGCAATATTTGAGTGTACACCTTGCCAATCGTGGGCGTGGTATTGAACAAAAGTTTATCAAACAAGTCGTAATGGTGGAACGCAAAAAGGCATACGCCAATTTATGCCCGCAGAAACCACCATTCACCAAATTTTACAGCAATATGAATTAGGTTAAGAGCCTATATTCACGACATGACGCAGTAACTTTTTATAATTTTTAAAAACAAACTTTTATTTGCTTTTGCATAAAAAAATGGCTGAAAACCTTAAAAACTGTACAAAAAATAACCAAACAAGCAAATATTTAAAAAAACAGTTTGACAAGACTTGGTTTTTTGGTTTAATAGCGGCTCAAATGATTATGGCGCGATAGCTCAGTCGGTAGAGCAACGGATTGAAATCCGTGTGTCGGCAGTTCGATCCTGCCTCACGCCACCATCATTTTACAGTTTGAAAATTACAGCTTAAAAAAATTGGTTGATTGACTTTTTCATAATACCCAAATCTTTACAGATTTGGGCTTTTTTGCCTTAGAAGCTGTATTCACAACATCACGCAGAATAAATTGTTATAAAATTATTTGATTAGTTTTTCTTGCTTTTGCTTGAAAAATGGTTAAATCTTGCTTTTCTGCGTTAAAAACTTATCTGATAGAATGACTATTCTCTAAGTTTTTGCCTTGAAAAGCTAGCGATTTATCCTATTTTTCAACGCAAAGACGTTATGAATACAGGTTCTTATTTTTTTGTCAAAAACTGTTGCAAAATCATTTGGGCTTCTTCGCTTTGTAGTCTTTCGGCAAAACAAGCATTTTCTTGGTGGATTTTTGCCAAAATTGCCGTTGTGTGTCGCATTAATGCTTTGGTCTGTAGCACCGCTTGCACAGGTTTGTTGGCAAGCTCCACCGCTTTTTGGCGTGCGGTGGCAAGCACATCATCAGCATTATCAAAGGCAGTGTTAGCAATGCCAAAATTCACCGCTTGCTCGCCTATTAAGCCTTCATTCATCACAAACATACTAAAAGCTCGGTTGTAGCCGATTCGTTCGGTTAATAATAGGCTTGAACCTGCCTCTGGGACTAAGCCTAGATTGACAAAGGGTGTGAGCAGTTTGGCAGTTTTGCTGATATACACCAAGTCAGAATGTAACAACATGGTCGTGCCAATGCCAACTGCCGAGCCTGTAACGCTGGCTACGATGGGTTTTGGAAATTCGCCCAAAAATTTGACAAAATCTAGGGCGTTAAAGGTCAAGTCAGCGTTTTGGCTAATCTCTACAAAGTCGGCAATGTCATTGCCTGCAGTAAAAAAATCGCCATTGGCACTGAACAAAACCACCTTGATGTTATCATCATGTAAGGCGTTTTGCATGGCAGTTTGTATGTCGTGATACATGGCGTTAGTGATGGCGTTTTTTTTTGGTTTTGGGGCGGTTTAAAAAATGATTTCTAATACACCGTCATGATTTTGTAAAAATGATGTGATTGTCCATAACATTTCCTTATCAAAAAAGCCTTGTCAAAGCATTGTATCACAATTTTTTGCCTTGAAAACCAACATTTTTATCATCTAAAGACAATGTTTGTTGGTGAAAATCGGTCAAAGTATTGCGATGACCGACACTTATCATCAGCACATTTGGCAAATGGGTTTTGACTAACTGGTACAGATGGGCTTCGGTCATCTCGTCCAATGCCGAAGTAACTTCGTCCATCAGCAACACCTTTGGCTCTGCCAATAGCACTCGCAAAAAAGCGATACGTTGTTGTTCCCCAGGGGATAAACGTTGTTGCCAATCATCAGTTTGGTTTAATTTTTCTTGTAAATAATCTAAACGACACAACGCCAAATAGGGTAATAATTTGTCGTCTTTTACGTCCGCAAAACTGTCGTCAGGGTAGCAAATTGCCTGCTTTAGCGTGCCTTGTGGCAAATACGGACGTTGTGGCACAAACATCACGTCTGATTTATGCGGTAGATAAATCCTGCCTTCGCTGTCAAATCGCCAAAGATTTGCCAATAATCGCAACAAAGACGTTTTACCACAACCGCTTAAGCCTTTGATTAACAGGCTATCGCCTTGTTTGAGTTGTAAATTTAACTGGGTAAATAAGGGTTTGCCGTCCGCCAAATATAAGCCCACATTGTCCAAAATCACGCCATCATCATGGCTAAGGCGTTCGGCTTGTTTGGTGGGTTTTTGGTTTTGTACAGCGTTAAAAAATCCGTCCAAACGCTCAAGTCTGGCTTGATAAGCGGTAAACTCTTCATAAAAATTGCGAAAAAATGATAAGGCTCGTTGCAGACGGTTAAAGGCTTGCACCGTTTGGTGCATATCGCCGATGGTGGCTTGCCCTGCAAAAAAGCGTGGGGCTTGGAGCATAAGCGGTAACAGTTGCACGCCTTGGGTTAAGCCATTGTTAAAACTGTTTAATCCCAACGAGCGATAGACGATTTTCCAACGGTTATCAATGATGTGTTTAAAATGGTGTTGTAGATTTTGTTTTTCCAATTTTTCGCCATCATAAAAAGCGATACTTTCGGCATGATTGCGAATACGAATGAGCGAAAAACGGTAATTACCGTTCAGCCGTTCGTTATCAAAGTTGAGCTTAATCAATGGATTACCAATCCACATCGCACCAAAAGTCGCCAAAATCGCAAAAATAAACACAAAAAATACCATGCCTTTGGGAATCTCAAATCCAAACAGCACCATCAAACCTGACAAACCCCATAGCACAATGGTAAATTCAATGGCAGACACCACCGAATTAATCATGCCACGCACAAACTCCACCGTGGTTGTGATAAAGTCTTGGGCATCTTGCTGGATACGTTGGTCAATGTTATCGGGGCGTTGTTGGCTCATTTGTAGGTGATAATAATGTTTATGACTTAGCCATTGATTGAGCAAGGCTTGGTTAAACCGCTCTAACCAGCGGATTTTGAACACTTCTTCAAACCATTGGTCAATCACACCGTTAATAATTCGCACCACCAAGAGCAACGCATTTAACCCTGCAAAAAACCAAAAAGCGTCTAATTGTTTTTTTTCTAAGGCACTGTATAAGCCATTATAAAAAAAGGTATTGAGAACGCTAAATCGCACTTCTAATAACAACAAAACAAGCATAATCACCATAAGGGCGATAATTTTGGAGGCGTTATTTTTATCAATACAAGGTTTGATAACTTGATAAAACTGTTTGCCAAAGTACGTATTTTTTAGGCTAAGAACCAACAATCCGCCCACGATTACCACGCCAAAAAAGGTTTGTAATAACCAAATCGGCGTACCATACAGTTCAATTTGCCATTTTTGCATAAACGTTTCTTTCTTTGATGGATTTTGATAAATTTTGATGTGAAAAAAAACCGCCGATTTTATCAAAAACGACAAAATGCAACGGCTTTTTTGACAGTATAATTAGAATTGGTAACTTAATGTCATGCGATACGAGCGTGGGTCGCCATACGTTACCATAGACGCATTTGGTGATGTGCCAGAGTAGTAATCTTCATCGGTAACGTTTTGTACCATCATGCCCAGTCGCCATTTGTCCGCTTGATAACCTGCTTCTAAATCTAGCAAGTTATAGCTTGGCAAATCAATGCTCACAGCACCACGTTCGGCATGGTGTGCGTCTTCGTGGCGATACATACCGCCCACGTACCAGCCTTTTTGTGATGGGTCAAAGTAGTATTGAGTGCCTAGACTGTAGGTGTTTTTTGGTACATGGTTAATGCGTTGTCCGACACGGTAGTTTGATTTTGCGGTCGCTTTGATAACGTCTGCGGTCGGAATATAACTGTAACTTGCCGATACGTTCCATTGGTCGTTAAGCATGGCTTTGACTTCGGCTTCATAGCCTTTGGTATTTTGTTCGCCAACTGCGACATAATAATCGCCATTGCTTTCGGCAACATCTTTACGAGTCAAATCATAATAACTTAACGTGCCTTGAATGCGTTGGTCAAGGCTTTGTAATTTGACACCGACTTCAAACTGTTCGCCTGTTTCTGGGTCTAGGATACTGCCGTCTTGTCCTTTGTCCGTAGTTGGTAAAAATGACGTGGCGTAGCTCACATACGGAGCGACCATATTGTGCCAGTCATACATCACAGACGCATTGGCGGTAAAGGCGTTGTCTGAGTTTTTGGTGGTTAAACCTGTTCTTCGGCTGTCGCTTTGTACTTGTGACCAATCATAGCGACCGCCTACACTGACAAGCCATTGGCTATCGTCATCAAAGCCTTTGGTTCGCATGGTATTTTTGGCATACAGACCGACATATTGTAAATGGTTTAACGCATGATTGTTGTGCATGACTAAAGCCGATGTGCAGTTGTTATTTGCCGATTGTGGATTGTTCAAATCCATCGTGCCAAAGGTACAAGTATAAAACGCATAATCACTCCGCTCTCTAAACCCATCAACCCCAACCATCACATCATGACTGACATTGCCAGTATAAAAACTTTTATTCACATTGGTGTCCAATGACAAAATAGTATCTTGTTTTAACTGGTCATTGAGCTGTCTTCTCATCACCGAGCCTGTCATCGGTCTTGCAGTGTTTGCCAATACGGCTGAACCATCGGCTTCACGTTTGGTAAAAGCAAAGTTTTGTTTTAAATGCCAATCATTATCAAAATCATGATTTAGCTGATAACCCAAACGCACACTTTCATCATTCAAATAACGATTTGGGTCGCCAAAGAAAAAGTTACTTGGATAATTTTTATACACATTATTTTGGCTTGGCATGCCTTGCTGACGCACATATTTACTGGCTTGATAACTTGCCAACAACGTCATATCGGTTTTGTCATTGAGATTAAAATGATAAGACGGTGCGATATAATAGTTTTTAAAATACACATCATCGGTTGGGTCGTCCGAGTCCGCTACACGCCCATTGATACGAAACGCCCCATCAGTGCTGTTATTTTTGGCATAATTGACATCAAAAGCCCCTTGGATAAAGCCATCACTACCAGCAGAAATGCTCACTTCCTGAAAACTATTGGCTTTGGGTTTTTTGGTGGTTAAATTCACCACACCTGCTGGCATTAACTGTCCAAATCCGACCGAATCAGGGCCTTTTACCACTTCCACCGACTCAAGTCCTGACACATCAAAACTGTTCAAAAAATTGGTAGAAGTTGCCGTACGCATACCGTCAATCATCACTTGCGAGTTTGCCAATTGTCCACGAATGACAAAATCGTCCCAACCCCGTCTACCATACTGCCCTGTACTCACGCCCGCCACGCCTTTTAAGGCTTCGGATACGGTGGTGGCTTGTTTTTGCTTAAGCTGTTCTTCGGTAATCACCGACACAGATTTGGCAGTTTCAAATAACGAATCGTTAGACTTTAACAGATTGGGAGCAACGGTGGTAACGTAGTCTTTTTCGGCATCTGAGCGAGTGGCTTGGATAGAGATGGTGTCTAGCGTGGTGGTAGGTTCGGTGGTTGTTGTGGTATCATCTGCCAAAACCGACTGACTTGCCATACCCATCAACATCGGCACTAGGACTGCTAACGATTGTTTTTTCATAAAATGAGCCTTTTTGATTGACAAAAAAAAGCAACATGACCCCTTTGTTGAGGAATATCATATTGCTAATGATAATGACTATTATTTTAACTTTTTTGTTAAAAAATTGCTATTATTTTTAACAAATTGTTAATCAACACTTGTCAATTATCACACCATTTCCCCACGATACACCGCTTTGACAACATCACCAATGCAAGCAATGCCTTTGGCAAGCGTGTCATCATGTTGGGCGATACTCATGCGGATACATTCGTGGGCGTGGCGGTAGTTGGCGGTGTCTAGCCCCACAAAAAATGTTCGCTTGGAATAATCAGCGTGCCTTTTTCTTTTAAAATTTGGTACAAACGCTGGGTGCTGATTGGCAAATCTTTGAACCAAATCCACAAAAATATCGCCCCTTCAGGCTTGTGAATTTTGACTTGGGGAAGGTCGGCAAAAGTTTGTTTTAACAAACCAATGGCAAAGGCAGATTGTTTGGCATAAAATGGGCGAATGTGATTGAGCGACAAGTCTTGAATTGTGTCATTTGCCAACAATGCCTTGACAATCGCACCGCCAAAACGTGTCGGTGCAAGGTTAATAATCGCATTAAGACTGCTAATCGCTTTAACAATCTCTGGGCGAGCCACGACAATGCCTGTCCGCACGCCTGCTAGACCGATTTTTGACAAACTAAAACATAGCACAATGTTATCATGCCACGTCAAAGTGGTGTCGGTGTGGATAATGTGTGGAAACGGCATACCATAGGCATTGTCAATAATCAGTGGAATTTGGTACTGTTGGGCGATTTTGTCAAGTTGTGCCATTTCGTCATCGGTCAGCACGTTGCCTGTCGGATTGGTCGGACGAGAGCAACAAATCGCCCCAATATCGCCATTTTGCAAGGCTGGCAAGCTGTTTAATTTGTCAAAATCCACTCGGTATTTAAAAAATCCTGTTTCACCATTATGGCTAACATCATCAATGGCAGGTTCAACCGCCACAAAATGCGAATCATCAACATGAGCGTCCGCATAGCCGATATACTCTGGGGCGAGTGGTAGCAAAATCGCCTTGTCATGCCCATCGGCATATTTTCCGCTAAACAGATTAAACAGATAAAAAAATGCATTTTGTGAGCCATTGGTTAAGGCGATATTTTCTCGTGTCAAACCCCAATCATAATTGCGATTAAAAAAATCCACCAAGGTATCAATAAACCCCACATCACCTTGCGGTGTGGCATAGTTGGCAACGCTGTCTAAGGCAATGTTGCGGTGCAAATCGTTTTCGCTTGCCACGATATTGTTTAGTATTTTTAAATATACTTCATTGACTTCTTTAATAAATGCAGGATTACCACCGCCTAGCATATTGGTCGGTTGGTCGCTTGCCAACGCATTGCCCAAGTCGTCCATCAACTGTAAAATACCACTGTTTTGGGTGAATTTTTCACCAAATTTTGAAAATTGCATACATTTGCCTTAATAAAAATAAAAATTTGCTGTTTTGTTAAAAATTGCCTATTATAACAAGGATTTTGGCAAAAAAGCGGATAATCTATGAAATCTTTGCGACCCGAGCGTCTGACCAGTTATAGCAACACATGGCAAACCACATCTATGGTGATGTTGATGGTGATGTTGTCGGTGAGTTTGACCTTGTGGTTTTTTTGGCGAAGTCTGTATTTGCCAGAACTCAAAAATCATGCCAATTATATCGCCAATCAGCTTGTCATGCTAGATAGGTTAAACCACGATTGGCAACACGAGCCAAAGGTTAAAGATTGGGTCATTCGCACATCGCACATTGATATTTTGACCGATACAACCGCTTTTCCAGAAGTAGAAGAAAAAACTTTTGTCGGTTTTTTTACCGATATCATGGCAGAACAAATCAGTACTGTGTTAAACCGCCCAACTATTGTGTATTTTAAGTTTAAACCTGTGCCGATTTTGTACGTTCAAGACAGCAAACACCCCGAATTTTGGTTACAAGAACCTGTCAAATTTTACGCCCAATACAGCCCCACCACGATTTTGTTTTTTGTATTGGGTATTCCGATTTTTACGTTATTAACGATTATTTTTTTGGTAAGACAATTAAACCGTCCGTTAAAACGTTTGCAAAAAACCGCTTTGGATTATATTACGCTCGGTCATGCCAACCATTTGCCGACCAACGAAGGCTCAACCGAAATCCGCCAAGTAAACCTTGCATTTAATCGCCTGTTTCACAACCTAACCCAAACCCAAAAAGAACGCAACATCATGCTGGCGGGTATTTCCCATGATTTACGCACGCCTTTGACCCGTATGCGATTGACGGCGGAAATGTTACCTGATGAGTTTTTAAAAGATGGTTTGGTCTATGATATTGAAGACATGGATGCGATTTTGGAGCAGTTTATTTCGTTTATGAAAGACGGCTCGGACGAAGCGGTGCGATTGACCGATTTACGTCCGATTGTTCGTGAGATTGTGGTGCAGTTTGCCCCTTTGCCATTTGAGTTGCAGATTGATGACGATTTGCCAAATATTGCCTTGCGTCCTTTGTCCATCAAGCGATTGATTGTAAATTTGGTGAACAATGCCAACCGTTATGGCGAACCACCGATTTTGATAAAAATTGGCGTGATTGATGAAACTGCTTTTCAAGATTATTTAACATTAGCCAAAAAAAGTCTGGAAAAACTCACCGAAACGGACAACACCGCCCAAGCAGTCATGAGTTTACAGCATTATTTGCAAATTAGCGTAAGCGATAAAGGCGAAGGCGTGGCAGAAGACCAATTAGACAGAATCATGCAACCCTTTGAACGTGGCGAAACGGCTCGTACCACGCAAGGCAGTGGACTTGGGCTTGCGATTGTGAGTCGTATCGCCCATTTACACAACGGTATCGTCATCGCCCACAATCAAGAAAACACAGGGCTTGTGGTAACGGTGATGATACCTTTAGTGGAATAATGTTTGTAAAAAAAACGTTTATTTTTTTGTACCAATCATCGGTGGCAACTCACTGGTAACGTTGGTTGCGGTTACAGGATTGGTTAAGCTTGCTTGAGCTTGAGCGAGACTTTGGTTGTCCGTAGCTTTGTGCAAAAATGTGTAATAACCAAATACGCCTGCATTTAACAGCAATAATGCCAAAAATATATAACGCATGATGTTTCCTTGATGGTTCAATGGTTAAAGATAAATCGTGGTTTAGTTTAACAAAATTTTTAACATTTGTTAACTTAAATTTTCCATTCCACAAAATTTTTTAACAGTTGCAAGCCTGCAGTGTGGCTTTTTTCTGGGTGAAATTGGGTGGCAAATAGATTGTCTTTGATAACGCTGGTACAAAAGTCCATGCCATAATGACAAGTCGCCGACACCACATCGCTATCAGATGGCTGACAATAATAACTATGCACAAAATAAAAAATGCGTGTGGTCGCTGATGTTGTGCCAAAGTGGGTGGCTCAAGTCCATGCCAAAAACCGTGTTCCAGCCCATATGCGGTACTTTGAGTTTTTCGTGGTTTTCGGTCATGTTATCGTCAATTTTTTTAACATGACCATTTAAAATTTTTAAACAGTCCACACCGTCATTTTCGGCAGATGTTTCAAATAAAGCCTGCATACCGACACAAATTGCCATGATGGGCTTGTTAAACACAGCGGTTTTGACGACTTCATCAATGCCTGCGTCCGCCATACCCATCATGCAGTCTTTCATCGCACCGACCCCCGGAAAGACGATTTTGTCGCAAGTGTTAATTTTTTTTGGGTCGTTTGTGATAATCACGTCTGCACCGACATTGGTGAGTGCTTTACCTGCGGAGTGTAGGTTTCCCATACCATAATCTAAAAGGGCGATTTTTGTCATGTTTTTCTCTTTTTGGGTCAATTGAAAATCAATAATTTGCCACTATATTACCTGTATTCTACAAAAATGCAAAGGATAAATATGGCAGAAAAGAACTATTATGACATATTGGGCGTGGATAAAAAAGCCAGCGAAGATGAGATTAAAAAAGCTTATCGCAAACTGGTGCGAAAACATCACCCCGATATCAGCAAAGACCCAGACGCAGACAAAAAAATGGGCGAGATTAACAACGCCTACGAAACCTTAAAAGACAGCCAAAAACGTAGTCAATACGATGCCATGCTGAACAATCCATTTATGGGGCAAGGTGGTTTTGGCGGTTTTAATGGGGGCGGATTTGGTGGCGATGGCTTAACAACGCCAGTAACGTGAGCCAAGAAGACCTTGAAGAAATTTTACGTCATTTTGGCGGTGGTGGTTTTGGCGGTGGTGGAGCAGGTTTTGGGCAAGGGCAATCTTTTGGTTTTGAAGACTTGTTTCAAGGTTTTGGCGGACGTAGCCAACAACAAGCCCAAAAAGGCGAAGACGAACACACCGAGATTGTGATTGATTTGCAAGCCAGTTATGATGGTGATACTCGCAAAATCACCATCAGTAGCCCTGTACAAACCATGTCTGGTGTGTCCTACGACAACAAAACCATACAAGTCAAAATCCCCAAAGGTATCAGCGAAGGACAAAAAATCCGCCTTGCCAAACAAGGTCAAGCCAATGCCTATGGCGACAATGGCGATTTGTATTTAACCGTGAAATTTAAAAACGATGACAAATACAAAATTGACGGCAAAAACGTAACCCAAATCGTCGATGTATCGCCTTGGGAAGCGGTATTTGGCGGTACGATTACAGTTACCACACCTGTCGGCAAAGTCAATGTGAACATTCCAAAAAATAGCAAAAACGGCACAAAACTGCGGTTAAAAGGCAAAGGCATTCCTGCAAAAGACGCAGGCGATTTATTTTTACAACTTAATATCGTATTGCCAAGCCTATCAACTGACGAAAGTCGTCAAAAAGAACAACAACAAGCATGGCGTTTTTTACAAGAAATGTATCACGACTTTAGCCCAGCTCGTTAAACTTGACCAAATAACTGTTTAAAATGGCTTAACGATGTTCCTTAAGCCATTTTTGCATAAACTGAATTTCGGGAATTTGGTTCATGATAATATCATCGGCAAGACCACGCACTTTTGGGTCTGTGCCGTATTTTAATTCTACTTGAGCCAATGCCAACGCCCCTTTGTGATAGGGCAACATGGTCTGGATAAACACCATGTCCGCATCGTCCTGCAATGCACCGATGAGCATTTGTTCGTGCATTTGGTTGACACTGTTGGCAAATTCTTGTTGGATATTTTGTTGGTGAGGCTTTTGGGTTTTGGGCTGGTTGGGATAAATTTCTTTTAACCAATGCGTCATTAGCCAAATGTCATTTTCTTGGGTAGCGATGATGTCTTTGGCAAAATATTTTAAACTGTCATCATTGCCATAATCTAGCTGTAATTTAGCAAGGTTAATCGCCCCTTGACGGTGCAAAATCATATTTTTAACAAAGGCAACATCGGCATTATCATCAGCATTTAGCACAGGGTTGTTGTGATGCATGGTGTAGATATTGGCAAGATAGGCTTGTTGAAAATCTTCGCTCTCTGCACCATTTGGCAAAAATTCATCCACAGCATAATGCTCTAGCATGGCATCAAGATGTTCTGTTTTATAATCGCGTTTGGAATCTATTACTTGAGTCTCTGTCAGTTCATCTAAAATGACTGCTTGTGGTTCGCTATCAAGCGTTGCGGTAGAAGATACCAAACTATCATCAGCGACACTGGTGCTGGCGGGTGGTGCTATGGTTTCAAACTGGGTGGGAACAGACATATTTTGTTGTTCATTCACCACTTGGGTTTGTGGATTGTTTTTTTCTTTGGGTTGACAAGCACTCAAAAAAACACTGGCATTTCCCAAAAACACCAACGTGAGCCAAAAAGTTTTTGCCCCAAGACTGGTTTTAATTGATAAAAAAAAACGGTCGTACACTAAAAACATAGACAGACTCCTTGCCAGTGCGTAGTATAACCGAAAATTGTTGCAAAAATATTTATAAATTGTGTATATGGATATTTCCGAATTCTTACAAATTGGCTAAAATCATTGTTTAGTCAGACAAACTGACAAAAACTTTGACAAATTTATGCTAAAATAACCCAAACTATTCCAAACACAAGGCATGATTATGCAAAAATCCACAAAACTATTGGCAAGCGGTATGGCATTTGCCCTATTTTTAACAGGCTGTGCCAGCACGCCAACGCCACAATACGTTTCGCCAAACACATACCAAAGCTATGATTGCACCGCTTTGACCAGTGAATACAACCGCCTAACCCAATACATCAAAGCCAACCAAAACCGCTCATCAGGCATTAATATGTCAGGCGTTGGTATCGGTATCGCAGGTGGTCGTCATGGCATTTATCCAACGGTGAGTTTTGGGCTTGGCAAAGCCAACGCCAGTAAAAACAATAACTTAAGCATTGCAATGGGCAAGCGTGATGCCATCGTAATCGCACAGTCTGCTCGCATGAAAGAATGTGCTTTTGCACATGGCGTTAAATTATTTAGCGAAAAATAATTAATTTTGAATATTGTTAAAAAATAAAAACCCATTATCAGCTTGACAATGGTTTTATTATGAATTAATTTTTAACAAAATTATTACCAATTTTGCGTTTCCAGTAACGATTTCGTAAATAAACAACACGATAATCGCACCGACAACTGAGAGCGCCAAGCCTATAAAGCCACCGTTTGTCGCTAGACCTAACGCACTTGCCAAAAACCCACCAACGACCGCACCGACAATACCTAGCACAATCGTCATAATCCAGCCCATTGAGTCAGCACCCGGTTTGATAAAACGTGCCAATACGCCGATGATTAAACCAGAAATTAAAGAACCAATTAAAGCAAACATATGTTTTTCCTCTTAAAATAATAGTGAATTTTGATAAACGTATTGTAGAAAAAAAATTGCCAAAATTAAAAGGTTGCTTTGTTAATTGTGTAGAAAAACTGTTCATCTTGACCCAAAATTGAGCAGTTTTTGTCAAATACTGTCAAAATAAGTAATTTTTGTAATAAATGCTTACATTAGCTTTTGCATGGCGGTGGAAATTGCCAAATTTTGTACATCATTTTGACCAATCCATGTCCAATTTTCTGCCAATGCCAAATCGTTTAACCGCTCGTTTAACGCCTTTTTTTGTTCGTCATTGATAACAATTGTTATAGGCGTTAAAAACCAATGAAAATGCGTCAAACTGTGTTTTATCATTTTTTCGCCAAAATATTTCGCAAAATCATGGCTGTTGATATGTGAGTGTTTGCTTAAAAATTCAAAAATCACCTGCTCTGCCAACGTATATTCATTGTCAAAATCGCTGTGAAAATCAGCAACAACTTGATTTTGTTTGTTTTTTTTAACAAAAAATAACGGCAAACAATACAGTCCGCCCCAAATTCCATTATCAGGACGCTGTAACCACAAGGTTTTGCCATCGTTATCGGTCAAAAAAATCGCCAAAGAATACTTTGATGGGTTGGGCGATTTTTTGCTTTTAACAGGATAATCGGTCTGTCTGCCTTGAGATTTGGCAACGCAATCTTGCTCAATTGGACAAAAAAGACAATTGGGCTTTGACTTGGTGCAAACGGTCGCCCCCATGTCCATCATGGCTTGGGCGTATAGACCGCTATCGGTGGCGGGCGTTAAGCGTTCGGCTAACGCCCAAAGCGTCTTGGTGGTCGCTGTTTTGTTAATATCTGCGTCAATGCCCGCCCAACGAGTCAGCACCCGTTTGACATTGCCATCACAAATCACGCCTTTTTCTTGGGTAGCACGCACACCCATCGCCACAATCGCCCCTGCGGTGGACTGTCCCACGCCTGCAATCGCTTGCCAATCTTGCACCGTTTGCGGAAAATCGCCTGTGTCGGCAATAATCTGAGCCAACTGCTTTGCCCCTTTGTGCAAATTTCTGGCTCTAGCATAATACCCAAGTCCCGCCCAATGCTCGGCAACCTGCTCCCAGTCCGCATTTGCCAAATCTTGCACCGTTGGAAAACTTTGCATAAACCTTGTAAAATAGGGAATGACAGTGGTGACTTGGGTCTGCTGAAGCATGACTTCTGAAATCCAAACAGGGTAAGGATTTGGCATTGCCAACAAATGCTGTTGCCACGGCAAATCGTGTCTGCCATGTACGGCAAACCATGTCAAAATTCGCTGTGAAAAATCTGGTAAATCGGTATTGTTAGACGGCGAGTTCAAAAAATTGTCCCAATCTGATGAATAAGTTTGCTTTTATAACACAAAATTTGTTAAAATGTTAGAACAATTTTGTTTTACGCTCGTAGCTCAACTGGATAGAGTACAGGTCTCCGAAGCCTGTGGCGTGGGTTCGAGTCCCGCCGAGCGTACCATAAACCGCCATAAATGGGCTTTTTCGGGCTCAAGTTCTAATTTAGCTTTATATAGCGTTTCGCCTTTGTCTAGTCCCAGGATGTCTGCTAGTTGTAGGATTGTTTCATCATTGGGCTTTCTTTTGTCGCCAGTTGTATAGTTTTTAAACGCTGACAATCTTTGCTGTGTTAATCCTAGCATTTCTGCTAGCTTTGTCTGATTCCCTGCCTTTCTTGTTGCATTTTCAATTAATTGTGAAATCATGTTAATTTTCCTTGCAATTAAACCCAAAAGGGTGTAATATACTATTAAACCTAAATGGGTTTTAATTTTGATTTACAATAAACCCAAATGGGTTTAAACCCAAAAGGGTATCAATTCAAATTTTATCACTTGTTGTGGAGTGTATCAAATGTCTAATATCTCTAATATCTCTCTTGACTTTGAAGATTGTTCTACTGATAGTTATTCACGCTTTAAATATTTCTTTTTTGATTTTGATATTGAAAAGTCTGAAGCTGTTTATTTAGTAAAATATACTGAAAAATATATTAATTTGCATTTTATTGGTTTAGATAAAGTTTCACACATTGAACATGAATTACCTTTAGATGTTTATAATCAAATTGTTGATTTAGGTGATGATGTTTTACAAGTCATTGAGCTTGTAAAAACTTTCTTTCAAATTCCCCTAGCCACAACCACAGACAATAAAGATTCTGCGAAAGACCATACCCATGTGGTAACTAAAGTTGGTGAAGTAGATAAGGGCGTTGTCGATAGTGTGGGGGATGCCTTTTTTGATGATTGCTTTACAAATGAGATAGATACCTTTGATTTGTATGAGCATCCTGCTGCTAAATGGCAATTAGAAATACCTAAAAAATCTGCTAAGGATTTTTTTAGTCAATCTCTTAAAAATGGTCTTAATGCCCCATTGCTTGATGATGATATTCCGCCAATCTTTGCCGAATCCGGCATTTTCTCAAAGGCTGAATAATCATGAATTACAAGTCATTTCTAAACGACACAATTTTAATTAGTTCTCAAGCTGTAGATGTTTATCTATGGCTTTTGGTTCTTTTATTAATTTTATCTGTATTTGCTACTACCTGGTTGGTTATCACAATTATTCGCCTTTGCAGTAGCTATGCAAAATTGATGACTAAAAACAAACATAAATTAAGCTCGAAAAAATCCGTTAAGCGTCTTAAAGAAATTTTTAATAATAGTTAATTAAAAAATCAGAGAGTGCAAAAATGCAAAGATTTGAAAAAGGTGAAATTGTACTGATTGTAGAAGAGTCAGATTCAGGAGCAAGTGTTGATGTATATTCTACAGTTGAAATGAGTCTTATGGACAGATACGAATTACCAGAATATCAAGAATTTGGTAGTTATGAAGAATTGGTATCTTATAGTAAAGACAATGCGATTTTTAGTGGTGATAGCTCTTATACTCAAAATGTTTTCAGCGATTTTGATGAAGAATCTCAAGAAGATTATGAAAGATTCGGTGATAACTGGTTAGATGAAAATGATGAATATAGCCTTAGTGAAGTCGCCGAATATTACAATGATTATATTGACGACTTTGACGAATATGAAGATTTTTAATAAAGCGGATTTTTTCGGTTGTGCAGGATTATTATTTAGAATGTTACTTTAGTACCACAACCGAAAAAAACGCACCCAAGCGACTAAAAAGGCGTGCTTACTTCATAGAATAAAACAGAGTGCGGGAGTGAGAGAATGAGAGTTTATAACAGAGAAGAAGAATTTAACAATGAAGCGATAGTATATGTAGCACGAATGACATTTGATGTAGCAGTAGATGTGATAAGTGGCGGTAATGTAGCAGATGAAAGCCAACAAGTACTATATTATTTGCTTGAAATGGCGAAAGAAAAGAATCTAAAAAAAGAGAGTATTTCAGCGATAGCGACCTATTACAACATGGTATTAGATGAAAATGCAAATAATTTAATACCTGATTAAAAATTAAACAAAATCCGTTAGAACGGTATAGGCAGGGGAACGACCCCTAACCCCCAATTAGTAACACGGGGGTAACAAACTGAGAGAGATGTTCTGTATGAAAAACTACACAAACGTAGATATCCAAAAATATAGGGAATTGTCAAAAACTCTTAATAAGGTGGTATTGCATAACGGAAATCCAGTAGAGCATACAATCCGAATCCCAGTAGGGGGGCAATCAGTCGTAATAGACGCATTAAACGTCATAGTAGATGCAAGTAGTTACGGCATAAAGGACGAATTTAAGGGAAATGAATTTACCGAAAAACAAAAAGAGATGTTAGCTTTTGACGTATCAGGCGTAATAGCACAACAGTTAGGAATGTTATTTGGCGAAGAATACAGAGAAATTGAATACACAGGAAAAGGAGCAAACTTTTACAAATATGCGTTTCGTATAGGGGATATAAAAGAGCCATTAGGCTTGATTTGTATTGATAATGGAAAAACGGATACAGTATTAATCATGCTATACGGTGCTGGCTGTCGTAATATGCCTGACGCATGGGAATACATTTTTTACAATTATCTGAAAATGCTAACCAAAAACCCAAAAATCACAAGAATAGACTTAGCACATGATGACTTTGAAGGGGCGTATTCAAGCCCTGAAAAAGCCAACAAAGCCGATACACAAGGCAAATTTGCCTTAACCAATAAAAAACCCAGTGTACAATTACTAGGCGACTGGAAACGCCATAACGGAAAAGGGAGAACACTACAAGTAGGCACGAGAGAAAATAAAATGTATCGTGGATATGAAAAAGGAAAACAACTTGGCGACCCTACCAGCTCTTGGTTTCGTTCGGAAGTGCAATTAGCAGGAAAAAACAGGCATATACCCATTGAAATACTCATTGATCCAACAGGATATTTTGTTGGTGCATATCCTTATTGTATGGAATTGATAGAAAATGCAAATAGCAAAAATGAAAATAGCACAACTGAGAAAAGAATAGAAGTCATCAAAAAAACTGCCAAAATCACATTTGAGAAATCAAAACAAATTGTCAAACATCAATTTGGCAAGTACCTGCGAGTATTCAGAGATTACTACACAGACAAACAAATATTAGACATGCTACAAAGCGATAAAGTAGATTATTATCCGCCAAGACTAGCAACCGTAAATAGGTTAAAAAACAAAAACGCCATACCTAATGAAAGTACATTTTGACAAACTAAATCACAAACCGAATGTATTGGTAGTTGATTATGGCATACCGTTTGACAACCAAGAAACAATTAAACACAACCAAGACCCTACAAATATTGTTTTCAATGGCAAGATGTGGGGATATTCATAGGAGAAAACAAATGCAAATGCAATCAATCACAAACGTAAGAGCTATGTACCCAAGTAAAGGGGTATTAGAAAATGGCAATCAATATGACTCAACCAAAGTACATATTGACACGCCATTAAAAGGAGCTAAAGAAGGTTTTGGTGTTCCAAGTCCGCAATATAATTGGGGGACAAGCCAAAATTATCATGACTTTGTCAAAAAATATCCGCAATTGTTAAAAGACAATAAAGAATTTGAAGCAACAATTACATGGGAATTGCAAACAACTGGTAAATCAGGCAGTTTTATTGTTGTTGATATCGTACCAACAAAAAAAGTTTAATATAAAGGATTTGCAGTTATGGCTTATGTGTGTGCTGAACTTGAAAGAGTAAGGAATATATACGGCGGTTATGACTGTAAAATTTGGGTGTTACAACAATCTTCACCTACGCAACCAAGCCTAACAAGTGAATTGGCGATAACTGGTGAACAAGCTTTATTATTAACTGGATTAGCTGTTTCACTATTTGGATTGGTTTTTTCATATAAGATTGTTAAAAAAATGTTAAATTCAATATAAGGAGTACTCATATGAGTAACTATACAAGCGAACTTGTAATCAAAAAATCAAAAAGCAACAAACGCTTTTTAGCACCCATTGCTGGTGCAGTTGCTTTAGTTGCCACCGCATCAGCTAACGCAGCGTTAGATTTGGCTAAGCTAAATGAAACATTAACAGGTGTTGAAACTGCTGTCGCTGGTGCTATTGCAGTAGCAATCACAATTGGTGTAACAATTGTTGGTTGGCGTTGGGTGAAAAAAGGATTGTTCTCAGTGTAAATTTAGGACAATCTAAATAAAAGGTTATGGGCTATGTATTTAGTCCATAACTTTTTAGGGGTGATAAAATGTTTGATAGGATTTTTTCTACATTAATTAATACAATGATAACGGTATTAACCGCTGTATCATCTGCTTTGGCAATCGCTTTATCAATAGTCATATTGTTAATTGCCTATAAAAAATATCGTCAAGCGATATTTTTGGAAAATCCGCAAGAGAATAAAGAATTTGTAGCGTTTTATCAAGATAGGCAATTTGATTATGATAGTCAAGAAGAAGCGGCGAAAGAATTTTTGAACATTAAAAAATTGGCTGCTGAATATGAAATTTTGTATGAGGCGGATATTAAAAGAGAAAAAATAAGAGAGAAAAAGAAAGAGAGAAAAGAAGCTTACTATTACTTAAAATCATTAGATGTATCAAATGTTAAATTAGACGAGCAACAATATGACTATGTAGGCTTTGATCCGCATTGGGTTGCTGATAGATACAATGCTGATGAAGATGACGATTTATCCTATGAATACTATTACCAAGACCATAGCCAATAAGGATAATAATATTATGCTAATGTCTGACACGCAACACATTTTAAACTGGTTCTTTGTAATCATCGTAATAATGACATTTTATTTATTGGTGAAATGATGAGAATGTTTTTTTATTTTATTTTTGTTATTTTGCCATGTTTATTTTGGTATTACGACCTATTACATTATTTGGTAAATACATGAAAATTATTGTTGCTTCGTTATTGTCGTTGATACTTGTTATTGCTCCGCATTACGCATATGCAAATACGAGTGGTGGTTGGACTGTATCCAAAATTGGCATGGTAGGTAAAACGGCATTTACCGAAGCAATCAGCGGTAACAAAAAATCGCTTGCCAAAATCACCCCAACCGCAAGTATGGTTGCTAAAGTACTAAAAACCGCTAATGGCTTATCGCTTTTACATACAGCTGTTACAGCGATGCTTGGTGCAACTGATTATGTTTTAGACCCTGAAAATAATCAAATCCGACATAAAGAAGTCGTAAACGGTGAATCAGAATTTATCATTGGTGGCAAATCCTTTTCCAGTGCTGAAGATGCCTGTAACTTTGTCAAAACAGATGCTTTTTTATCTAAGTACGGATTAACCTATGCTAGATTTTATACTCCTTATGAAAGTCCTTACAGGGGTAAATTTATTTTAACCATTCAAGTTGACTTTGCGAGTTTTAGCTGTGATTTAAGTGTTGCAACACCCGAATCTATTAAAAATAATGCCCCTATTCCTGCAGGATACATTCGGTCTTTTTATGGTTCTATTTGGAATAAAGGAGAAGTTGTTGAAAAAGTTACATCTTTTAGAAAGTGTCGCAAACTATGTATTAGAACAAGCCCAAAGCGGTAATGTTCCAGCACAAACTGGCATTGAACAAGCCATTAAAGACGAAATAAAAGCAGGTAGTTATGACAATATTTTAAATAGTAACGCTGTACCTATTAATGGTAAAGATGGTGCGACAGGTCAGACAGGTCAGACTGGTGCTAATGGCAAAGATGGTGCAGATGCACCGCCAATTGATGTTTCAAGTATTGTGAATGCGATATCATCATTAGCAGACAGATTAACATCGCAATTTTCAAGACTTGAAACACAGCAAGAGACTATTATTTCAGAATTACAAACAACCAACCGTGTTATCAATATACAGACAGATGAAATATTAGAACGCCAAAAACAAACCAAAATTGCGATTGAAGGCTTGGATATGAAAGGTGAACTAATTACAGGACAGCTTGGACAGATTATAGATGGTGGCAAACTTGTAAATCAAAAAATAGATGACGTTGTCAATGAACTTAAAATAACAAAAGATATTAACAAAGTCGGTTTTGACAACGTACAAAAAGCTTTAGAACAAGGCTTAAAAGGCGAACTTATCAACCAAAAAATAGACGAAGCCATACAAGAAGCCAAAAAAAGGCAATAAAA